>PWTE01000195.1 GCA_003563915.1 Nitriliruptoraceae bacterium
CCCGACCACCTCGACCCGGGGGACATCCCCGCCGCCACGGACCTGGTCGCCGGTGACCCGGCCCCCGAACGTCGCTTCACCGGCGGCGAGACCCACGCCCTGGCCCGGCTCGACGGCTGGTTCGACGGCCCGATCGAGGACTACGAGGACGCGCGCAACCAGATGGCGGTCGACGGCACCTCCCTCCTCTCCGCCTACCTGCACCTCGGCGAGATCTCACCGGCCCAGATCGCCGCGCGCGTCGACCGGCGCCGCCGCGGCCACGAGCCCTTCCTCCAGGAGCTGTGCTGGCGCGACTTCAACCACCAGCTGGTCGCCGCCCGGCCCGACATGGTCACCGATGATTACCGCCCGCAGGGCGATCACTGGCGCACCGCCGACGACGAGGCCGACGCCGTGCAGGCCTGGAAGGACGGCCGCACCGGCTACCCGATCGTCGACGCGGGGATGCGTCAGCTCCGCCGTGAGGGCTACATGCACAACCGCGCCCGCATGATCGTCGCGTCGTTCCTCACCAAGCACCTGCGCATCGACTGGCGGGTCGGCGCGTGGCACTTCATGGACCACCTCGAGGACGGCGACCTCGCCAACAACTTCGGCCAGTGGCAGTGGACCGCCGGGACCGGCACCGACTCGCGGCCGAACCGGATGTTCAACCCGGTCACCCAGGGGGAGGGCTACGACCCGACCGGCGCGTACGTCCGCCGCTACGTGCCGGAGCTGGCCGAACTCGACGGCAAGGCGATCCACGCGCCGTGGCAGCACGACGGGTCGCTGTTCGCCCCCGACTACCCGCCGCCACTGGTCGACCACGCCGAGGCGCGCGAGCGCTTCCTCGCCGAACGCGGTCGCTGAACGGCCGCTGCGCGAGGATCAGCGGTCGAGGCCGACCACCTCGACCGGCTCGACGTCGTCGGCCAGGTCGAAACCGAACACCTGCGCGTAGAAGCTCAGCTCCGCCTCCAGCGCCCGGATCTGGTTCTCGGCCTTGCGGAAGCCGTGGTCCTCGTCGTCGAAGGTCACGTAGGCGTAGGGCACGCCCTTGGCCTGCATCGCGGCGACCATCGCCTCGGCCTGCGCGGGCGGCACGATGCGATCGAGCAGCCCCTGCAGCAGGATCACCGGGCATGACAGCCCGTCGGTGTGGTGGACCGGTGAGCGTGCCGCGTACAGCTCCGCCTCGTCCGGGTAGGGCCCCACCAGCCGGTCGAGGTAGCGCGACTCGAACTTGTGGGTCTCCTCGGCCAGGGCGGCCAGATCGGCGACCCCGAAGTAGCTCGCGCCGGCGGCGAACACGTCGCGGAAGGTCAGCGCGGCCAGGGTCGTGAACCCGCTGGCCGACCCGCCGCGGATCAGCGCCCGGTCCGGATCCACCTCGCCGCGGTCGGCCAGGGCCTCCACGGCGGCGACGCAGTCGTCGACGTCGTAGACGCCCCAGGTGCCGCGCAGCGCCTCGCGGTAGGCGCGACCGAACCCGGTGGAGCCGCGGTAGTTGACGTCGACCACCGCGAACCCGCGACTGGTCCAGTACGCGATGCCGAGCTCCAGCCGTGGCGGCACGTGCGACGTCGGGCCGCCGTGGCTGGTCACGATCAGCGGCGGGCGCTCGTCGTCCGGGCCGACCACCTCGGGGTGGCGGGGCCGGTGGTACAGCGCGTGGGCGGTCATCCCGTCCGAGGTCGGGAAGCTGATCACCTCGGGCTGCGACAGCCACGCCGCGTCGATCGGCAGCGGCCGGCTGACGTGCACCTCCCGCCACTCCTCGCGCGACTCCTCCTCGGACGCGGCCTCGGCGTCGGCTTCGGCGTCGTCCTCCGCAATGCGTGGCGGCACCTCCACCTCCAGCACCGCATCGGGCCGGTCCGGCGCACCGCCGATCAGGCTGACGGTCTGTCCCGCGGCCGCGAGCGACCGCACCGAGGTCACCGGCACGTCCAACGGCTCCAGCGTCCCCGCGTCCGGGTCGATCAGCGCCGGGCGCATCACCGCGTGGTCGGTGGCGACCACCGCGACCCGCCCGTCGTCCAGGAACCCGTACAGGGACATGCCGAGCTGCCAGCCCGGCGCCCCCAGGTCCTGCTCCACCTCGGCGAGGTTCTGCCACTGCGCTCCACTGCCCGGCGCGTCATCGGTCAGCCGGTACAGGTTCCACCAGCCGCTGACGTCGCGCAGCACGTGCAGCACCCCGTCCGGTGACCACGCCGGCGCCATCACGCTCTCGGACATCCCGGGCGCGCCGGCCACCACCGCGGCGTTGGTGACGCGCACCTCGCCCTCGACCTCGACGAGGTCGGCCAGCACGAGCGACGTGTCGTCCCACGGCATGTTCGGGTGGTCCCAACCGACGAACGCGACCCGGTC
The DNA here is from genome assembly GCA_003563915.1 of Nitriliruptoraceae bacterium. Classification (GTDB taxonomy): domain Bacteria; phylum Actinomycetota; class Nitriliruptoria; order Nitriliruptorales; family Nitriliruptoraceae; genus CSSed11-175R1. The sequence goes on from PWTE01000195.1 coordinate 2,362, forward strand.
GCCGTCCGGGCTGACCTTCGGCGCGGCGACGAAGTCGTACCCGTCGGCGAGCACCACCACCTCGCCGTCCCCAGCCGCGGGGATCGCGACCACCTCGTTGACGACCTCCTCGGCCATGTCGCCCTCGTGGCGTTCGCGGACGGCCAGCAGCCAGCGCCCGTCGGGTGTGAGCTCGAGGTCGGCGTAGCGCAGCGTGGCCGGCTCCGACGGTGCGGGGGTGATCGCGACCGGGTCCTCGCCCGGCGCACGCCGGTAGAGGCGTTGGTCGGCGAAGTCGGTGAACCACACCACGTCCTCGACGGCGAGGTAGCTGCCACCGCCGTACTCGTGGACCCGGGTGCGGGCGTTCGTGTCGGGCGGGGTGAGCTCCACGGTGCCCGGCGGGGTGTCGCCGTTCGGGCCGTCGTCGCCGGGGACGGCCTCGGCCACGACCACCTGGCGGCCGCCCTCGTCGGGGCGCAGCTCGATCCAGCAGCGACGGTGGCCGTCGAGACGCAGCTCGGTCAGGCCGATCGCACCGCCGACCAGCAGGTCGGGCGTCAGCTCGGAGGGCCAGGTGCCGTAGGGCAGCGTGCGAGGCAAGGGAGGCTCCGGGGAGGCGGGGTGCGGGAAACGGTCAGGGTCACGGGAGCCGTCAGCGCGAGGGCGGCCCCGGTGGAGTCACTAGCCTGCCAGCCGCGGGCGAGGGGAGCCACCTCGCACGTCCGTCGAACGTCCACGGTGTCGCCCGTCGACGCCGTGCCGCCGCCTCCAGGAGAGACCCGTGAAGCTGACCTCGTCGCACAGTGCCCTGATAACCGGCGGAGCCTCCGGGCTCGGCGCCGCGACCGCCCGGACCCTGCACGAGCAAGGCGCCCACGTCGTGCTGGTCGACCTGCCGGGTGGGGATGGTGGTGCCCTGGCCGACGAACTGGGGGAGCGGGCCGCGTTCGTCCCCACCGACGTCACCGACGAGGACGCCGTCGGCGAGGCGATCGCCCAGGCCCAGGAGCTCGGCGAGCTGCGGGTGGCGGTCAACTGTGCGGGCGTCGGGTGGGCCGCGCGGGTGCTCGGCAAGGAGGGGCCGCACGACCTCGCGCTGTTCCAGAAGGTGGTCGGCGTCAACCTCATCGGCACCTTCAATGTCCTTCGGCTGGCCGCCACCGCGATGGCCGACAACGAGCCGGTCGACGGCGATCGCGGCGTCATCGTCAACACCGCGTCGATCGCCGCCTACGACGGGCAGATCGGCCAGATCGCCTACAGCGCGTCGAAGGGCGGCGTGGTCGGGCTGACCCTGCCGGCGGCCCGCGACCTGGCACGTCACCAGATCCGGGTCCTGACCATCGCGCCGGGCACCTTCGACACGCCGATGCTCGCCGGCCTGCCCGACGAGGCGCGTGAGGCGTTGGCCGCCGACATCCCGCACCCACACCGGTTGGGCGAGCCGGGCGAGTATGCGCTGCTCGTGCGCCAACTGGTCGAACACCCCTACCTCAACGGCGAGGTGATCCGGCTCGACGGTGCCCTGCGGATGCCTCCACGCTGAGCGCTACAGTCGCCCGGGACGGGAGGTGACCGGTGGCGCACCGCGAGGTGGATGAGGCACCCACGCCGGAGGATGCGCCGGCGGCCGACGCCGCTGCGACGGCGCCTGAACCGCCGAACGAGTCGGAGACCGGCCCTCCTCCGGACGACACCAGCCCCCAGGCCCGGCAACGGCACGGGGACCGGCTGAGCGGGTTGGACGCCGCCTTCCTCGAGATGGAGTCGTCCACCCGGCACATGCACGTCGGAGCGCTGTTCATCTTCGACCCGCCGCAGGACGGACGCAACGTCGGCTTCCACCGGTTCCTGAAGCTGGTGCGTTCACGGTTGCACCTGGTGCCCCGCTACCGCCAGAGGCTGCAGCACCCGCCGCTGCGTTCCGGCAACCCGGTGTGGGTCGACGACCCGCACTTCGACCTCGCCTACCACGTGCGGCACGCGGCCCTGCCTGCGCCCGGCACCACGGCGCAGCTGACCGAGTACTGCGCGCGGATCCTGTCGCGTCAGCTCGACCGATCGAAGCCGCTGTGGGAGCTGTACGTGATCGAAGGGCTCGAGGAGGGCCGGGTCGCGCTCCTCGGCAAGAGCCACCACGCCATGGTCGATGGTCTGTCGGGCATCGACATCGCCACGGTGATGCTGGACGTGGACCCGGAGGCATCCCGGAAGATCCCCGACCCTGAACGCTGGAACCCGAAACCGACCCCGAAGCCCCACGAGCTCGCGGCCGATCAGGTCGTCCGGCTGGCGACCAGCCCCGCCGAGCTGGTCGAGTCGGCACAGCGTCTCGCCAGCGCGCCGAAGAAGACCGCTCGCCGGGTCGCCGAGGTCGGTCGCGGCGTCGCCAGGGTGGTGCGGTCCAACGTCGCGAAGCCGGCCCCACGCTCGCTGCTCAACCAGCCCATCGGACCGCACCGACGGTTCGCGATCCAGCGGGTCGCGCTCGACGACGTGAAGCTCGTCAAGAACGCCTTCAAGACCACGGTGAACGATGTAGTCCTGGCGATGACCGCCGACGCCGTTGGCCGGTTCCTCCGCGCCCGCACGGCCCGCACCGACGGGCTCTGGCTGCGGGCGATGGTGCCGGTCAGCACCCGCACCGACTCCGAGGAACACCACCTCGGCAACCGCATCGTGTCGGTGTTCGTGGATCTGCCGATGTTCGAGATGGACCCGGTGGAGCGACTGCGTATCTGCCACGACGGCATGAGTGACGTGCGCAAGAGCCACGCCGCGGTCGGTGCCAACTTCCTGATCGGGTTGGGCGACTTCGCTCCTCCGACGATCCACGCGATGGCGTCCCGGGCGGCCGTGAACAGTCGGCTGTTCAACTTCCTGGTCACCAACGTGCCCGGCCCGCAGCTACCGATCTACTGCCTGGGGGCACGGTTGCTGGGGGCCTTCCCGTTCACCCCGTTGGCGGCCAACCATGCGTTGGGCGTCGGGGTGATGTCGTTGGACGGCTGGATGAACTTCGGGCTCACCGCCGACTACGACGCGCTCCCCGACGTCGAGGACCTGACCGGCTACCTCGTCGATGCGGTCACGGAACTCGTGGACTGTGCCCATGCCGCGTCAGAACGTGCCGCGCGTTCGTCGTCGGGGCAGCGGACGGGGACCGACGCCGACGTCATCACCTCACGGGATGACGCCGCTTCCGCTGACGGGTGATCCGGATGGGGCCGCGCAGAGACGTGTAGGAGGCTGACGTGACGGACGTCGAGGTGGTGCGGATCACCGTGAAGCGGCTGGATCCGCAGATGCCCCTGCCGCGCTACGCCCACGAGGGCGATGCGGGGCTCGACCTCGCGTCCGCGGCGCGGGTCACCCTGGAGCCGGGTGACCGGGCGGCGGTACCCACGGGCCTCGCGGTGGCGATCCCGGTTGGCTGGGTCGGGTTGGTCCACCCTCGCTCCGGGTTGGCTCGGCGTCAGGGGCTGACGGTGGCCAACGCTCCCGGAACGATCGACGCGGGCTACCGCGGAGAGGTCCAGGTGTTGCTGATCAACCTCGGGAACGAACCGGTGGCCCTGCAGCGTGGTGACCGGATCGCACAGCTGTTGCTCCAGCGGGTCGGACGTGCCGAGATCGCCGAGGTCGAGGACCTGGACGACACCGTGAGAGGTGACGGTGGGTTCGGTTCGACCGGGCTCGCCGCGTCCGCGGAGGGGACCGCTGTGCCGGGATCCGACTAGCCCGGATACCCTGGTTTCGCGGCCCGCGCCCGTGGTTTGCCGGGCCTGCCTCAACCCGTTAGTTTTCCGGGTTGCGCGCGGATGTAGCTCAGTTGGCTAGAGCGCCACCTTGCCAAGGTGGAGGTCGCGGGTTCGAATCCCGTCATCCGCTCCAG
>PWTE01000356.1 GCA_003563915.1 Nitriliruptoraceae bacterium
CCACCTCCAGCCCCATCCTGAGGAGCCTCCGTGCCACGCAGCTTCGGCATCACCTTCGACTACCTGTGCCCCTTCGCCCGCAACGCCAACGAGCACGTCGTCGCCGCGCTCGATGCGGACGCAGACTGGGACGTACGGTTCGTGCCGTACAGCCTGGCACAGGGCCACCTCGACGAGGGCGAACCCGCCTACTGGGACCGGGAGGTCCCGAGCGAGGGCTCAGGCATCCTCGCCTTCCAGGTCGGCCTGGCGGTGCGTGACCACCTGCCGGAGCGCTTCCGTCAGGTGCACCTCGCGCTCTTCGCGGCCCGCCATGACGACGGGGCGGACATCAAGGACGCCGACGTGATCCGGCGGGTCCTACAGGAACAGGGCATCGACGACGAGGAGATCTTCGGCATCGTCAATGCCGGGATGCCGCTCAAGTGTCTCGCCGAGGAGCATGTCGCGGCCGTGGACAACTACTCGGTCTGGGGCGTACCCACGTTCATCGCCGGCGGCCGTGGCGTGTTCGTACGGATCATGGACCGACCGGACGGTGACGCCGACCACGCCCGTGCCACCATCGAGCAGGTGCTCGACCTCGTCGAACACGCGCCGATGCTCCACGAGTTCAAGCAGACCGACCTGCCGCGCTGAGGCGGATCACTCGGCGATGCCCAACACGCCCTTGGCAGCGTCCACGTCGTCGCAGACCACGACCAGTTGGCTGTCCGCCGCGATGTAGGCCTGCTCGATGTTGATGTCCGCGTCGGCGAGTTGACGGCACGCCGCACCAAGGGCGCCCGGCTCGTTCGGCAGGGGCTTCACCGCGACGCGGCGGGCCGCGCTGACGTCGACCCCCGCTTCGGTCAACACCTCGAGGGCCTCCTCGGCCTTGTCGACCAGCAGGTGGACGATGCCCTTGCCCTGCCCTGTGAACGCACTGATCGCTTCGATGTTGATCCCGGCCGCGCCGAGGGTCTCCCCGAGCCGGGCGAGGACCCCAGGCTGATCGTCCGGGATGATGACCAGGTCCTTGCGCATCGTCGCCTCCTCCATCGGATGACCAGGCTAGTGAGCCCCGCGACCGTTCGGGGCATCGTCTGGCCGTTGCTACACTCGTTCGACCGCCGCTCGGGACCCGTGCGGCGGTTGCCCTTCCGGGGTAGCTCAGTTGGCAGAGCACTCGACTGTTAATCGAGGCGTCGTGGGTTCGAGCCCCACCCCCGGAGCTCTCTGCGCGCGTCCCTCCACGCTCAGCGGGTGAGGACCAGCTTGCCGTACACCTCGCCGTCCGCCATGCGCTGGAACGCCGAGGTGGCCTCCTCCATCGGGAAGGTACGGTCGATCAACGGCCGTGTCCCGGTGACCTCGAGGAACCGCACCAGCCGGGTCAGTTCGTCCTTGGTGCCCATGGTCGAACCGACGACGCGTAGCTGCCGGTAGAACACCCGCGCGAGGTCCGCGGGGGGGTTGAAACCGGAGGTCGCGCCCGCGACGACGACCACACCTCCTGGTTCCAGCGCCTTCAGCGAGTGTGACCAGGTCGCCTCCCCGACGGTCTCCAGCACCGCATCCACACGGGCTGGCAACCGTTCGCCGGACGTCACCGTCACGTCCGCCCCCAGTTCCTGGGCCCGAGCCAGCTTGTCCTGGTCACGGCTCGTGACCGTCACGTGCAGCCCCGCAGCCTTACCGAGGAGCAGTGCTGCGGTTGCGACCCCTCCGCCGGCTCCCTGGATCAGGACCCGTTGGCCGGGTCGCAGCTCCCCGCGGGTGAAGAGCATCCGGTAGGCCGTCAGCCACGCGGTCGACAGGCAGGCGGCCTCCTCGAAGCTCAGCCCTGCGGGCTTGTCGACGAGGTTGCGCGCTGGCACGGCGACGCGATCGGCGAAGGTGCCGTCGTGGACCTCGGAGAGGATGGAGAACCCCGACGACAGCGTCTCGTCCTGACCGTCGAGGTCGCTGATCACGGCGTGGACGATGACCTCGCGACCGTCCGAGGTGACGCCGGCCGCGTCACATCCGAGGACGATCGGAAGCCGCTCTTCGGCGATGCCCACGCCACGCAACGTCCACAGGTCATGGTGGTTCAGTGAAGCCGCACGGACCTCGACGATCTCCCAACCGGCGGGGGGGTCGGGATCCGGATGCTCGCCGAGGTGCAGCGCAGCGAGCGGATCATCGGGACGGGCGGCGGTGGCGGGGATCGCGAACATGCCCGCACTCTACGGGGCGTGACGGCGTCACCGCGAGCCGGCACCTCCGCCCGCTTCAGACCGTCCATCGGAACGGCTCAGAAGGCGATGTCGGCGTCGTCCTCGCCGCCAGGTGTCAGGAGCGCATCACGCCACCCGGCGATCGCGGCGGAGAGCGTGGGATCGGCGATCCGCAGCAACGCCTGCTCGTCGTCGTCACGGGGAGCCTTGCGCCAGCTCGCGATCGCGATGCCTTCCTTGGGCAGGCCGAGCTCCCGTGCCCAGCGGTGTGCCGCCAGGTCTCCGGCGACCGCCGCGCCGATCCGGAGGACCAGCCGGACGCGGTGAGGATCGAGGTCGGCATGCTCGCGCAACCAGTCGAGCGCGAACCGCACGAGCCGCGTATCCGCGGCGGTGATCATCACCGCATGGACATCGACCTCCGCGAGCCCCACGAGCACCCCCAGTCCGGCCGCGAAGTCGGGATCGGCCAGGCGGGTCCTGCGTGCTTCGTCCCGAGCGTCCGCCCGGGCCAGTTCGAAGGCGAGTCGATGCTCGTCGACCTCTTCCGTAGGTGCCTGAGACGACCGGGCCGATGCGGCGGCGTTCCTCGGGATGGACGTCGGACCACCGTCCGTCGAGGTTGCTGCCGACCCGCGTCGGGAACGCCCTCCACGAACGTCCGCGACCCATGCGCGGACGAGGAGCTCATCCACCTGGAGTGCCTGGGCGATGCTGGCCACCGAGCGACCCGCCCGGCGGAGCGCACGAGCGCGTGACGGTCGCGTGTCGGACGGATCGGGTGTCTCCACGGGACCGTCGTCCACGACCCGCAGGTCAGGTAGGTCGGTCGGGGCGACCACCCGTCGGGCACGTGCGGTGAGCACGACATCGACGGGCCGATCCGCTCCGTCATCGAAGGGCAACGGTTCGAAGGACCGCGGCGTCTGCATGGTGGGCTCCTCCTCCGGCGGCTCACCTCCACCCGGATCCTTCCTTCCGGGCCGTGCTAGGGGCAGGCCGGGCTGGTCGGTACGGCGAGGTGAGGTCGTCTGCATACTTCGACACTACGGAGGGGGTGTGACATCTAGGTTCGGCCAGGCGGCAGCGGCGGTCGCAGCCCCACGAGACCACCCGCACCGGGGCTCAGCCAGCGAGCGGGGTGAGCTGCGCGGTGAAGTGGCGCAGCCAGCGCGGCTGCGAGACGATCCGCAGACCGCGGAGCTCGTCTGCCCTGCCGGCGACGTCACCGATGACCTCGCCAACGTAGTCGACGTGGCTCTGCGTGTAGGTCCTGCGGGGCAACGCCAGTCGCACCAACTCGTGACGTGCCACATGGTCGTGGGCCTGCCCCTCGCGGGGTCGCCCGAACATCAGCGTGCCGATCTCGACCCCTCGCACACCTCCCGTCAGGTAGAGCTCGCACGCCAGCGCCTGCGCTGGGAACTCGTAGGCCGGGATGTGAGGCAGCAGAGCCTTCGCGTCGAGGTACACCGCATGGCCACCAGGCGGCCGGACCGTGGGCACACCCGCATCCCAGGCGAGCTCGGCCAGGTACTCCGCGGTGCGCACCCGGTACGCGAGGTACTCCGGGTCGGTGACCTCGATGAGCCCCTGAGCGAGCGCTTCCAGGTCGCGTCCGGCGAGCCCGCCATAGGTGGGAAAGCCCTCGGTGAGGATGAGCAGTGCCCGACACCGCTCGGCCAGATCAGGGTCGTTCATCGCCAGGACACCGCCGATGTTCCCGAGCCCGTCCTTCTTCAGACTGATCCAGCAGCCGTCGGCCGCGCGGAACATGTCCCGTGCGATGTCCCGGGGGTGACGGCCCTGCTGCCCCTCCTCCCGCTGCCCGATGAACCACGCGTTCTCGGCGAACCTCGCGGCGTCGAGGAAGAAGGGGACCCCGAACCGTGCGCAGACCTCCCGCACCTGGTGCAGGTTGCCCAGCGAGACGGGCTGCCCGCCTCCCGAGTTGTTCGTCACGGTCGTCGTGACGAGAGGTACCCGAGCTCCGTCCGGTCCCGCGAGCAGGGCCTCCAGGGCGTCGACATCGGTATCGCCCTTGAAGGGCGCGACGAGGGGGAGGTCCTCGTTGTCGGGCCAGATCAGGTCGCGCGCTTCCGCACCCTGATGCTCGATGTTCGCTCGGGTCGTGTCGAAGTGCGTGTTGTTCGGCACGATGTCACCGTCACCCACAAGTTCGGAGAACAGGATCCGTTCCGCAGCGCGGCCCTGATGGGTCGGGATCACGTGGGTGAAACCGGTGAGTTCCCGCACCACGGTCTCGAACCGCTCGAAGGACGGCGAGCCGGCGTACGACTCGTCTCCTCGCATGATCGCGGCCCACTGCTCGCTGGACATCGCGCCGGTCCCGGAGTCGGTGAGCAGATCGATCAGCACGTCACGACCCGCGAGACCGAACAGGTTCCACCCCGCGGCCTCGAGCGCAGCCTGTCGCTCCGTCCTGGTCGTCGCCCGGATCGGTTCCACCGACCTGACCCGGAAGGGCTCGATGATGGTGCGCATGGGGACGAACCTCCTGTCTGCCGGTCGGGCGCGCCCGAGCGGCCCGGCCGATCAGCCCCGCAGGTAGCCCTCGAGCGCGTCCGCGTGCGACGGGTGACGCAGCTTCGCCAGCGCCTTGGCTTCGATCTGGCGGATGCGCTCGCGGGTGAGCCCCAGTTCCTCGCCGACCTGTTCGAGCGTGTGCGGTTGCGCGTCGTGGAGGCCGAACCGGCGCTCGATGACGGTGCGCTCGCGCGGGTTGAGCTCGTCGAGGACGGCGGCGAGGTGTTGGCGCAGCAACAGGTACGACGCGGCTTCGACCGGAACCTCGGCGTTGGCGTCCTCGATCAGCTCGCCCATCGAGCCGTCGCCGTCCTCGCCGACCGGTGCGTCGAGCGAGGCGGGATCGATGGAGAGTCTCCGGAACTCCTCCAGCCGCTCGACGGGTAGCTCGACCGCAGCCGCGACCTCCTCGATCGTCGGCTCTCGGCCGAGCTTCTGCACGAGTGAGCGCTCCACCCGCTTGATCTTGTTCATCGTCTCGACCAGGTGGACCGGGATGCGGATCGTGCGGGACTGATCCGCGATCGACCGGCTGATCATCTGTCGGATCCACCAGGTCGCATAGGTGGAGAACTTGTACCCCCGGGTGTAGTCGAACTTCTCGACCGCGCGCATCAGGCCGAGGTTGCCCTCCTGGATCAGGTCCGGGAAGAGCAGACCACGCCCCACGTACCGCTTCGCGATGGACACGACCAGCCGGAGGTTCGCTTCCGTCAACGCGGAACGCGCCGTCTCCCCGACCCGCTCGATGCGGCGTAGTCGGGCGCGCGTCTGCGGATCGAGTTCGAGGAGCGAATCCAGGATCTCGGCAGCCGCCGTACCCGCGTCGATGCGCTTCGCGAGGTTGACCTCCTGCTCGGCGGTCAGCAGGTCGACCCGTCCGATCTCGTTGAGGTACATGCGCACGGCATCGCCGGTCGTCGCATCCTCCCGGACGGTGGACGCCGACTCCGCATCGCGGTCGTCCACGATGGTTATGCCCGCGCGACGGAGTTGTCGGGCCACCGTCCTGGCGGCGCTCGCATCCGACACCCGCACGATCGCCGTGATCTCCGAGGTGGTGACGAACCCGCGCTGCGCTCCCAGGTCGTGCAGTTCGTCGACCTCGGGCGACCGGGTCTGTCGCTCGTGCTCGACCAGATCGACCACGTTCGCAGCGCCGTCGCCAGACGCGGACCCTCGCCCGTCGCCCGTCGGATCGACGCTCACCACCGCCAGCCTCCTCCGCACGTCCCTGCGGGACACCCCGATGCTAACGCCCACCGGTGCCCGGAGCCCTCCGGTTCGCTGCCTGCTGACACCCCGCGCACCGCACGCACGCAGGTGGTCGTATGACCACGGTCGTAGGCCACGGCGTGGGGTTCGATCGTGCCCTCGCGACGCCGTCGTGGTCAGACCAGATCGCGGAGTTCCCGACGACGCTGTTGCAGCACGATGAGTTGCCGCTGCAGAGCACGGAGCTCGTCAGCATCGCTGACGTGGTGGAGTTCGCCGAGCCGGGCCCGCAGCGTGTGCTCCTGCGCCTGGATCCGCTCGGCCAGCAGCCGACGTACCCGTTCGGCGGCGACCCGCGCCGCCATGCCTTCGGGATCCGCCACCCCGCCACCGTCGTGACCCACCGAGGGCAGCCCGGGGTCGTCCTCCAGTGCGAGCCGGCGGATCACCCCACGGAGATCGTCGTCGCTGGCCTGCTCGAGGACCGCCGACAGATCGACACCCGGACCGCCGGCTGCCTGCAATGCCGTGAACAGGCTGCGCGCGACCGGATGGGTCAGGTCCTCCTCGGTGAGCTCGTACCACTCCTCGGGGAGCAACTCGGGGCGCTGCAGCGCGACCCGGAGGACGTCGCGTTCACGTCGCGCCGCAGCGCGGTCCGGCCCCGACGCGGACGACGCCGTCGGCCGATCCTGTCGAGATCGGACCGCCACACCCTCGTGACGATCCACCTCGATGCCCATGCGCTGCGCCGTACGCACCGCGAAGTCGTAGGGCACGCCGATGCGGTCGGCCACCTCGGTCCGCACCCACTCGCGGCGGAGGTCCGGATCGGGTTCGCGCCCTACGATCTCCAGTGCGGCGCGCAGCGCTGCGGTGCGGCCGGCTTCCGTCGTCAGGTCCGCCTCCTCGATGCGGTGGCCCACCACGAACGGCACGACCGGGGTGGCGTCATCGACCGCGGAGCGGAGCCCTTCGGCTCCGACCTCTCGGACGAGGTCGGCCGGATCCTGGTCCGACGGCAACACCAGCACCCGGAGGTCGAGGTTGCCACCGCCGGCCGACGTCAGCTCCCGCGCCGCATCCCAGGCACGCTCGGCCGCCTTGACCCCTGCGGCGTCCCCATCGAACGCGAAGACCACCTGGTTGGCGTAGCGCGACACCATGCGCAGGTGCTCGGTACCGACGGCGGTGCCGCAGGTCGCGACCGCGTTGCTGAACCCCGCCTGATGCAACGCCATCACGTCGGTGTAGCCCTCGCAGATCAGCACCTGCTCGGCCCGGACGATGTCGGCACGGGCCTGGGGTACCCCGTAGAGCACCCGCGTCTTCTTGTACAGCGGGGTCTCGGGCGAGTTGAGGTACTTGGGAGGGTCGAAGTCGCCGTAGTCCAACGCGTCGAGGACCCGCCCACCGAACCCGACGACGTCCCCGCCCGGGTCGTGGACCGGGAAGATCAGCCGGCCCCGGAACCGGTCGCGCAACCCACCCCGGTCGTTGCGCATCGCGACGCCGACGGCGATCAGGTCCTCGGCCTTCAGACCCTCGCGAGTGAGCGCGAGGCTCAGCGCATCCCACTCGTTGGGGGCGAAGCCGAGCTCGAACCGCTTCGCGTCCTCCGCGCCGAACCCGCGGGCCTTGAGGTAGTCGCGCGCGACCTTGCCCGCATCGCTGTACAGCTGGGTCTGGAAGAAGTCGTTCGCCGCACGGGTCGCGTCGACCAGACGCGAGCGTTCACCGATCGCGCGCCGCTCCCGAGCGGACAGCTCCTCGTAGCGCAGGGTGAAGCCCGTCCGCCGCGCGAGTGCTTCGACCGCCTCGGGGAACTCGAGTCCCTCGATGCGCATCAGGAAGTCGTAGAGGTCCCCCGAGGCGTCACACCCGAAGCAGTGGAAGAAGTTGCCGTCCGGCGTGACCGTGAAGGACGGCGTCTTCTCGGTGTGGAAGGGGCACAGGCCCTTGAAGGAGCGCCCGGCTCGCTTCAGGGTGGTGTAGTCACCGACGACCGCGACGATGTCGGCTTGGCGCCGCAGCGTCTCGATGTCGTCCTTGAGGATCCGGCCGGCCACACGCACCTCCCGGTGCGGACGTTACCGCCGAGCGCTGGGGTCCCGACGACGGGTCCGGGTCGCGTTGTGGGCAGCGCGAGTCGGAGCCGGCCTACGACACGGGCGGATCCTCCAAGGCCGGGAGCCGGACGTCGACCAGACCATCGTCGCGCAGCCGTGCCAGGAACAGTTGGTCACGGGCGTCCTGCCCCACCGCACGCACCAGCCAGCCATCGGGATCGCCGATCCGCCGGCTCCCCGGGTCGCACGGCGCTGCGGCACACAGCAGCGGCTGTCCCTCCTGGACCTGGATGTCCGCGCGGACCCACTCCCAGCGACCGACCGGTAGCTCCAACTCGCCTCTCGGCGGCATGGCCGCCGGCCAGTGGTAGTACGCGCGGTCGAGATCTGGGCCCTCGAGGTCGACGCCGAAACAGAAGCTGATCGCCGACCCTTCAGCAACCCCGCCATCCGGCACCTCGAGCTCCTCCTCAGACGGCCGTGGTGGGGAGGGCCCGGCCGTCCCTGTCACCCGGATCTCGTCCACGGACACGCGCTCGTGGGGGTAGATGGGCAGCCCGGTCGGGGCCGGTCCGAACATCCACGTCCCCCGCGCGGTGAAGGCGGAGCCGGACCGGGGATCCTGGATCCCGCCATCGGGTTCGCACCCCAAGAGCAGGGTCGGCGGCGCATGGGGCGAGGTGGCGTCGAGCACGACCACCTCGCCATCCTCGAGGTGGCTGACGAAAACCGGTGTTCCGTCGTCGAGTTGCACCGGCTTGGGGACGCCAGGCTCGGGCAACGCGATCACCGACGCGCCACCTGGCCCGGCCGGTTCGATCGTGAGCTGCAGCCCGCCCGTCAACTGCCCTACCGCGACCGCCACGACGGCGATGACCACCGCGGCCGCAGCACCCGTGACGACCTGGCGGCGACGGCGACGCCGCACCCCGTCACGGAAGGTGGCCTCAGCATCCCCTGGAGGTGGCGGTGGCACGCGTTCGGCCAGGGTTCGGAGCTGCTCCTCAAGCGCCATCGGGGACCTCCGTTACTTCTCGCAGGTGCTGTCGCGCCCGGTGCACACCGCTCTTGACGGTGCCCGGCGCGACCCCGAGGACCTCGGCGGTCTCTGGCACCGAGTACCCCAGGACGAAGCGCAGGATGAGCATCTGACGTTGGAGGACCGGCAGGTCACCGAGCTGCTCGAGCAGCGTCACGCTGCCCAGGACGTCCTGACCGGGCCGGTCCAACTGCTCGATAGGCAACGTCGGGCGCCGCGACCACTTCCTGCGCCACGAGGTGGCCCAGTTCACCGCGACCCTGTAGACCCACCCGGCAGGGCGGTCGAGCTGGCGGACCTGAGCCCACCGTTCGGCCGCTCGGGTGAACGCTTCGTCCACAGCCTCGGCAGCCAGCTGCCGGTTCCCGACACTCACCACAACGGCGGCGAAGACCTCATCACGCCGCTGGTCGTAGAAGGCCGTGAACCCGTCGCTGTCGTGCACGTCAACTCCTCGTCACCTACCTGACGCGCATCGCGAGCGAACGGTTCCCGCCGCGTCGCTCAGGTCGGGACGTTCGCGTCGTCCCAATCCGGATCGAGGTCGCGCAGGAAGTCGGTGATCCGTTCGACCTCGGACCTCTCACCGATCTCGGCGGCAGCCGCCCGCAGCCGGACGAGGCAGGTCAGGAACGGACGGTTCGCGGTCTGCGACCAGCGCACGTACCCGCGACCACCCCACCCGGCGGCGCGCAGCGCGTCCAGACCGCGGTGGTAGCCCACCCGGGCGTAGGCGTAGCGTTCGATCGGCTCGTCGCCCAGCTCGGACAGCCGGGCCCAACCCTCGACGAAGGTGGGGTGGCTCGCCACCACCTCGCCGACCGCCCGTTTGCGGTCGGGTGGGTCCGCCTCCTGTGCCTGGGCCAGCGACGACCGCGCGTCGTCGGGCGCCAGGGGAAGCACCGTTTCATGTCGGTCGGCCATGGGCAGGTCGGCCACGCAGATCACCTCGCGATAGGTCGGACGGGTCTGGTTGCTGCTCAGGCACTCACGCTACCGAGCGTCGGTTGCCGCGGCGTCCTTCGGGACGCTGGCTAGCCTCGCGCGCTGACCCGTGCGGTCCCCGCCCCGCGACCGGAGAGCTGCTGTGGCCACCCCGATCCGCTATCGCGTCGACCTCACCGATCGGCTGCACCACCTGGTGCGGGTCCGGGTCACGGTCCCCGAGGAGCTCGCTGCCGGCGCCCGCCTGGTCCTGCCCGTGTGGACCCCCGGCAGCTACATGGTCCGCAACTACAGCCACCACGTCCAGACGATCCGCGCGACCGACCCCACCGGCGACAGCGTCCCGGTGACCCCCGACGGCATCACCGCGTGGAGGCTCCCCGACGACGTCACGGGACCCGTCGATGTCGAGCTGGAGCTCTACGCCAACGACCTCTCGGTACGCACGAACCACGTCGACGACCACCACGCGCTGCTCATCCCGGCCGCGACCTTCCCCTACCTCGACGGCGCGACCGACCGCCTCCACGAGGTCGAGCTCCCACCACACCCCGCCGGCCACCGCACCTTCTCGCTGCTGCCCGCCGGTGACGAGCCGAACACGTTCGTCGCCCAGGACCGCGACCACCTGATCGACAGCGCCTTCGAGGTCGGTGACCTGCCCCACATCGACTTCGAGGTGGCCGGGGTCCCTCACACCTTCGTGTGGGCCGGCCACGGCGGTGCCCCCGATCTCAGGCAGATCGCCCAGGACACCACCGCGATCGGTGAGGCCTGCCTCGCCCTGTTCGGCAGCGAGCTCCCGACCGACCGGTACGTGTTCCTGTGCGCCGGCTGGGACCAGGGCGGTGGCGGCCTGGAGCACCGGGACGGCTCCGTGCTGCAGATGCCGATCCGCACCTTCCAGGATCCCGACCTCACCGCGCGGTTCCAGTCGCTGGTCGCGCACGAGTACCTCCACCTGTGGAACGTCAAGCGGCTCGTCCCCGCGGACCTCGTCGAGCCGGACTACGAGCACCCCACCCATTCCCCCTCGTTGTGGGTCGCGGAAGGCTGGACCGCGTACTACGACGAGCTGCTACCGACGCGCGCCAAGGTCTGGACCCCGCGCCGGCTGCTCGACACCCTGCGCGACACCTGGGAACGGGTCGACACCACCCCCGGCGTCCGGTTGCAGGCGCTGCGCCAGGCCTCCCACGAGGCCTGGACCAAGCACTACCTCCGCGACGAGAACTCCCCCAACGTCATGACCGACTACTACGGCCACGGCTCGCTCGTCGCCTTCGAACTGGACCTGCGGCTGCGACAGGCCGACCCGGAGGGCGACGGCCTGGACACGGTCTTCCGGACCCTGTGGTCGCGTCACGCCAACACGCCGGAGGGCTACACCGAACAGGACGTCCTGGAGGCGATCGCCGAGGTGGGGAACGACGACCTCGCCGACCTGATCGACACGCGGGTCGGGGCCCCGCAGCCGCCGGAGATCGACGAGGCGTTGCTCGCCACCGTGGGGTTACGGGTCACCGACGCGGGCAACGGCCCCGCGACCCCGGACCTCGGTGTGCAGGTGACCGAAGCCGATGACGGCATCACGCTGACCAGCGTGCTGCGTGACGGGCCCGCCTGGAGGGGCGGGCTCACCGGCGGGGACCGACTGATCGCGATCGACGGTGCGACCGTCGCCCGAGGCGAGCTCGAGCGCGCCCTCCGCGCGCACGCTCCCGACGACGAGGTGGCGGTCACGGTCACCCGGGGCCCACGCCTGCTGACCCGCACGGTGCAGCTCGGCGAACCTCGACGTCGCTGGAAGCTCGCTGCCCGCGACGATGCCACCGAGCAGCAGGCCGCCACCTTCGAACGCTGGGCCGGTCGAACGCTCGACGAGGTCACTGAGCGCTAGCCGCTCGGACGGTGGGTGAGGACACTCGGACGGCCGGGACGGGCTACCGTCAGCATCTCACGCGCCCGTTCGGGTCCTCTCGTTCCTGTCCATGTTGGAACTACCCGTGATGGTGCGCGTCACGATAGGGACATGCACATGCCAGAAGGCACCGTCAAGTGGTTCAACGCCGACAAGGGCTTCGGGTTCATCGCCCCGGAGGACGGCGGCGAGGACCTGTTCGTCCACTTCTCCGCGATCCAAGCCGAGGGTTACAAGTCCCTCGACGAAGGCCAGCGCGTCAGTTTCCAGGTCGGCCAGGGCCAGAAGGGCCCCCAGGCCACCGAGGTCCCCCCGCTCTGAGCCCGACGCGGAACCGATCGTGACCTCTCGACCGGCCTCGGCCGCACGGACGCCAGGATCGACACGAGCCCCGCTTCCGGCGGGGCTCGCTGCGTTCCGGGGCTGGCCACAGCTCATCACGAGCGTGGCCGACGAGGTCGTGCTCACCACCGTTCAGGACATGCACCGTGCCATCAGCCGCGGCGCCTTCCGTTGGGTCGGGCCGATCGGCCGGCCCGTCGAGCAGGTTCACGACACGGTCGTCGGTGCCGTGTACGGGCTGGTGCGGCGCGGGCTGCGAGGTGCTGGCGAGGTGGGTGCCGCCCTGACACGACGGGCCGCGGCGACCTCCGGCGGGGTGGCGCCCACGCCATCGCGCGGCGGGCTCCGTGGGCAGGCGATCGCCCACGGCGTCGCGGCCGAGCACATCGCCGAGAGCGCCACGGACCTCGATATGGAGGTCACCCTGGTCCACGAGCGGCAGCCCCTCGCCCCCGACCCGACGGCGCTGCGTGCGGCGGTACCAGCGACAGGCGGCGAACTCGTCGTGCTCCTCCACGGGCTCGTGCACAACGATGATCTGTGGGACGAGACGACGGAGCAGGCAGCCACGATCCCGGAGGTCGCGATCGAGGCAGGCTGGACGCCGGTCCGCGTGCGTTACGGGACGGGACGCGCCATCGGCCGCAACGCCGCCGACCTGGCACAGCTGCTCGAGGCCACCGTCGCCGCCTGGCCGGTACCGGTGACCCGCATCGTCCTCGTCGGCCACTCGATGGGAGGGCTGCTCGCCCGTGCCGCTGTCCTGGCGGCACGCGACCTGGAGCTGGGGTGGCCGTCAGTGACCACCGACGTGATCTACCTCGGCACCCCGCACCTGGGATCGTGGCTGGAGAAGGTCGCGAACGTGACGAGTTGGACGCTTCGTCACAGCTCGTCACGGGCGGCCCCGCTGGGGACGCTGCTCGATGGTCGTTCGCGCGGCATCAAGGACCTGCGTTTCGGCGCGCTCGACGACACCGACTACGACGGCGCTCCCATCGACGGCCTACTGACCGGTCGCGCCGATCCACGCCCCTGGGACGACGCACTACGTCACCACACCCTGGTCGGCCGCCTACGTGAGCCCTCACGCCACCCGCTGACGTTGGCCCTCGGCGACGGACTGGTCCGCACCGCGGCAGCAGCGGGACAAGGACTCAGCCGCCGGATCGACGGCACCGTGTCCGTCGCGACCGCCACCGGCCGCCACACCAGGCTCACCAGCCATCCTGAGGCACGGCGACTGGTACGCGCCGTCCTCACGGATGGACGCGAGGAGGCGACGGATGCTCCGCGCCGCACCGCGCCCAGCGACGGCGGATGACGGGCCCAGCCGACGGCCGGCCGCCGGCACCACGGTCACCCATCCTCCCGAACGCCACCTCCGTCCACGTCCACGGGTGCGGTGGCCGGCGCCACGCCGATCAGGTCCGACAGCCGGGCCACCCCGAAACGTGCCGCAACGTCCTCGGTGACGAGGTAGCGCAGCCCGACGTCGTCGGGTCCGAGCACCGCCCCCAGGGTGACCTGTCCCTCGAAACGGCCCTGGAACGCATCCCGCGCGGCCTCGAGGTTCCTGGTCCACGGCAGCTCCACGGCGTCCGGAAGCTCTCCGGCGATGACCAGCGCGGCGTCGGCCTGACCCTCGCTCACGGCGGCGACCACATCCGCTGCGCCCTCGCCGCCGATGGGGATCACCTCGACCTCGACACCGGTGCGCTCGAGCGTCGCGACCGCGATCGCGGCCAGCAGTGCCCCCAGGGGCCCGTCCCAGGACGCGACACGCAGCTGGGCGGGTCCTGACACCTCGCCGTTCGGCACGGCCGCCGACGGGGTGACCAGTTCCGCAGCGACCTCGTCGAGCGGTGTGCCAGCCGCAGCGCTGGACACCGCCGCGCGTAGCGTCGCCAGGTCGAGCGCGGCGACCTGCTGGTCGAGGAGCTCGCGCACCGGCGCCAGCTCCGTCCGATCCGCACCGGCCGTCAGGGCCACGATCCGATGGGCGTCGACCAGTCCCAGGTCGTCGACCAGGGCCACCAGACCTTCCGCCGTGGCAGCCGGGCTGACGGCCGACACCACACCGACGACAGACCGCCCGTCCAGCAACGCGGCGGTGACCTCGACCTCGGACGCGACCACCTCGAGGTCACCCGTCACATCGATGCCGTAGACACGGGTGAGCCCGGCGACGCCATCGGCCCGCTCCAGGGCCTCCGGCAGCCCGACGACCGCGACCGCCGCGAGCACCTCGTCGGGTGGCGGAGGGAGCGGCTCCTCCTCGCTCGGTGGTCCGAGCTGCGCGGGAGGCCCGTCCGGCTCGGGCGCCGTGAACACCCCGATCGAGCCGACGGAGGCCACCGCCACCAGGCTGCCGAGCGCGATCAATCGGTGCCCGGCCGACGCCCCCCGGCGACGGCCGGGCCTGCGGCGTCGCGGGGAGCTCCGAGCCGTCGCGTCCGACGCGTCCTGGTCAGAGGACGTCGCGGACCTCCTGGAGCCGGGCCTCGACCTCCCGCAACCGCGTCGCGGCCGCGGCTACCTCGTCCAGCGAGCTGTTCGGATCCGACAGCCGGTCGGTGAGCACCTCGACCTCCAGGGTGAGCAGCTCCACCTCGGTGCGGACGCGTTCGACCTCGTCGATCTGGCCGAGCGGCCGGGCAAGGATCGCTTCGTGCAGGACCTTCAGCAGTCGGTCGTCGCGCCGCAACAGTTCGAGTGGCACACGCGCCCGGTCGAGCAGCTCCGAGAGGTCCGGCAGCGCACGTTCATAGGGCAAGGTGAGCAGCAGGTCCTCCAACCGGACCCGTGCGGCGTCGACATCGGGCCGGGAGCTGTCTCCATCCTGGCCGCGCATCGTGCCACCTCCTGCGAGCTGCGTATGGTACCGGTGGTGGCGGCTCGAGGTGCGGTGGCACGGCACGTGCGGCATCCTTGCACCCATGGACCAGATCCCCTCGCTGAAGGAGATGCGCACCGCTGCGCGGGCGTGTCTGTACCTGGCGTATGCCGCGGGCCTCGCGGGGATCGCGGCCGGCACCCTGGTCCTGGCGCAGGGGGAGATCGCCTTCGCCATCATCCTCTGGGTCATCACCTTCGCCGTGGGGGCCTCCCTGATGGGCGTCTCGGTGGCGATCCGTGCCCTGTCGTCGATGAAGGCGGAACTCGAACGCTTGAGCTCGGACGTGCGCGTCCTGGTCGCGGACCGGGGCCACGAACCCCTGCGTACCCCTCGCCCCCACGAGGACCCCTGGTCGGGCCACCCGCCCTACTGACAGCTCCTCCTCCGCTGGCCCAGGGGCGAGGACGGCACGACCTGGTCGCAGCTACCGCTCCTCGTCCGCCGGTTCATCCTCATCCGACGGCACCGAGGCGGCCGTTCTGGCCGCGGCCTTCGCGCGGGGAGCACCCTGCCGAAGCCAGGTGATCCCGATCACGACCACACCGAGGAGCCCGACCACCCCGAGGTAGCTCGCGGGCGTGGAGACGACCAACCGTTCGGATGCGACCTCCAAGATGGTCTGCACTTCCCTGACCAACGCCGGGAACGCGATCACCGTCACCACGGCACCGGCGGCGTCACGTCGCACGAGGGGACCCAACAGCAACAAGCTGCCGAAGAGCAGGGCCTCGCTGATCCCGACGGCAGCACCGAGTCCCCCGGAGTCCTCCCAGATGAACTCGTAGAAGGGGCGAGCTGCCAGGTCGGTGCCCGTGGCGCCGGGGGTCAGGAAGTGGGTCGAGACCAGCACCATCGGCAACCAGGCGAGGAACGCAAGGACCACGTAGACGTTGCCGACCCCTGGCGCCTCCAGACGGGTCCCGGCAGCTGGTCGACTCCGCCAGGCGACGACACCAGCGACGATGGCGGCGACCCACATCGTCGTCGCTGCTCCCAGCTCGATCCACGCACCGGCACTCCCGCCGACATCGACGAGGTCGCCCAGCCACTGGCCGAGGAACAGGACGCCTGGAGCGGTCAGCACCGCGGTCGGCACGATCACCGCGGCGCCCAGTGCCCGACGACCTCGCCAGAAGAGCGCGGCCCCGGCCACCCACGGCAGGACGAAGGCCAGGCTCAGGACCAGGCGAGAGGCGAAGGCCCCGACCCCGAACGAGATCACCGAGCCGACCGCCGCGGCGAGCCGGAACTCGTTCCAGACGTAGGTCCCGAGGTCGATCGCCGCCACGGCGACAGCGAGGAAGATGGCGGTACGACGCATGCAACTCCGTCGCGAGGGGCCCGGTCAGGGTACCGAGCCACCCTCCGCCTCGGCCCGGAGCAGGTGCGGTGGTGGGGTCCCGGGATCGACGAACCGCGCACCCTCGGTCGACCACTGGTGACCGATCACGATCAATGAGACCAACCCGAGGAAGGTCACCCCGCCGATCGGCAGCAGGGTGGCATCCCACAGGTCGCGCGCGCGGAGGTAGTCGGCGAGCAGGAGCAGGAACATGACGGTGCCGTACAGCAGCATGCCGACACCGGCGACGCGCCGGTGCCGTGTCACGGCGAACACCGCGAGCGCGAGGACCGGCACGGCGTGGACCGACAGGAACACCCAGGGTCCCACCTCCGTCCACCGGTGCAGGAGGTAGAGGGGCAACAGCCCGTCGGCCGGCCCGCCGGTCGATGGCACCGGATCGGTGATCGGACCCACCGTCCAGAGCAACGCCATGGCGGCGGGTACCAACGCGCGGCGGCTGACCCAGCTCGCCGGCTCACGCCAGTGGCCGCGAGCACGGGACAGGTGTGCCAGCCACAGGGTGACCAGGACCAGGAGCACGACCGTCAGGCGAGGCACCAGGTCCGGGAACACGGGCAGACCGCTGGCACGGAGGTCCTGGACCATGAGCCACCCCTGCCACAGCTGACGCGGCACGGCCACGAGCGCCATGGCGTAGGCCATCGCCGTCGCCAGTCGGGGTCGGTGCGGCAGCAGGGCTGCGGCGGCCCACCAGGGGACCGACAGCGCGACGGTGGTCAGGACGAGATCGGCCGGCGTGCGTCCGAGCAGGCCACCAGCAGCGGCGGCGATCGGTCCGAGTCCGTCGAGGAGGCCTGCGATCCCGATCAGCCCGAGGAGCCACCGAACGGCCCGGCGCGTCGCCGGGAGCCGGTCATCCTCGAGGTCGATCCGCACCGCTACCTCGTCGTCGTTCAGGCTCTGGTCGGACCCTATCCAGGCGGCTCGAGGAACCGTTCAGCGACACGGCGCCAGCGTTGGCTGCGCGCGGCGATGCGGGTGGCGGGATCCTGGCTGCCGATGTCGCGGAGCAGGGTCACCGCGGTCGCCGCGACCCGGGCCGCGAACGCCTCACCCTCCTCCCCCGGTTGCGGCCGGTCGGGGACGACGACATCGACGATGCCGAGCCGCCGCAGCTCGGTCGAGGACACCGCCTGCGCCTCCGCGAGCTCGCGGGCGCGATCGGTGGTGCGGTGAAGGATCTCCGACGCCCCTTCCGGTTGGATGGGAGCGAGCCACGAGTGTTCGCAGGCGACGACCCGGTCGGCGGGCAGCAGCGCCATCGCACCCCCGCCGGTCCCCTCGCCGAACAGCACCGACAGCGTCGGGACGCGTAGGGCGGACAGTTCGGCGAGGCAGCGTGCCACCTCGGCGGCCAGACCCTCCTCCTCGGAACGGACGCTGATGTCCGCACCAGCCGTGTCGATGATGGTGACCAGGGGCAGATCGAGCTCGTCGGCCAGCGACATGGCACGGCGCACGGTCCGGTACCCGGCAGCGGTGAGCCGGGCGCCGCGCTCGCCGGGCCGGCGGTCACTCGCGACGACGACGGCGGGGATGCCGTGCACGCGGGCGACCGCGGCGAGGCAGCCGTCGTCACGCCCGCCGACACCGTCACCGGACAGCCAGGTGATCTCGGAGATGCAGGCGGCGAACAGCTCTCGGACGCCTGGCCGGTCCACCCGCCGGGAACGGGTGACCGCCTCCCAGGGGTCGATCGACGCGTCCTCGGGAAGGTGCAGGATGGGGGCGTCCATCGGCTCGGGCGCCGGCGGTGCCAGCACGGCCAGCGCGGTGGCCAACACGTCACGGAGCTCCGCGCGCGGGACCACCCGGTCGATGATGCCGTGCTCGTACAGGTGCTCGGAGGTCTGGATCCCTTCGGGCAGGGCCTCGCCGGTCATCGCGGCGATCACGCGCGGGCCGGTCAGCCCGATCAGTGCCTCGGGTTCGGCGAAGGTGAGGTGGCCGAGCGATCCCCACGACGCCAGGACACCACCGGTCGTCGGGTGGCGGAGGTACACGAGGTAGGGCAGGCGGGCATCCCGGAGGCGTCGGACCGCCGCGGACACCGCGGCCATCTGCACGAAGGCGGGCGTGCCCTCCTGCATGCGCGTGCCACCGGAAGCCGGAAGGCCGATCACTGGCAGGCGTTCGGCGACCGCCCGGTCGAGGGCCCGCGCGATCCGTACGGCCGCGGCGATCCCCATCGTGCCGGCGAGGAAGTCGAAGTCGCTCGCGATGATGGCGGCGTCGATCCCACCGATGCGTCCGCGGCCGGTCCAGACCGCCTCGTCACCGGCCGCGCGCTCGCGTGCCTCTGCGAGCCGCTCGATGTAGGGACGACGGTCGACGAACCCCATCGGGTCACCGGCGCGGACGTCCTCGTCCCAGGTCACGGGCGTGCCAGGATCGGCCAACTCGACGACGAGCGCCGGGATCGCGACCACCTCGGCCATCCTGCCACCTCCGCTGCGCACCGTGGTGGCAGGGTGGGCTGCGCTGGCGCCCCCGGCCATGGCGAGGCCTGCCAGGAACGCGTCGGCTCGGCTAGCAGGTCGCGCCGACGTCGCCGGAGGTGATCAGCAGCGGGGCAGGCGCTCCTCGAGGTAGCCCTCGAGCTGATCGATCGCCACCCGGTCCTGCGCCATCGTGTCGCGGTCGCGGATCGTGACCGCCCGGTCGTCGAGGGTGTCGAAGTCGACGGTGACGCAGTAGGGCGTCCCGATCTCGTCCTGCCGGCGGTAGCGGCGCCCGATCGACTGGGTCTCGTCGTACTCGCACATCCACCGCTGCTTGACGATGTCGAACACCTCGCGGGCGGTTGGGGTCAGCGTCTCCTTCTTCGACAACGGCAGCACCGCCACCTTGTAGGGGGCGAGACGCTTGTCGAGCTTCAGCACGGTCCGCTGCTGCAGTTCGCCCTTGGCGTCGGGGGCCTCCTCGACGCGGTAGGCGTCGAACAGGAACGCGAGCGTCGCCCGGGTCGCACCGGCTGCCGGCTCGATCACGTACGGGTGGTAGCGCTCGCCCTTCTCCTGGTCGAAGTAGGTGAGGTCCTGCCCGCTGGCCTCCTGGTGGGCCTTGAGGTCGAAGTCGGTGCGGTTGGCGAGCCCCTCGAGCTCCGACCAGCCCATCGAGGCGTCCGGGAAGTAGTACTCGATGTCGACGGTGCGCTTGGCGTAGTGCGACAGCTCGTCGTCGTCGTGCTCGCGGATGCGCAGGTTCTCGCGCCGCAGACCGAGGTCGACGTACCAGTCCATCCGCTCGTCGATCCAGTGCTGGTGCCACTCCTCGTCGGTGCCGGGCTCGACGAAGTACTCCATCTCCATCTGTTCGAACTCCCGGGTCCGGAAGATGAAGTTGCCCGGGGTGATCTCGTTGCGGAACGACTTGCCCATCTGGGCGATGCCGAACGGGGGCTTCTTCCGCGCGGTGCGCTGGATCGTCGCGAAGTCGACGAACATGCCCTGTGCGGTCTCGGGGCGCATCCACACGGTGGAGCCGGTGGTCTCGATCGGCCCCATGTTGGTCTTGAACATGAGGTTGAACTGCTTGGGGTCGCCCAGCTCCTGCTTGCCGCAGGACGGGCAGGTCAGTTGGCCCTCGGCGGTCTCGCTACCGAGCTGGTCCAGGCGCAGGTGGTCCTCCCGGAAGCGCTGGTGGCAGCTCGCGCACTCGACCAACGGGTCCGAGAAGTTGGCGAGGTGGCCTGAGGCCTGCCACACCTCGGTCGGTCCGAGGATCGCCTGCTCCATGCCGACCACGTCGTCGCGGAGCTGCACCATCGAACGCCACCACTGACGCTTGACGTTGTCCTTGAGCTCCACCCCGAGCGGTCCGTAGTCCCAGGTCGATCGGACCCCGCCGTAGATCTCGGCGGTCGGGAAGATGATCCCGCGGGTCTTGCACAGCTCGACGATGGTCTTCATCTCGACGGAGACGGACGGGGGGGTGGACTCGCTCACGGTGGACTCGTTGGTCGGCAGCGGACCCCGCCACTGGCGGTGGGGGGCGAAGGAGACGCCCGCAACCGGGCGCTGCGGGCGTCGCGCAAGGGTAGCCGCCGACACGACCGAGCCCGGCGCTGCAGGTCGGGGCGGCTACGGTCCGCCGCCGAGAACGGAGGCACCCACGGATGAGCGCTGACTCCCGGTTCGCACGCGACACCGCCGTCGAGCGGCTTGACGACGGCCGCTACCACGGCACGATCGACCCGGGTTGGGCGGTGATCGAGGGTGCCGCGCCCAACGGCGGCTACGTCATGGCCCTGGCCGCCCGCGCCATGCGCCAGCCGATCCCGCATCCGGACCCGGTCACGCTCACCGCCCACTTCCTCGCTCCACCCGAGGTCGGTGCGATCGACATCCACGTCGAGGTGGTGCG
>PWTE01000132.1 GCA_003563915.1 Nitriliruptoraceae bacterium
GTCCTCGTCGACGGGATCGACGAAGGGACGCGGGCGTGGCGTGGCCGCGACCGCGGAGGAGCAGCGGCATGGCCCGCCACCGCAGCTGGACCGACGACGACCTGCGACACGCCCTCGACGGCGCCAGGTCATGGGCCGACGTGAAGCGGGCACTTGGGCTCGGGCCGACGGGGAACGCGGACCTCCTCCGACGCAGGTGTCACGAACTCGGCCTCTCGACCGATCACCTCCCGCGTCGTGGCGAGCAGCCGCGACGGTGGACGGACGATGAACTACGTCAGGCCGTCGCCGAGGCGACGAACCTCGCCGGGGTGTTCCGCCGGCTGCGACTCGCCGTCGGTGGGTCTGCCTGGCGTCGGATGCAGGAGCACATCCGACGTCTCCAACTCGACACGTCGCATTGGGACGAGCGATCCCGTCCACGCGCTGGCGGGCGCCGGGGCGAGATCGCGATCGTCCCAGACCATCTCCGCGATGCGGTGGACGGCGCGGTCTCGCTGCGCGAGGTAGCTCGTCGTCTCGGGTTGAACCCCGACAGCGGAAGCGTGCAACGCCGACTTCGCGAGGCCATCGCCGAGCTCCAGCTGCCGACCGCGCACCTCGCGGGTCAAGGATGGGCGCGTGGACGGTCACGCCCTTCGACACGTCGACCGCTCGAGGAACTCCTCGTGGCGGGTTCCTCGGTGAACGGCCCGGTGCTGCGTGAGCGGTTGGTCGAAGAGGGCAGGCGGGACCGCCGTTGCGCGACCTGTGGGATCACCAACTGGATGGGGGAGCCAGCCCCTCTCCAGCTCGATCACATCAACGGCGATCCGACCGACAACCGTGAGGCCAACCTGCGGCTGCTCTGTCCCAACTGTCACGCGCAGACGCCGACCTACTGTGGTCGCAACATCGGGAACCGGTAGCCTCCGTGGTCGCCATCCCCTGCGGAGATGGCTGCGCCCCCGTGCTGGAATTGGCATACAGGGACGACTCAAAATCGTCTGCCCGTGAGGGCTTGTGGGTTCGAGTCCCACCGGGGGTACTCGGCCGCGTCGCGACGCGGTGGTTGGCCGGGCAGGCGCTGCGCCGCTAGTTTCTGCTCCCCACGCCCCGGCTCCGGTGCCGCGTCGCTCGCAGGCGTCCGCGTCCCATCGGCACGGAGCGTGAACCGCGCGCAGGTGCGCGCGGTGGTGAGCGGCGTCGCGCCCGCGGCGTTTCGTCCGATGAGCGAGGAGTGGAACGACCACGGCTGCGATCCGTAGCGCGACCCGCGTCCACGAGCGGCTCGTGCGCATCCAGGAACAGCTCCGGCGGGTGCGCGCGAACCAGCGTGTGCTCGCTGAACAGGTCGCCTACCTCGACGAGGTGGCGGCCAACGCCGAGACCCGCAAGTTGGTCGCGGAGACGCCCCTCGCCGACCGCGAGTGGCGGGACGCGCGCCGGGATCTCGATCGGCACCGTGCGCAGCTCGATGATGCCGAGCAGCAGGTACAGGGCCTGATCGCGGAGCGTGACCGCCTCCTCGAACGGCTGCACGACCTGGAGCCCGAGCAACGGCGGAGGGACGACGAGTGACGGACGCGAACACGGAGAGCACCGGCGCGGCGCAGGGCGCTGCCCGTCCCACGCGCGTCCTCATCGCGGAGGACGAGGCGCTTATCCGTCTGGATCTCAAGGAGATGCTCCAGGAGGAGGGCTTCGAGGTCGTCGCCGAGGTCGCCGATGGCGCGTCCGCGGTGCGGCTCACCCGCGAGCTCGGTCCGGACCTCGTCATCCTGGACGTCAAGATGCCGGTGATGGACGGCATCCAGGCGGCCGAGGAGATCGCCAAGGAGCGGCTCGCGGCCATCCTGATCCTCACCGCGTTCAGCCAGCGGGACCTGGTCGAGAAGGCGCGGCGTGCCGGTGCGATGGCCTACCTCGTCAAGCCCTTCCAGAAGCACGACCTGCTCCCCGCTGTGGAGATCGCCGCCGGTCGGTTCCGCGAGATGTCGGGCTTGGAGGCCACCGTCGACGACCTGGAGGGTCGCCTGGAGGCGCGCAAGGTCGTCGAGCGGGCCAAGGGGCTGTTGCAGGAGAAGGAGGGCTTGTCCGAAGGCGAGGCCTTCCGGTTCGTGCAGCGCCAGGCGATGGAGCGTCGCCAGACCATGAAGCAGGTCGCCGAGCGGATCGTCGAGGAGTTCGGCGGCTGAGTGGTGAGACCGAGACACGAGGGACGCTGACCATGCGTGCGATGTGTCGACCGGCGTCCGGCGTCGTTGTGGCGGTCCTCCTCCTCAGCGCCTGCGGTGAGGACACCGGAGACGCGGTCGCTACCGGGGATCTCGATCTGGTGTCGCCTGCAACGCTGACCGTCTGCTCGGACGTGCCCTTCACCCCGTTCGGGTTCGAGGATCCCGACTCACCGATCGGCTACCGCGGCTTCGACATCGACCTCGTGACGGAGATCGCTCACCACCTGGCTGTCGACGTCGCGGTGGTCTCCACGGACTTCGAGGACCTGGCCACCGGCAGCGCCATGGCGGCTGGAACCTGTGACCTCGCCGCGTCAGCGGTGGCGATCACCGAGACGCGGGCGGCGCAGATCGACTTCAGCGACCCGTACTACGACGCGATGCAGTCCCTGCTGGTCGCCGAAGGCACCGCGCTCTCCGGCATCGACGAACTGGTCGAGGGCATGGTCGTCGGAGTGCAGTCCGGGGCGGCTGGCGAGACCTACGCCGAACGGAACGTCCCGGGTGCGGACATCCGCGCCTTCGAGAGCATCGGTGACCTGATGGTCGCCCTGGAGACGGGGCAGGTCGATGCGATCCTGCACGATCTGCCGACGAGCGTCGAGTTCGCCCGCGGCACCGCTGCCGAGGTCGTCGCGGACTACGACTCCGGCCAGTCCTACGGGTTCGCGATGGCGCAGGATCGAACAGACGGCCTGGTCGACGCGATCAACGCCGCCCTGGCCGAGATCCGCGAGGACGGCACCTACGACGAGGTCTTCGACCGCTACTTCGGCGTCGACTGATCCGCGTCAGGGTGGTCACGGGGGAGGGCGGACGACGGGGCACCGTCGCGGCGGGAGAGGGAGAGAGACGTCGGTGCCCCGTCGTCCGCTGTGGCCATCACCTCGAGGGTGGACGGCCGGTGAGAGAGCGACGGACACCGTGGGACCTGGCGGGGTCGATCACGGTGCGGCCCGTCTGGCTCCCTCATGTCACTGGCGGATGACGAGGAGAACGGTACGGAGTCTGTGTTCCAGCCACGTTACGTCGAGGTTGGGGTCGTGTGACCACGCACACGCCGGGGGCGCGGCGGCCACCGATCGTTCGGCTCCGCCGCCGCGTGGCAGCCGACCCATCAGAACAGCGCGCGAGCCAGGCGTGCCCGTGCCGGCGCGACCCGTGGATCGTCGCCGAGGACGCCGAACAACGCGACCAGCTGTTCGCGCGCGCCCTCCTTCGTCTCCCCGCCGGCTTCGACGGCAGCGAGAAGCGCCTCCAGCGCATCGTCGTACTCGCCGCGTGCAGCCAGGGCCCGGCCGAGCTGGACCAGCAGCTCACCGTCCTCGGGGCGTTCGGCGAGCTCACGGCGCAGAGCATCGACGTCCCCGCCACCGTTCCGGGCGAACTCGACACGTGCCACGATCGCCTCGGCGCCGGGGTCGGGGCGATGTGGGCCGACGAGTTCGACCGCGGCATCGGGATCGTCATCGACCAGCAGCTCTGCCAGCGCGATCGCGGCGCCACGGTGGTCGGGCTCCTCGGTCAGGGCCTGTCGAAGCACTGCCTCGGCGTCATCGCGGGGGAGTGACGCGGCGCGTTCGACGGCCACATCCGCTGCCGACGGGACCAGCCGGTCGAGGAAGTCCTCCAGCTGTGGCTGCGGGATGACCCCGGTGAACTGGTCCACCGCCTCGCCGTTCCTGAAGGCGTAGACCTGCGGGATGCCCTGCACGCGGAAGGCCTGCGCGATCCGCGGGTTCGCGTCGACGTCCAGTTTGGCGAGCAGCACCTTGCCGCCGCGCGCATCGACCGCGGCCTCCAGCATGGGGCCGAGCGTCCGGCACGGCCCACACCACGCCGCCCAGAAGTCCACCACGACGGGGACCTCGCGGGAACGGTCGAGGACCTGGGTCTGGAACCCGGCCTCGTCGACATCGAACACGTAGGGGGAACTGGGCACCGTGCTACCTCGGGGTCAGCGGACAGGTCGGGAGCTGCCGAGGGTAGGGCCAGCGCTGAGCACTAGGCTCGGCCCTGACCCGGCCCGGAGCAGGTGCTGCCGTGGGCCTGCTCGAACCGTCAAGGACGCTGCCGTGGCGAGCGACAAGCCGTCGATCCTGCTGCTCGACGGGCACAGCCTGGCCTACCGCGCCTTCTACGCGTTGCCGGACACCCTGCGGACGCAGACGGGCCAGCTCACCAACGCGGTCTACGGCTTCACCTCGATGCTGATCAAGCTGTTGGCCGACCGGGAGCCCGACGCGATCGCGGTCGCCTTCGACAAGGGCCGGGACGTCGCCCGCACCGAGGCCTTCCCCGAGTACAAGGCGAACCGCGCCGCCCCGCCCGATGAGTTCCGTCCTCAGGTCGATCTGATCAAGCAGGTGCTCGAGGCGCTGCACATCCCGGTGGTGGAACTCGAAGGGGTCGAAGCGGACGACGTGCTCGCGACCGTCGCGGACGAGGCGATCGGCGAGGGCTTCCACGCGTACATCGTGACCGGCGACCGTGACTCGATGCAGCTGGTCAGCGACGACCTGACGGTCCTGTACACGCTGCGCGGCATCAGCGAGATGGCCGAGATGACCCCGGAGGCGGTCGAGGAGCGCTACGGGGTGCCGCCGTCGTCGTACGTGACGTTGGCGGCGCTCCGCGGCGACAACTCCGACAACCTCCCCGGGGTACCTGGCGTCGGGGACAAGACCGCGGCCAAGCTCGTGAACGAGTTCGGGGACCTGGACGGCCTCTACGAGCGGCTCGACGAGGTGGCCGGCAAGAAGGTCCCGGCGATGCTCGCTGAACACGAGGACCAGGTCCGCGCCAACCTGTCGATCATGACCCTGCGACGCGACGTCGACGTCGCGTTCGACGTCGCGGACCTGAGGATGGGCGAGGTCGACATGGCCGCGGTCCGCGAGCTGTTCGGCACGCTCGAGTTCCGTGCCCTGTACGACCGGTTCGTGGAGGAGGTGCTGGGGGAGCAGGAGGCCGCAGACGCGGCCGGCTTCGACCGCGCGCCCCTCCGTATCGAGGCAGGGGGGCTGCACGCATGGCTGGAGGAGGCCGCCGGTCCCGTGGCCATCCTGGCGGTGACCAGTGATCGGCCGCCGCACGTCACCTGGAGTGCCGTCGGCGTCGGCGCCGAGGGGCAGGATCCGGCGGCTGCACGGTTGGCCGACCTCGCTGACGACGACCTGGCGGCCCTGCGGGAACTGCTGGCCGACCCCACCCGGCCCAAGGTCACTCACGACCTGAAGACGCTCGACCACGCCGTCCACGCGCGGGGCTGGACCGTCAGCGGGGTCTCCCTGGACACGGCGCTGGCGGCCTACCTGCTGAACCCCGAACAGCGCACCTTCGACCTCGACCGGTTGGCGCTGCAGCACCTGCAACGCAGCATCGAGGTGGAGGGGGCGCAGGACCGCTCGGATCAGCTCGCCCTGGCCGTCGAGGACGACGATCCGTGGGAGGAACGGGCCCTGACGGCGCAGGCGATCCTGGAGCTCGCGAGCTACCTCGGCAAGCAGTTGGACGAGCGCGGCCAGCGTGACCTGTCGGACCGCATCGAGGTGCCGCTCGCGCCGGTCCTGGCTCGCATGGAGCGGGCCGGGGTCGCCATCGACCTCCACGTGTTGGACGAGCTGCGTGATCGGCTGGCCACCCGGGTCGACGACCTGGAGCGCGAGGTCCACGACCACGCTGGGCGGACCTTCAACGTGGGGTCCGGCCCTCAGCTGCAGCAGGTGCTGTTCGAGGAGCTCGAGCTGCCCAAGACCCGGCGCATCAAGACCGGGTACTCGACCGACGCCGCGGCGATGCAGAGCCTGCTGGGCATGCACCCGATCGTCGAGGCCGTGATGGAGTGGCGCGAGGTCTCCAAGCTGCTCACGACCTACGTCGACGCGCTGCCGCCGTTGGTCGACCCGGAGACCGGCCGGATCCACACCACGCTGTCGCAGACGATCGCGGCGACCGGGCGGCTGTCGTCGTCGCA
>PWTE01000228.1 GCA_003563915.1 Nitriliruptoraceae bacterium
AGCGCCCGGCCGACGTAGATGAGTACGTCGGGTGAGAGGTAGCCGAACAGCTCCTGCGCGGTGTGCAGGACCTCGATCAGCTGATCCTGGGAGTACCGGGCGCGCTTGAGCGCCTTGTCCAACATCCCGAATCGCTCGTCACCAGACGGGTGTCCCGCCGATGCTTCCTTGTCCACGGTCGCGACCACTCGGACCTCCATGCCAGGCGCTGTTGCGCATCCTCGTCGGGACCCGCCATCCCCGGCAGGGCAGGATGGCCCTGAACGATGGGACCCTTGTAGATATCTTCACAAGCGGGGCCCGACGTCTGGCTCGGCGCCCTGTGCC
The DNA here is from genome assembly GCA_003563915.1 of Nitriliruptoraceae bacterium. GTDB lineage: Bacteria > Actinomycetota > Nitriliruptoria > Nitriliruptorales > Nitriliruptoraceae > CSSed11-175R1. The sequence continues at coordinate 328 of PWTE01000228.1, forward strand.
TCAGCCCGCCACGGTCCGCCGCACCGTCGCAGCGAAGCGGCCCTCGTGACCCCGTACCCGCACGTCGACCCCGAAGGCTGCACTCACCGGTACATCTGTCAACACCACCTCGGCGGGGCCCACAGTGATCACCCGCCCGCCCCGCAGCAGCACCGCGGCGCGGATGCCGACGGGGAGCTCCTCGAGGTGGTGGGTGACCATCGCCACCGTGGGACCGTCGGGTTCGTCCAGGAGCCGATCCAGATCGGCGAGCAGCGACTCACGACCACCGAGGTCGAGGCCGGCGAACGGCTCGTCGAGCAGGACCAACGCCGGGTCGATCACCAGCGAGCGGGCGATGCGGACCCGCTGCCGCTCCCCCTGGCTGAGCGTGTCCACCCGACGCTCGGCGAGGTGGTCGGCGCCCACCCGCGCCAGCGCCCGCATCGCGGCCTCCCGTAGCCCGGGGCGCTCCAGCAGGCGAGGTGGCGGCCAGGTCGCGCCGATGCGGGCGGCCGCCACGAGCGGCAGGGCCGGCAGGCGGGCATCCAGCAGCCGGTCCAGCGCCAACGAGACCAACCCGATCCTCGGACGGAGCTCGCGCAGGTCACCGCGCCCGAAGGTGGTCCCGAGCAGCCGAACCTGGCCGGACGTCGGGTAGAGCTCCGTGGCGAGGATGCGCAGCAGGGTGGTCTTGCCCGCTCCGTTCGGTCCAAGCACAGCCAGGTGCTCTCCGCACACGAGGTCCAGGTCCACGTCGCGCAGCAGGTGCGTGCCGCCGCGCCGCACGCCCACCCCTCGCAAGCGCGCCACCTCGGTGCCGTCGTCGTCACCGAGCGCACTCACCACCTCGGTACTGGCGTCTCCGTCGCCGGGGGCACCCGCCACCTCGGTGCCGTCGTCGTCACCTGCCCGACCCAGCCGGCGGGTCTCCGGTGCTCGACTCACGGCAGCGGGTCGCGGGTCACCGGGCAGCTCATGCAGCGCGGGCCGCCACGACCCCGGGGTAGCTCGTAGGACGGGATGGTGTGCACGGTGATGCCGGCGTCGTGGAGGATCTCGTTGGTGGCGACGTTGCGCTCGTAGGCGATGACCTCACCGGGCTTCAGCGCCAGGGTGTTGTTGGCGTCGTTCCACTGCTCACGCTCGGCGCGGGTGGCGGACAGGGCCGGCTCGATGACCCGAGCGTGGTCGAGTCCCGCCGCCCAGGCCAGCCCGTGCACGAGATCGGGCCCGCTGGTGACGTGGACCCCGTCCTCCCCGCGGCGGGTCAGCTGGAACACCCGGGAGGCCGCCGTCATCTGCGGGTAGGTGATGAACGCGTCGACGTCGACCTGGGTGACGACGGTGTCGAGGTGCATCGCGGCCCGGACCTTCGGCAGCTCGACCGCGAGGATGCGGTCGACCACGCCGGCGTGGAACAGCCGGGCGGCCAGCGTCTCCACCCCGGCCGGGGTGGTCCGCTCGCTGAGCCCGATCGCGAGCCCACGTTCGCCGACCACCAGGACGTCCCCGCCCTCCACGGTCGCGGGGTGCCGGTCGATGGGCTGGTCTCCGAACCACACGGGCGCGCCGGCGAAGCGCGGGTGGGTGCGGTAGAGGGTGCGGAGCAGGTCGGTCTCGCGGCGGCGTGCCGAGCGGTGCATCGGGGAGAGCACCACGCCCTCCCCGATCCACGCTGAGGCGTCCCGGGCGAAGACCAGGTTGGGCAACGGCTCGAAGAGCGGGTCGCCGGGCGCGGCGGCGGCGGCGACGAGCCCGTCGATGTCCCCGGCCTCCTCGTGGGTGATCCCGCCGATCAGCCGGGCCACCAGCTCGTGGGGGTCGCCGGCGAGCACATGGTCACGGACCGCGGCGACGGCCTCGGGACCGCAGGTGGTCTCGGTCACATGCCGGTCGACGAGGTCCCGGGCGGCGTCCGGATCGACGACCACCTCGGCCAGCAGCTCCGCGAGGACCAGCACCTCGACACCGTGGCTGCGCAGCAGGTCCGTGAACGCGTCGTGCTCCTGTTGGGCATGCTCGACCCACAGCAGCTCGTCGAACAGCAGCCGCTCCATGTTGGAGGGCGTGACCCGTCTGAGCTCCTCGCCGGGACGGTGGACCAGCACGGCCCGGAGCCGACCGACCTCGGAGCGGACGGAGGGGACGGGCAGCTCGCTCATGCCTCGATCTCCCGGGTGCGCAGGGCGCTGTCGTGGCCCCCGAGCCGGCCGCGCGGCTCGAACCAGCGGCCGTCGGCGGGCAGCGACTCGAGCGTCAGACGCGGCAGGGGCTCGTCGAACAGCCCGTCGATGGCCTCGAGGTCGACGAAACGCAGCTGCGGGTCGGTGGCCATCCCGCCGGCGTACTCCCCGAAGCCGAGCACGGTCACCGCCACCCCGCGGGCAGCGAGCTCCTGGAGCGGCTCCTGGAAGGCCCGGGCGTCGTTGGAGCCGACGTAGACGGCGTCGAGGTCGCCGTCGGCCTGGCGGACGGCGAGGGGATCGAGCATGTCCTGGTCGACGTCGGAATCGCCGCGCTTGGGCTTGGCGAAGACCCGGAAGCCCTCCTCGAGCAGCCACAGCACCCAGCCGCGGAGCACCCCGGCCACGTGCGGTGCGACGTTGATGAACACGCACGCCTCGACCGGATCGTCCGGGTCCGCGTGGTCGACCAGCCAGTCACCGAGCACGGCCAGGTCGGGCCGGTCCTTGGCGGTCGGCTTGCCCTCGATGATGGTGGCAAGCGTCATGTCGACGTTGGGGGCGTCCCAGACCAGGACGTGGCGGCCCATACGCGGCTCCGATCGGCGTCTCGCGCGTACGGTAGGGCACCGGACGGATCGACCACCGGCCTTTGCCGCCCACCGGAGGGCCCCCATGCAGTCGCTACTCCCGCCCCAGGTCGACGCGCATCTGGTCGAGCTGGTCAAGGCACAGCACCTCGACCCGGTGCTCGACGACATGGAGCGACGGGCCGATGCCAACCGCTTCCCGATCGTCGGGCGGGCGGTCGGGCGGTTCCTCGAGCTCCAGGCCCGGATGATCGGGGCGCAGCGGGTGGTCGAACTCGGGAGCGGCTTCGGCTACTCCGCGTACTGGTTCGCCGGTGCGGTCGAGGCGGGCGGTCCGGGTGGCGAGGTCGTCTGCACCGACACCGACCCGGCCAACGCGGCGTTGGCCGAGCAGTACCTGAGGCGGGCCGGCCGGTGGGACCGCGTCCGCTACCACATCGGGGACGCGCTGGAGGGGCTGGCGGCGGTCGATGGGGAGGTCGACGTCGTCTACTGCGATATCGACAAGCAGGGCTACCCGGCCGCCTGGGCCGCGGCGGCGGAGCGGCTGCGCGTCGGTGGGCTGTTCCTGTGCGACAACGTGCTGTGGGACGGCCGGGTCGCGGGGCTGACCCCGTCGGGGCACGACGACGACCGCAGGCTCGCCGCGACGGACCGGCCTGGGGCTCAGGACCGGCCTGGAGCGCAGGACCGGCCTGGAGCGCAGGACCGGCCTGGGGCGCAGGATGGACCTGGCGCGCAAGACCGACGCGCGGCGGTGACGGATGCGATCGTGGCGATGACCCGTGAGGTCGCGCAGGACCCCCGCTACGTCAGCGCCATCAACCCGGTCCGCGACGGGGTGCTGGTGGCGCTGCGCGTGACCTGATCGGCCGCGCCACCCCCCCGACCCGGCACGGACCGACCGCTCCTCCACGGGATCGGGGACATCTGCCCGGGTACCACGCGGGAGATGGTCCCCAACCTCGAACCATGCAGCGTTGCATGCCTCGGGTCGGGGACGTCCGCCCCGGTACCACGCGGGAGATGGTCCCCAACCTCGAACCGTGCAGCGTTGCATGCCTCGGGTCGGGGACGTCCGCCCCGGTACCACGCGGGAGATGGTCCCCAACCTCGAACCATGCAGCGTTGCATGCCTCGGGTCGGGGACGTCCGCCCCGGTACCACGCGGGCGGAGGTCCCCAACCGCGTGAAGGGGGCCCGACCTGGCGCTGCGGTGATCGGGTCAGGCGGTGCCGGGGCCGCGGCTGACGACGAGGTAGGCACCGACCACCAGCAGCACGGCACCCACCAGCCGGACGGGGTCCAGCGCCACGGTCCGGCTCAGCAGCCCTGAGGCCTCCAGACCGAACCCGACGATCAACTGCACCCCGGTGACGGTCGCCAGCGTGGACGCCAACCCGATCCCGGCCACGGCGACCGCGATCCCGGTGACCAGCAGCAGCCCCGCCACACCGGCGAGCAGCCCCCACGGCGCCTGGCGGACCACCGCGAGCTCGAACCCCAACCTCGGTGACAGCGCCACGAGCACGATCCCCAGTGCCAACCCACCCACGTGCACCCAGGTAGCGGCCACCAGCGGGTGGAGCCGTTCACCGAACGCCCCGAGGATGGCGGACTGGATCGCGATCAGGGTGCCGGCGAAGATCGCGGCGGGCAGGGCCAGGTTCACATCCGTCTCCAGATCCGTCGATGGCGCGACCCGCAACGGTACGTCCACCGTGGAGCGGGCGGCAGCCGGCGACGTGCGGTCCACGCCGTCGGCGGCCAGCCCGGTAGCGACGACCGTCGGCGGCCAGCCCGGTAGCGACGACCGTCGGCGGCCAGCCCGGTAGTGACGACCGTCACCGTCGACCACGATTACCCGGACAGCGGCTCGAGCCGGGCCGTGAAGTGCCTGAGCCACCTCGGCTGCTCGACGATGCGGTAGCCCGGGATGTCGCCGGCCCGCTCGGCGACCGCGGCGATCACCTCGCCGACGTAGTCGATGTGGGACTGTGTGTAGGTCCGCCGCGGCAGCGCGAGCCGGACCAGCTCGTGTGGCGCCACCTCGTCGGGCGCGCCGTCGACGCCCGGGCGGCCGAACATCAGCGTCCCGATCTCCACCCCGCGCACCCCGCCCTCGAGGTAGAGCTCGCAGGCCAGCGACTGGGCCGGCAGCGCGGTCTGCGGCAGGTGCGGCAGGAGGGCCCCGGCATCGAGGTAGACCGCGTGCCCACCCGCGGGACGGACCGTCGGCACCCCGGCCGCCCAGGCCTTCTCCGCCAGGTAGGCGGCGGTACGGACCCGGTAGCGCAGGTAGTCCGGGTCGGTGACCTCCTGGAGCCCGACGGCCAGCGCGTCCAGGTCGCGGCCGGCCAGCCCGCCGTAGGTCGGGAACCCCTCGGTCAGGATCAGCGCGTCCCGACAGCGGGCCGCCACCTCGGCGTCGTTGAGCGCGAGCAGCCCGCCGATGTTGGCCATGCCGTCCTTCTTCAGGCTGATGGTGCAGCCGTCGGCGAGCCGGAACACCTCCCGGGCGATCTCGCGGGGGGTCCGCTCCCCCTGGCCGTCCTCGCGCTCGTGGATGAACCAGGCGTTCTCCGCGAACCGGCACGCGTCCAGGATGAAGGGGGTGTCGTAGCGATCGCACAGTTCGCGCACGCCGCGCAGGTTCTCGAGCGAGACGGGTTGCCCGCCACCGGAGTTGTTCGTGATCGTGACCAGCACGAGCGGGACGCGCTCGCCGTCGTCCCGCAGGGTCGCCTCCAGGGCCTCCAGGTCGATGTTGCCCTTGAAAGGCGCTTCGAGCTGGAGGTCACGGCCTTCGACGCAGACCAGGTCGCGGGCCTCGGCGCCCTGGTACTCGACGTTGGCGCGGGTGGTGTCGAAGTGGGTGTTGTTGGGCACGACATCACCGTCGCCGACCATCGCGCCGAACAGGATCCGCTCGGCGGCCCGGCCCTGGTGGGTCGGGATGATGTGGGCGAAGCCGGTCAGCTCGCTGACGACCGCGTGGAAGCGCTCGAAGGAGCGCGCCCCGGCGTAGGACTCGTCGCCGCGCATGAGCGCCGCCCACTGCTCCGAGGACATCGCGCCCGTGCCGGAGTCGGTCAACAGATCGATGAGCA
>PWTE01000107.1 GCA_003563915.1 Nitriliruptoraceae bacterium
CGACTCGACCTCGAGGTGGTCCAGGTCCTCGAGCGCCCGCCGCCGGACTGGCCGCATGCGACCGGCCTGATCTCCGAGGAGCTGCTCGCCGCGCACCTGCCCACCGGCGCCGAGCGGTTCCGGTACTTCATCTGCGGCCCCGGCGCGATGATGGACGCGGTTGAGGCGCTGTTGCTGGCAAGGGGGGTGCCCCACGAGCACCTCTCGCTGGAGCGCTTCGACCTGATCGACTGACCGCCCGCCCGTCCGCCCACCCGTCACGGAGCACCGATGCGCCATCAGCTCACCACCCGCTTCACCCTCGCCGTCACCGTCGTGACGCTGCTGGCCAGCCTGCTGTGGGTGGCACTCGCGAGCCGGGTGGCCGGCTGAGGCTCCGCGGCCACGGCGGCTCCCCGGGCGGGTGGTGCCGACCCGGGCAGGGTCGGGCTCCGCCGGGGCGTCGCAGAGCACCGCGTGTGCGCGTCGGCGTCGATCGGGCCGCCATCGCACCGCGATTGGCCGTGCCCCAAGCAACGCGACGAATGCTCCGCTAACCTGCGACATATTCTCGGATTAATTCCTAGATAACTGGGTGTCGCGTGGATCCGCCACACGTCGAGGTGCTCCTGTGCCGCGGCTGCTGCTGCGGTACGGCGCGCAAGCACCCGAACACCGATCACGAGCAGCAGGAGCAGATCCTGGTCGCCGCCGGTTCACGCGGTCCCACGACGCGCGTGCGCACCGTCGGATGCCTGGGTCCCTGCTCGCACTCGAACGTGGTGGTGATCCGACCGATCGGAACGGCCGGCCAGCGCACCTGGATCGGCCGGGTGAACACCCTGCCTCGCACGCGCTCACTCGCCGCCTGGATCGAGGCTGGCGCCGACCTCGAGGACCTCCCGGAGGAACTGCTGCGCGATCGCTTCGTCGCGGACCTCGCCATCCGTCAGCAGGCCGCCAGGCGCGCCGCGAGCTGAGCTGCGCGCCCAGCTCGACGTCATCCCGTCAGCTTCACAGATCGGAGCACCCGTGCAACCCGTTCCCGTCACCGTCGTCACCGGCTACCTCGGTGCCGGCAAGACCACGCTGGTCAACCGCATCCTGACCGAGCAGCACGGGCGTCGCGTCGCCGTGATCGAGAACGAGTTCGGTGAGGTCGGCATCGACGACGGACTCGTCCTCGACGCGGAGGAGGAGATCTTCGAGATGAACAACGGGTGCATCTGCTGCACCGTTCGCGGAGATCTGATCCGGATCCTCGGCAACCTCCTGCGCCGAAGGGACCGCTTCGACCAGATCCTGATCGAAACCACGGGGCTGGCAGACCCGGCTCCGGTCGCACAAACCTTCTTCGTGGACGAGGAGATCGCTGCAGGCACCACCCTCGACGCGATCATCACGGTGGTCGACGCCAAGCACCTGATCGCACATCTCGACGACACCAAACCCGAGGGCGTCGAGAACGAGGCCGTCGAGCAGCTCGCCTTCGCCGACCGCATCCTGCTCAACAAGACCGACCTGGTCACGCCAGCGCAGCTCACGGAGGTCGAGCGCCGCATCCGGGACATCAACGCGGTTGCCAGCATCATCCACACCGTGAACGCCGACGTCGACCTCGACCACATCCTCGACGTCGGCGCCTTCGACCTGTCACGGGCGATGAGCGAGGATCCGGACTTCCTCGACGAGGACGCCGAGCACCTGCATGACACCTCGGTGACCTCCGTGGGGTTCGTGGTCGACGGAGATCTCGACCTACGGCAGCTCAACGACTGGCTGGGAGAGCTCCTGGCCACCCGCGGGGTCGACATCTTCCGGTCCAAGGGCATCTTCGCAATCGGTGGTGAGCGCAACCGCGTGGTTTTCCAGGGCGTGCACATGCTCTTCGATTCCACCGACGGCCGACCCTGGGAGCCGAACGAACCGCGCCACAGCAAGCTGGTGTTCATCGGGCGCAACCTCGACCGTGACGAGCTTCGCGCAGGTGTGGAGGCGTGCCGCATCGAGGTGGCGGCATGACGCGCGGGGCGATCGTCGCGCCCGTCGTGGCCGACAGGCTCTGGACGCACCGGCTCTGCGACCACCTCGAGGTCGCCATCGGCAGTCCGGATCGCACCCTGGTCGCCGCCGGTGGTCTCGGTGGTGACGGCATGATCGTCGACGCCACGTCCGGGACGATCAACGCCGAGGTGGCCGAGCACCCCCTGGGCATCCTGTCGTTGGCATGGTCACCCGACAGCGAGGTGCTGGCCAGCGGCGGTCAGGACGGAGTCGTCGCGCTGAGTCACCGGGACGGTGGCAGGTCAGCGCACCGGGTCGGCGGCTGGGTGCAGGCGCTGGCCTGGTCACGGGACGGCAAGGTGCTGGCGGTCGGAGCCGGGAAACACCTGTGGACCTGGCACCGCACCGACGACCGGCTGGTCGACCACGGGCCCCAGCCAAGCACGATCACCGACCTCGCCTGGGCACGCCGTGAGCCACTGGTCGGTCTCGCCTGCTACGGCGGCGTGCGGTGGTTCGCGGTCGCGGGCCCCGAGCCGGTCGCGCCGGGCTCGCAGCCGACCCGCACGCTTGACTTCATCGGCTCGTTGCTGTGCCTGGGCGTGAGCCCGGACGGCCGCTGGGCCGCGTCGGGGAACCAGGACGCCACCATCCATCTGTGGAAGCTGTGGGACCGGGACGAGCTGGAGATGCGGGGCTACCCGGCCAAGATCACCGCGGTCAGCTGGGATGCGACCTCGCAGCTGCTGGCATCCAACGGCGCGGAGGACGTCACGGTCTGGGACGTCAGCGGCGCCGGACCCAAGGGTCGCACCCCGCTGCAGCTCTCGGGCCACACGTCGCTGGTCAGCTCGCTCGCCTTCCAGCATCGCGGGGCGCTGCTGGCGTCCTGCGACGGCGCGAGCATCCGGCTCTGGCGGCCGCGGCTGGGAACCCGGCAGCTCGGGCAGCTCGAAGCGGAGGACGAGGGCTTCGCGGGAGTGCGCTGGCACACCGACGACCGGACCCTGCTCGTGGGCGGGGCGGCCGGCCGGCTCGATGCGTGGAACGTGCGGCGCGCGCGGTAGTGCGGCGGGCGGCGCGCAGTCCGCGTCACCGGCTCCCGATCCCAGACCCCGAACGCAGACCCCGTCCTTGGCCTGCAACGGAAGCCCGGCGATCATCGATGGGCGGTGGGTGCAAGCATGTCTGTGGGGGTCTGGCCGCGTTCGCCGACCCGCACGGCGAGCTTCTCGAGCCATCCGAGCAGATCGCGGAACGGTCGTGAGTGACTGGACCAGGGACCGGAGCTGTCAGCCGGGTCATCGGCGAGGTGGCAGATCACGGTCCTGCTCACGACTCTGCGCGATCCTGACCGTCGAAGGCGGCGGTCCCCGTCGGCCCGCGACGCTACGGGTCAGCGTGGACCTGCAACCGCGCGATGCCGTAGACACCGTCGAGTGCGACCCCGCCGTCGGCCACCACAGCCCGCTGTGCCCACCGCCGGAGGATCTCGGCCCGCAGCGCGTCCCAGTCACCACCGAGCTCGGCCACCCCGACGCGGATCCGCTGGACCGGCCCAGACACCTCCTCGAGGAACCCCAGCGCCGTCGCGACATCCGAGAACCAGAAGGGGTGCACGTGCGTCGTCACCTCGACGTCGACGGGCAGGCCGGTGACCATCGCGGCCATGCGGTCGGGATCGGCCCAGTCGTCCGGGTCCGGGCGGTCGGCAGGCCACAGCTCGGGATGGTGCGCAATCGGAACCTCGCGCAGCGCCGCGAACAGCCCGGTCGGCGCCCAGGCGGTTGAGACGATCAGGCCTCCCGGCCGGCAGACGCGGACGAGCTCGGAGACGCACGCCCGGTGGTCGTCGGCGATGAAGGCCCCGAAGGTCGATACGACCACGTCGAAGACCCCGTCCGGAAAGGGGATCGCCAGCAGGTCGCCCTCCTTGAACACGATGGGGAGACCGGCGTCAGCCGCACGCCGTTCGGCGACGGCGAGCAGCTCCGGGGTCAGGTCGAAGGCGTGGACGCTCGCCCCGGCCTGTGCAAGCGCCAGGGCGGTGTTGCCCGTACCGGTCGCTGCGTCGAGCACCTCACGTCCCGCGAGTCCGAGCTCGTCGTCGAGCGCTGCGACCAACCGATCGCTGACCGGCGCGAACAGTTCACCGACCTTGCTGTAGTCGCCGTCGCGCCACACGGCACGGATCGTGTTGATGCGTTCGTCGACGTCCACGTCGCCCTCCTGCGTCATCCGTCAGCCAGCGCCGGCGTCGGCGTCGGCGTCGGCGTCGGCGTCGGCGTCGGCTTCGGTTCCCTCGCCGCCATCGGCACCTTCATCGCCATCGACGCCATCGACGCCATCATAGGAACAGTTCCCAACTTGGCCTTCGTGCGGAGACGGTGGCGTCTCATCGCCCTGTCCGCCACGCTCCGGCCCGGCTGCTGCGTGAGCCTCTCGGCGTCATCCCTCAGAAGCCGTTGCCAGGTGCGGTACCGTCCGGCCCGCGCGGAGCCTCGTGGCCACCACCGGCCCCCCTCTCCGACGCGAGGCGATGATGCCCACGACCGATCCCGTCACCCGCTCCGCCAGCGGCGTCCAGGACCGCCACATCCGGTCCTTCGACGCGCTGCCCCGCCCGCGCGAGCTGCGCGAGGAGTTCCCGGCGGATGCGGCGCGGTACGACACGGTGGCACGGGGCCGCGACGAGGTGGCAGCCGCCCTGCGGGGACGCGACGACCGGATGGTCGTGGTGGTCGGGCCCTGCTCGATCCACGACCCACAGCTCGCCCTCGAGTACGCGGCCGGACTGCGTCGGGTCGCGGACCAGCACCGCGACGAGCTGATCGTGGTGATGCGCACCTACTTCGAGAAGCCACGGACCTCGATCGGGTGGAAGGGACTGATCTACGACCCGGCGCTCGACGGGACCTACGACGCGCTGCGCGGGCTGCGGGTGGCGCGCAAGGTGCTCATCGACGTCCTCGAGGCCGGGCTGCCCTGCTCGGTCGAGGTGCTCGACACGATCACCCCGCAGTACTCCTCGGATCTGGTGTCGTGGGCCGCGATCGGCGCGCGCACCGTCGAGAGCCAGGTGCACCGTCAGCTCGCATCGGGGCTGTCGATGCCGGTCGGGTTCAAGAACGCCACCGACGGCCGCATCGACGTGGCGATCAACGCGCTCGCGGCGTCGGTCGAGCCGCACGCCTTCTTCGGGGTCGACGACGACGGCCAAAGCGCGGTCGTGCGCACGACCGGCAACCCGGACGCCCACCTGGTGCTGCGCGGCGGCGACGGCGGTCCGAACTACGCGCGTGAGCACGTCGCCGAGGCGACGAGCAGGGCGCGCGCAGTGACCGGTCACCAGCGGCCGGTGATCGTCGACTGCTCCCACGGCAACTCGGGCAAGGACCACCGGCGTCAGCGACTGGTCGTCGAGGATCTGCTCGACCAGTGGCAGCGTGAGGACCACGGGCTGCTCGGGCTGATGCTGGAGAGCAACCTGCAGCCCGGACGCCAGGACTGGAAGCCGCACCACCCGCTCGAACGCGGGGTCTCGATCACCGACGCCTGCATCGGCTGGGACGAGACCGTGGACCTGCTCGGTCGCTGCGCGCAGGCGGTCGCCGCGACCCGCTGACGCGCGGGTTCGGGACGCTCAGCGGTCGCGGAGCTGGTGCAGCGTCATCGGCACGCCGCAAGCCTCCAGCCGCTCGTCGGGGCCGTGACGCCTGATCGAGCGGTACCCGTCGGGCGACGGACGCGTGTGCACATGCACCAGATCGGCGTGTACGTCGATGACCCAGTACTCGGGCACGCCGGCCGCCGCGTAGATCCTCGCCTTGCGGCCCAGGTCGAGCCGGAGCGTCTCGTGGGCGACCTCGATGACGAGGCTGGCGCGCTCCGGGTGCCGATCGCGCGGCTCGTCGATGGGCACCACGGCCAGATCGGGCTCCGGCTCCGAGTACTCGCCCGCCGCAAGCGGCAGCTGCACCCGCACCCGGAGGCGACCGACCAGCGCGGGTACGAGCAGCTCGGTGAGACGCTCGACGATGCCCGCGTGGGGGGGCTTCTGCGGGCTCATCTCGACGAGCTCCCCCTCGAGCAGTTGGACGCGGTCGTCGGGACCGAGCACGCCCTGCTCGACGAGCACGTCGTACTCGGCGCGGCGCAGCGGACGGACGC
>PWTE01000160.1 GCA_003563915.1 Nitriliruptoraceae bacterium
GGATGCGCTGGTCGTCGCGGTGGCCTGGCTCGAACAGGTGGCGGCGCGTGATCCTGCCACCATCGCCTTGCTGAAACGGCTCTTCGACGACCACGGAGGGATGCGCGACCGCGCCGCGTTCGAGAACGATCTCCTGCGTGCACAGGCGGAGACCGGCCGGCTGCCGCGCCTCGTTCGCGACCTGCCGGGGACCGTACGGCCACGCCGCGGGTGACGTGCGCACCGGGCGGAGGGGGATCGACCCCCGCTGTTGCAAGGTCGCTGACTAGCATCGCTCCCGGCAGGACAACGACGTCCTGCCGGGAGCGGAGGTCCTCGTGAGCCCAGAGAAGCCCGATCGCAACCTGGCCATCGAGATCGTTCGCGTCACCGAGGCCGCGGCCATGGCGGCAGCCCGGTGGCAGGGACGGGGAGACAAGGAATCGGGGGATCAAGCCGCCGTCGACGCGATGCGGCAGGTGCTGGACACCGTCGAGATGGATGGGACGGTGATCATCGGCGAGGGGGAGAAGGACGAGGCGCCGATGCTCTACAACGGGGAGCGTGTGGGGACCGGTAACCCCCCGGACGTCGACATCGCCGTCGATCCCGTCGAGGGCACCCGCCTGCTCGCCGAGGGACGGCCCGGTTCCCTGGCCGTCATGGCCGCGGCGCCGGCGGGGGCCATGTTCGATCCCGGGCCGTGTGTCTACATGGAGAAGATCGTGGTCGGGGCAGAGGCCGCGGACGCGATCGATCTGGATCGGTCGTTGGCCGACAACCTGCGCAGCGTGGCCGACGTGACGGGCCGCGAACCTCGCGACCTGACCGTGGTCATGCTCGACCGGGAGCGGCACGAGCAGGCCAAGCGTGAGGTCCGCGACGTCGGTGCCCGGCTGTCCCTGATCACGGACGGCGATGTCGCCGGCGGCCTGCTCGCAGCGTGGAGGGACCGTCCGCAGATCGACATGCTCTACGGGATCGGTGGCACGCCCGAAGGGGTGATCACCGCCTGCGCGGTCAAGGCGTTGGGCGGGGCCATGCTCGGACGGTTGTGGGCGCGCTCCGACGATGAACGGCAGCGTGCGATCGACGGCGGGTACGACGTCGAGGCGATCCTCACCGCCGACGACCTGGTCTCGGCGGAGGACTGCTTCTTCGCCTGTACCGGGATCACGCCAGGACAGTTGCTCCGCGGGGTGACCTTCAGCCGCTCCGGGGCGACCACCGACTCGCTGGTCATGCGGTCGAAGTCGGGGACCGTCCGCCACATCCGGGCGGCGCACCGCCTGGAGAAGCTCCGCGAGTACGCGACCGTCGACTACTGACCGGTTCCCATGGCGACCTCGTCACGGGGCGGTGCCGGCCGTCCCGTGAGTCGTCTGACGTGGGTCAGCACGAGCTCGGGGTGTTCGAGCGGCAAGGTGTGACTGGCGGCCTCGACGATCTCCAGGCGTGCCCCGGGGATCGCGGCCGCGAGCTCCTCGTTGACCTCGACCGGACACCAGCCGTCACGGTCACCGCCGATGACGGTGGTCGGGACGTCCACCAGGTGGAGCCACGCGGTCGGGTCGTAGGTGTGCATGCCCCTGGCGGTCCAGATCGCGGTGCGCGGATCGACCCGGGAGAGGTGCGCGCGGTAGGGAGTCATCCCTGCCAGGGGGGTGAGTTCGCCGACCGCCTGCAGCCGCTTGCCGACCGGTAGCGCGACGGGCAGCTCGATGGTGCGCATGAGCCTGCGGGTCAGCGCACGGGGCGCTGCGGCTCCAGCCATGGACACGAACGGGAAGATCACGCTCCCGACGCCGCTGCCGTACATGCGCGCGAACGGCGAGGCGTACGCGCCCGCGACCAGCGTGAGCGCCCCCACCAGATCCGGCCGGTCGTGCCAGAGGGCGAGGGCGACCTGCACCCCCATCGAGTGACCGATGCAGGTGACGTCGCGCGCCTCGAGGTCGTCCAGGACGGCCGCGACGTCGCCCGCCAGGTGGGGGATCTCGTAGTCGCTGGCCCGGGTCGGCAGCCGCCCGCCGCCGGCTTCCGTGGAGGCACCGATCCCGCGGTAGTTCAGCAGGACGACCCGGTGGTCCCTGGCGAGGTCGGGAGCGAGGTCCCGCCAGAAGTTGTCGGGGCACAGGTACCCGGCGACCCCGACCACCCACGGACCGTCCTGTGGGCCCCGCACGGTGTAGCGGATGCGGGTGCCGTCGCCACGTACCACCTCGTGGTCCTTCGCCCACAGGTGGCCACCCCGGTCACCGGTCCACGGTGAGGGAACAGGCGGTGCGGCATGGCGAGGTCCGGGCATGGGGGTCCTGAGAGCTACGAGGTAGCAGAGAAGCGTACGCTGGCTGCTGGTCGGCGAAGGACCGCCGTCGTCCCTTGCGTTCACCCGGCGTTCACCTCCGCTGTTCACCCAGCCGATGGCGGCCGGGCGTCGGGGCACGCTCATGGCTTCGCGGGCTCCCCTGCGGCAGGCGAGGCATCATCGGGGTCTCGCACCCGAGCGTTCTGCTCGTGTTCACCGGTTCGTCACCTACGGTTCAGCATGCGGGTAACCCGCCTTCCGTACCGTCCCGGTAACGAGAGTTGCCGGGAGGTCACGTCCGCGTAACGCGGTCGGCCACGAGGAGCACCGTGCGCGACGATGCCGAGGATCCCGAGCGGCTGCCATCCCTCCAGAGTGAGGCCACGACGGGCCGGGCGGAGTACCAGGCCTGGCTCGACGAGGTCGACGACGAGTTGGTGGGCGGGGCGCTGACCGTGGCCGAGTCGATGCCACGGATCTGTCGTGCGTTCTTCGCCGGTGACCCGATCGCCGTGGACGAGGCGCGGGCGGTGATGAGCGATGTCCGGGACCGGTGTCGGTACGTCGACGAACAGGCGTTCCTGCTGCTGGCCCGTGAGGCACCGGTCTCGGGTGACCTTCGGCGCCTGATGTCGCTGGTGCGCCTGGTCAGCGACCTGGATCGCGCTGCCGCACTGCTGCACCACGTCGCGGCTGCGGTCGAGCGACTGGATCCACGGGATCTGCCGGGTGACCTCCAGCAGCAACTGAAGGAGCTCGCCGCACGCTCGACCGAGGTGTTCCGCCGGGGGGTGGACGCGTGGCGGACGCGCGACGGTCTGGCGATCCACGAGCTCGACGACCTGGACGGTGACGTCGATCAGCTGTGCAACGGGCTCGTGCTCCGGGTCCGGTCACTGGACGCCACCAGCAACGATGCGATGGTCCTCGGACTGCTCGGCCGTTACCTGGAGCGTCTCGCGGATCACGGCGTCGCCTTCGCGCGCCACACCACGTTCGCGGTCACGGGTACGCGGGTGGCCCTGTCATGACGCTCGCGCTGGTGGTGGTCGACGAGCCCGGCGCGACGACCGGGTCAGTCGGGGCGGCGGCGCCCCAGGTCGACCGCCTCGCCGGTCGCGACGAAGACCGTCTGTTCGGCGATGTCGACGCCATGATCGGCGTACCGCTCGAGGTGGCGGGAGACACGGATCATGCGGGTCGCCCACTCGATCCGCTCCTCGTCCCTGCCAGCGAGACGGACCAGACGTTGGAAGATGCCCCGGTCGTAGCGATCGACGGTGTCATCGAGTTCCGCGACCTGATGCCCCAGGTCCGGGTCCTCCTGCACGAAGGAGCGCACGGCGGTGCGGCCGACCTCGCGGGCCAGAGCGCCCATCTCGACGAGCTGTTCGGTCAGATCGGGATCGGCGGGGTACTCCGCGACGGCCAACACGGCGCTGGCGGTGTTCACGGCGTAGTCACCCATCCGCTCGAGGTGGAGGCTCACGTGCACCACTCCCGTCAAGAGGCGCAGGTCGTGGCCGACGGGGCCGTGCAGGGCGACGACGGCGAGCACACCGTGCTGGACCTGCTCGTAGGCGCGGTCGAGCTCCTCGTCCTCGGCGATCGTGGCCTCGGCCGCCGCGCGGTCGCCGTCACTGAGCGCCTGGAGGCATCGCCCCAGCATCTCGTCGGCGCGTTCGGCCATCGCCACCACGTTGGTGCGAAGCTGTTCGATCTGAAGATCCAGGTCCTTACGCACGCCCACCCTCCGGTGTCGCCAGCTCACGCCGCACTCTAGACCCTCACAGGGAGGACGCCTCAGCCATGCCGAAGCTGTTGCTCGTCGAGGACGAGAAGTCCATCGCCGAAGGTCTCGCCATCACCCTGGAAGCCGAGGGCTTCCAGGTCGCCTGGGTGAAGGATGGCCTGGATGCCCTGCCCGCATGGGAACGGGTGCGTCCGGATCTGGTCATCCTCGACCTGATGCTCCCCGGGATGTCGGGAACGGAGGTCTGTCGTGCGATCCGCCAGCGGTCGGACGTCCCGATCATCATGCTGACCGCCAGGGACGCCGAGGTCGACCGGGTCGTCGGCCTCGAGCTGGGTGCGGACGACTACATCACCAAGCCGTTCTCGACCCGCGAGCTGGCGGCGCGCATCAAGGCGGTCCTACGACGAGCCCCCGTGGTCGACACCCCGGTGGACGCGTCCCCCGTCGAGGCCTCGGGGGTCAGGGTCGATCGGCTGCGGCACGAGGTCCGGGTCGATGGCACCCTGGTGGAACTCCCGCCGAAGGAGTTCGACCTCCTGGCCTTCCTCATCGAGAACGCTGGCCGCGTCCTCACCCGGGGGCAGCTGATCGACGAGATCTGGGGGAGCGACTACGTGGGGGACACGAAGACCCTGGATGTCCACATCCGCCGTCTTCGGAGTCGGATCGAGGCCGACCCCGGTGAGCCGACCCGGATCCAGACCGTTCGGGGGGTCGGCTACCGGTTCGCCGACCAGTGACCGCACGGGCGGCCGGTGTGGCGCTGGGTATCGCCGGCGCAGGCTTCGCGGCAGGTCAGCTTGCCAGCGTCGAGGCGGGCATCGTCCTGGCGCTGCTGGCCGGGCTGGTCGGTGCCGCCATCCTCCACCAGGTCGAGGCACGACGGGTCCGGAGGCTGGCCGAGCGGGTCAACGGCATGGTGGGTGACGGTCCGGATCGGCGCTCGGTGCAGGTGGGCGGGACGGGCGCGTGGCGACAGCTGGAGATCGCGATCAACACGCTGGTCTCGGCCTACCAGCGGCGAGGTGCCAGGATCGAGCAGGAGCGTCCCTGGCGACGTGAGCTGGTCGACTCCCTGGTGCAGCCCGCACTGCTCTTCTCCTCCGGGTCGCGGTTGCTGTCCGCCAACGATGCGGCCAGGAGCCTGCTCGGGATCCCCATCGACGCCGAGAACGTCACCGTCGTCCAGGCGGTGGGGAGTGCGGCGTTGGCGGAGGCGGTCCGGGAGGTGCAGACCGCACAGCGTCCGGTGATCATCGACCTGGAGCACGGTGAGCACCACCTGCGTGCGTCGGTGTCCCAGGTCGGCGACGAGACCCTGCTGATCATCACCGACCGGACGCGCGAACTGCGGGTCGAGGAGGTACGGCGCAACTTCGTGGTCAACGCGTCCCACGAGCTGAAGACCCCGGTCACCTCGATCCAGACGCTGGCCGAGGCGCTCGAGGTGTCCGTCAAAGACGACCCGGACCGGGTGATCGCGCTGACCAACCAGCTGAGCAGCGAGGCAGAGCGATTGGCACGCCTGGTGCGTGATCTGCTCGACCTGCGCCGGCTCGAGGAACGCGGGCCGCTGGAACGGGCCCCGGTCGATCTCGCGGAACTGGCTCGTCGGGTGGTCGCGGAGCAGATCTCCCGCGCGGAGCAACGGCAGGTCGAGTTGTCGGTCGACGCTCCGGAGCGCGCGATGGTCGCCGGGGTCGTCGGCGACCTGGAGGGGATCGTCAAGAACCTGGTGGCCAACGCCATCCAGTACAACCGGTCCGGAGGCTCGGTCGAGGTCACGATCGCGCCGGAGGACGGGATGCAGAGGGTGCGCGTCACCGACACGGGCATCGGCATCCCGCAGCAGGATCTCGGCCGGATCTTCGAACGCTTCTACCGGGTGGACACCGCTCGTTCGCGCGCCACGGGTGGGACCGGGCTCGGCCTGTCGATCGTCCGACACGCCGTGGAGCGCCACGGTGGCACGATCCACGTGGAGAGCCTCCTCGGCGAGGGCACGACGTTCACCGTCCGGCTGCCGATCGGGTCGCCGGACTGAGCTCGGGCGGGCTCCGACGGGGTCGGGCCGGTCAGCTACCGTCGGGGTCCGCTCGGAGGAGGAACCGCCGTGATCGTCAGGAAGACCGCGCGTGAGATCGAGGCCCTGCGTGAGGCGGGCCGTGTCGTCGCGTTGGCCCACCAGGCGATGCACGAGGTGGCTGATATCGGCGTGAGCCTCAAGGAGCTCGACGAGGTCGCCCACCAGGTGATGCGCGACCACGGGGGCGAGCCGGCCTTCCTCGACTACCAGCCCCACTTCGCGGTCTCGCCCTTCCCCGGTGTGATCTGCGCCTCCGTGAACGACGTCGTCGTCCACGGCATCCCGACCGACCAGAGGCTCGAGGACGGCGACCTCCTCAGCATCGACGTCGGCGTGATCCTCGACGGGTGGGTCGGTGACGCAGCTCGGAGCTTCGTGGTGGGCACCCCCCGAGCGGAGGACGAGAAGCTGATCGCGCACGCCTGGGAGGGGCTCGACGCCGGGATCGCGGCCGCGCAGCCCGGTAACCGGATCGGTGACATCGCCCACGCGGTCGGCACCGTCGGGCGTGGTCACGGCTACGGGATCCCTGAGGGCTGGGGCGGGCACGGCGTCGGCCGGGAGATGCACGAGGACCCGTCGGTCCCCAACGAGGGGCAGCCGGGCCGCGGGCTCAGACTCAAGCCCGGACTGGTCATCGCGATCGAGCCGATGTTCATGGCCGGCGGGGACGATGGCGTGGTCATCGACGATGACGGGTGGACGATCCGGACCCGCGATGGCAGCCGTGCCGCCCACGTCGAACACACCATCGCGGTGACGGCGGACGGTCCGGTCATCCTCACCGAGCTGTGACGGCGATCCCCGAGGAGCTGACCCGTGACCGCGGCAAGACGCTGCGGGCGCCGGTGATCCTCGGGTTGCTCCGCGATGAGCTCGGTCCCGGGGCGACCATCGCCCTGACCTTCTCCAACCGGTGGGAGCTGCTCGTCGCCACGGTCCTGTCCGCCCAGTCCACCGACGTCAAGGTCAACCAGGTCACCGCCGAGCTGTTCCGCGAACTGCCCGACCCGGCCGCGATGGCGGCGGCCCCGCTCGAACGCATCGAGGCGCTGATCGGGCAGCTCGGCCTGTTCCGCCAGAAGGCGAAGAACCTCAAGGCCACCGCCGCGCTGCTCCTGGAACGTCACGGTGGTGAGGTGCCCGGGACGATGGAAGAGCTCACCGCCCTGCCGGGTGTCGCGCGCAAGACCGCCAACGTGGTCCTGTCGAACGGGTTCGGGCGCAACGAGGGCGTCGTCGTCGACACCCATGTCGCCCGGCTCGCGCGGCGCCTCCGGTTCACCCGCGAGGACGATCCGAAGCGGATCGAACGCGACCTGATGCGCCTGTTCCCACAGGAGCGGTGGCTGGAGGTGGCGGACCTGCTGATCCACCACGGCCGGCGTACGTGCTTCGCGCGCAGCCCGCGTTGCGAGGACTGCGTGATCGAGCCGTTGTGCCCGTCCTCCCAGGAAGCCGGGCTGACGGACAAGCGGTAGCACCCTCCGTCGGTCGCGTCCGTCAGCGGCGCCTCGCTGCGCGCCGTGACCACAGCACGCTGCCCGTCGCCGCGAGCGCCAGCACGATCGCGACGATCAGCTGGGGGACGTGCAGCGGATCCTCGATCGCGAGCGGCTCCGCGAGGACCTCCAGCTCCTCGGCCCGTACCGTGATCCCGCCCCCGTCGTCGGGATCGGCCTGGAAGAGGGTGCCGTGGACGAGGATCACCGTCCCACGCTGCCCTGGGCGCCCGAGTCCGGTGATCTGCTCGTGGAGACCGTCCGGGAGCCACACCGACATCCCGGTGTTGAACCCATCCTGCTCGCGGTGGCCGACCAACGGTCCGACCTCCAGCGCGTAGATGTCGTCGTTGACCTGCAGCCACGCGCCGCCATCCCTGACGAGCAGGTCGCCGATCGCCTCGCCCACGTAGGTCACGCGGCGGCCGTCGAAGGCCGATGGGCAGGCGAACACCTGGGTCGAGGCCACCCGCCCCCCCGAGGGGAACGCGCGGCGGAGGTCGTCCCTGAGGGCATCGTCGCCCTGGCGGGTACAGCTGCGGTCACCCTCCAGCGCGAGCGGTGGCACCCCTTCCACCCGACGATCCTGGACCTCGACCTCCGGGGCCGACGCCTCCAGCCAGACCGCGCCCAGCACGATCAGGGTCAGGCCGACCACGGGCCAGATCAACAGCCAGCGCGTAGGTTCGCGGCGGGGCGGGGACGACGGTGCGCTGCGGCTCACGCCCGTGCCTTCCCGCGCGCCAACGAGAACAGGTAGCCGATCAGGGCGAACACGGCGACGTACTCGAGACGCCCCAACCACATCATGACGATGTAGGTCGCCATCAACCCGCGCGGCATCTCGGGTGAGACGACCCCGATCGAGACGCCGATGTTCGACCCGACCGACACCGACTCGAACAGGGTCTGGGTGATGTCGTACTGGCCGTAGAGCAGCCCGACGATCGCGCCCAGGAGGTGGGTCACCACGAACAGCAGCAGGATGGTCGTCGCCGCCCGTGCGGTGTCGTCCCGTAGGGTGTGGCGCTTCCCCGCGTGGTAGGTCGTGACGACCAGGGCCGACTCGGGCAGCAGGATCCGCTTGATGTCGTGGACCAACGTCTTGAAGGCGATCCCGATGCGGATCAGCTTGATCCCGCCGGCGGTCGACGACGCCATCCCGCCGATCGCCATGGCGCCGACGATCGCGGCGGGTGCCAGGACCCCCCAGTCGGTGAGGTAGGTGTCGCCGACGTTGACCTGGTGGCCGGTGCTGGACACGGCCGACACCAGCGTGAAGAACCCCTTGCGGAACAGCGCCTCGGTGCTGTCGTAGGTCCCGGCGCGGAGCAGTCCGAAGCTCACCGCGATGAAGAACAGCGTCGAGGTGACCGCGAACGTACGGGTCTCGAGGTGCTTGAGCACGCTGCGGGGATCGCCGTTCCAGAGTGCGAAGTGCAGGCCGAAGGACAGCGTCCCGGCCAGCATCAGCACCATGACGACCAGCTCGACCGACAGCGAGTGGTAGTAGACGATCGACGACTGCATCACCGAGAAGCCGCCGGTGTCGAACGACGCGAAGAACAGGTTGATCGCGTGGTACAGCGCGCGAGCGGGTGCGAACCCGGCACCCAGCAGTGCGACGAACAGTGCCGAGGTCCCGAGCACCAGGAACGTCCCGGCAACCATGAAGATGAAGCGTGAGGTCCGGATGAAGTTCGGCAGGATGCGCTCGTCGCGGGCCTCCGAGACGTAGAGCGTCGCGATCCGCGCACCCCCCGCCGCGAACAGCGACAGGACCACGATGACGATCCCCTGGCCACCCGCGAACTGCAGCAGGTGACGGTAGAGGTCCTCCGACAGCGGGGTGTGGTCGAGGTCGTGGATCACGGACATGCCGGTGGTGGTGAGCCCGGACATGCCTTCGAACAACGCGGCCAACGGGTCCGAGAACCGACCCGAGAGGTACATGGGGATCGCCGCGAAGACGGCGCCGATCAGCCAGGCCAGTGCGACGATGACCATGCCGTGGGCCCAGGTCAACGCGCGGCGTGTCCGGAAGCGCGCATCGCTCAGCGACCCGATGATGATGCACAGGCTGGCACCGATCACGAACGCGCTTGCGGCGTTCCACTCCTGCGCGAGCAGGGCGACCGCGGCTGGGAGCAGGATCACGATGCCGAGGCCCAGCAGCACCTTCCCAAGGTAGAAGGCGATCAGGCGGATGTCGTCCGCACCGGGGCGCAGGATCACGATGTCACCCGAGGGCCAGGACGGCCAGAGCAGCGATGGCTGCTCCCACGACGAACACCCCCGCGGCGAGGAGCACGACGGAACCGACCCCACGGGCGGCCTGCCGGACCCACGGTTCGTCGCGCCGACCGTCGGTCATGATCGTCGCCCGAGCAGCGCCTGGGTCAGTCGCTCCTCGAGTTGCGCGGTGGTCAGGGCGACCACCTCGTCGCCTGGCTCGATGGTGGTGTCTCCCTTCGGGATCACCGTCTCGTCGCCGCGGAAGATCGCACAGATCACCGCCTGATGGGGGAGATCCAGGTCCTCGAGCGTCCGTGACCTCGGTGCGGAGGAGCCGGTGGGGATGCGGATCTCGACCAGGCTCACCTGGCCTCCCTTCAGGCTGGTGAGGTGGATCAGTTCCCCGACCGAGAACTCGTTCTCGAGCAGCTCGGAGATCAGCCGCGTGGACGACACGGGTTCGATGCCCAGGGTGTCGAAGATCTCGACGTTCTTCGGGGTGTTGACCCGGCTGATCGCGCGGGTCACCCCGAACTCGATCTTGGCGAGCTGGCAGGCCACGAGGTTGTCGTCGTCCTCGTGGGTGGTGGCGACGAAGACGTCGGCGCGGTCGGTGTGCGCCTGTTCGAGGTAGCGCACGTCGCAGGCATCGCCCTCGATCACCAGCACGTCGGTCTCGGAGACCAGCGCCTCGCAGCGGCCGGCCTCGCGTTCGAGGACCGTCACCTCGTGGCCCTTCGTGCTCAGGTCCTTGGCGATGTAGCGACCGATCCGGCCGCCGCCCATGATCACCGTATACATGCCTCAGCGCTCCCGTGCACGTGCGCGGTCGAAGGGCTCACGCACCAGCTCGGCGACCCGTCGCTGCGCCGAGGGCTTCATGGCGGCGGTTACGGTGTCGTCCCGATCCAACCGGTCGGTCCGGTCCGGGATGAAGACCCGTGCGCCCCGCCGGACGGCGGCGATGCGCAGCAGGCCGTCCTGTTCGAACTCCTCCACCGTCATGCCGTGGCCGCCCGTGTCCACCTCCAGGTCGACCATCTCGACGTCGCTGTCCGGGAACTCGACGTGGAGGGGGAAGCTCTCCTCGCGGAACTCGTTGATGAAGAGCTTGGCGATGGTGTTCGTCGACGACACGTAGCGGACCCCGAGCTTGCGGTAGACGACCTCGCGGTCGGGGTTGAGCAGGCGGGCGATCGTTCGCGGGACGTCGTAGAGGTGGGTCGCGATCTCCACGGCCATCAGGTTCGCGTTGTCCGACCGGGTGACCGCGAACAACCCATCGGCGCGGTGGATGCCCGCCTGCTCCAGCACGTCGCGGTCGGTGCAGTCGCCCCGCAGGGCCTCGCCGTTGAACGCCGACCCGAGCTGGTCGAAGGCCAGTGGGTTCCGGTCGATGACGACCACGTCGGTGTCGGCATCGCGGGACAGCTGTTCCGCCAGCTCGGCACCGAGCCGGCCGCAGCCACCGATGATGATGTGCACGTCGCTTCCTCCACGCGCAGGGACCGGGCCGTGTGTCGCTCGTCGGGTGGCAACCTCGCGGTACCCGTCCCCGCCGAGCCGGCGGTCAGGCGCGCCTCGGCCCGGTCCTCGCCGAACCGGGCCGTCACCCCCAAGTCTGCCACATCCCGCCTGCGCTGGCCGCGAGGCGCACGGCGAGCTCCCCCGAGGTGACCGGTTGGTCCGAGCCCTGGCACGCACCCCGATACGCTCGTCCCATGGATGTACACAGCCTGCTGCTCGCTGCTCCCCGGGGCTTCTGCGCCGGCGTGGACCGGGCCGTCCTGATCGTGGAGAAGGCCCTGGAGGCCTACGGGGCACCCGTCTACGTCCGCCACGAGATCGTCCACAACAAGCACGTCGTCGAGACCCTGCGCCGCAAGGGGGCCGTCTTCGTCGAGGACGAGACCGAGGTCCCCGAAGGTGCGGTCATCGTCTTCTCGGCGCACGGGTCCCCGCCGGAGGCCTTCGAGAACAGCAAGGCGCTCGGACACACGCTGGTCGATGCGACGTGTCCGTTGGTCACCAAGGTGCACCAGGAGGCTCGTCGCTACGCCCGTGACGAGATGGAGATCGTCATGATCGGCCACGCCGGTCACCAGGAGGTGATCGGGACCACCGGGCAGGCTCCCGACCGTATCCGTCTGGTCGAGACGCCGGACGATGTGGATGCGCTGGAGCTCGAGGACCCCGCCAAGGTGACCTACATCACCCAGACGACGCTGTCCATGGACGAGACCGCCAGTGTCGTGCAGCGCCTCAACGAGCGGTTCCCGGGGCTCAAGCAACCCAAGAGCGACGACATCTGTTACGCGACCCAGAACCGTCAGGACGCCGTGAAACAGCTCGCCGAGCGCTGTGACCTGGTGCTCGTCGTCGGCTCCCAGACCTCGTCCAACAGCAAACGACTGGTCGAGGTGTCGAAGGACCGGTCCGTGCCCGCCTACCTCATCGACGACGCCTCCGAGATCGACGAAGCCTGGTTCGAGGAGGTCGGCACCGTCGGGCTCACCTCGGGCGCCTCGGCTCCCGAGGTGTTGGTCGAGCAGGTCATCGACTGGTTCAAGGCCCGCGGGACCCAGACGGTCGACACGGTCATGGTCGTGGACGAGGACGTCGAGTTCAGCATGCCGTCGGTGCTGGCGCGCAAGCTCCAGGAGCTGTCGGCCTAGCGGTCGTCGTCCCGCCGATCGTCCGCCTGAGCCACGTAGACCTCCCACAGGGGTTCCGCGAGCAGGTCGGTCTGCCACGGACGCAAGCCCGCGAGCTCGCACAGCTGCCGACCGTCAGCGGGCTCGCCGGCGATGGCGGCCCAGAGGGGCTTCGAGGGGCACAGCACCCCCGGGTCGATGCCGATGCCCTCCGCGACCTGCGCCCGTCGCTTACGGAGCGCATCGTGCAACGCGCGGTCTCGCTCGGTCCACCGGTGGCCTCCGGTGGACCGGCGTTCCGGCTCGGCTTCCCGTCCGCGTTCGACCGCGGCGATCAGTTCCCCGGCGAAGCGACGCAGCGCGGCGCGTCGCCGCTGGCTGCGGCGGACCAGCTGCGCCTCGGTCGACGGAGGGTCCGCCGCGAGGTCGCGCAGGACGTCGTCGTGCAACAGTCGGTTGGGAGCGATGTCCTGTTCCTGCGCGATCCGTTCCCGCGCTTCCCACAGCGCGCGCAGGATGGCCCGCTCCCGGTCGGAGAGCCGCCCGGCACCCTTCACCCGCGTCCAGTCGCGGGTGTCCTCGGTGGCGAGCTCCACGGTGGCGGCCAGCTCCTGCTCGTACCAGGTCAGACGTCCCGAGTCGACCAGCCGCGCCGCCAGCTCCTCCCACAACCTCGGTAGGTGGACCACGTCGCCTGCGGCGTAGGCGGCCATCTCGGTGGCCAGAGGACGTGCTTCCCAGTCGGCGCGCTGGAAGGCGCTCTTGTCCCCGTCGAGCTCGACCCCGAGCAGCTCGTCGAGCAGGGTCCCGAGACCCGTCGGTAGTCCCAGCAGGGTCGCCGCGATCGCGGTGTCCGCGACCCGATCCGGACGGATCGCGCGGCCGGACAGCGGGTCGAGGTCGTTCTCCAGGGCGTGGAGCACCATGAGCCGATCCGAGCCGAAGAAGTCGTCGACCTCCGGGAACGCCTCGATCGCCACCGCGTCGAGCAGCACACAGCACCCCTCGACGCCGATCTGGATCAGTGCGGCCCGCCGGTAGTAGTGGTGCGCGTCGGCGCGTTCGACGTCCACCCCGACCACCTCGGCGTCGACGGACGAGAGCGCCTGCACGACCTCCTCCGGGCGGTCGACGAACCTCACCTCGAGGTGGTCCGTCGGGGGGTCGTTCGTCAACGTCACCTCACAGGCAGCGGGACCGAGCATCGTGGGGCGGAACCGTGGTGACGAGCAGGCTAGCTGTCGGCGGCCCGCCCTCGGGAGGCGGGGGCCGGATGTCGCTGCGCGGTACCGTCCGGATCGCTCCCACCTCGAGGTCGAGATGTCGCAGCCAGCCGTGCCGCGCACCCTGCTGTGCGTCCACCCCCACCCCGATGACGAGTCGATCGCCTGTGGTGGCGTGCTCGCCCGGGCGACCGAGGAGAGGATCCGTGGCGTCGTGGTCACCTGCACCGGCGGCGAGGAGGGGGAGAACCTGGCCGGCATCGATCTGGGCGACACACCACTGCTCGAGCACCGGCGACGCGAACTGGCGGATGCGTTGGCCGCGCTCGGGGTGCAGCACCACCACTGGCTGGGGTACCGGGACAGTGGGATGCGCGACAGCGCGGCGAACACGCATCCCGACAGCTTCCACCTCGCCGAGGTGGACGAAGCTGCCGCCCTCCTGGCGACCATCATCCGTGTGGAACGCCCCCAGGTCGTGGTCTCGGACGACCGCACCGGCACCTACGGCCATCCGGATCACGTGAAGGCCTACCAGGTGACGGTGCGTGCGGTCGCGTTGGCCGCCGACCCCGAGGCCCCGGTCGATGGACCGCCCTGGCAGGTCGCGAAGCGCTACGTCCACACGCTCGGACGTGGTCGGCTGGAGGCGGGACACCGGGCCCTGCTGGACGCCGGTCTCGCCTCGCCCTTCGGTGAGGAGGTCGACGACACCGAGGATCCCGTGGCGATCCCGTTCGGATCACCGGACGACCAGATCACGACGGAGATCGACGTGACGCCGTGGCTGGACCGGAAGCGGGCGGCACTCGCCGCCCACCGCAGCCAGATCGCGTCGGACTCCTTCTTCCTGAACATCCCTCCCGAGCTCACGCAGCGGTTCTTCGGGGTCGAGCAGTTCATCCTCGAAGAGGGTGAACCAGGGCCGGTCCAACCTGAGGACGACCTGTTCGCCGGGCTCGGTGCGGCAGGGACCGCAGCGTCCCGTGGGTAAGGTGCGCGTGAGTACGCGTCCGGCGACCAGGCAGGACCCACGGTGACCGATCCGCAACCGGCCGATGTCGATGCGCCCGGAGGCCCGCCGCAACCCAGCCCGGAGCGATTGCGGTCGGTGATGGGACGTTTCGTCACCGGCATCACCATCATGACGTCGGTCACCGATGACGGTGACTCCCACGGGATGACGGCGAACGCCGTCACCTCGGTGTCCCTGGAGCCACCGCTGGTACTGGTCTGCGTGGACCGCCAGGCGATCATGTCCGAGGTGGTCACAGCATCCGGCCGGTTCGCGTTGACCTTCCTGACCGCGGACCAACAGGCGTGGTCGCGCTGGTTCGCAGACCCGGACCGGCCGACGGGGCAGGCCCAGTTCGCTCCGGTCGCGACCGGTACGGCGGTCACCGGCAGCCCGATCCTCACCGGAGGTCTCGCCTGGGTCGACTGCCAGGTCTGGGCGACCTACGACGGAGGCGACCACGTGATCGTGGTCGGCGAGGTGGTGGCCCTCGGCGAGGGCAGCGATGCGGCAGCAGCACCCCTCCTCTACGACCGAGGTGAGTACGCGCTGCTGGAGGTGCGCTAGCCGACGATCAGTGCGGTGTGCCGAACAGACGGTCGCCGAAGTCGCCGAGACCGGGCACGATGTAGCCGTTGTCATCGAGGCGCTCGTCGATGGCTGCGGTCACGATGCGTACCCCGGGGTTCTCCGAGGTGATCCGGTCGATGCCCTGCTGCGTCGCGACGACGGACAGGACCGTGACCTGTTCGGCTCCCTCGGCATCGAGTGCCTTGACCGCGTCCGAGGCGGAGCCGCCGGTGGCGAGCATCGGTTCGAGCACCAACACCCAGGCACCGTCGAGGGGCGGCACCTTGAAGTAGTACCGGCGCGCCTGCAGGGTCTCCGCGTCACGTTCCAACCCGATCATCCCGACCAGAGCGGTCGGCAACACGTCGTGGACACCGGGAAGCAGGCCCAGCCCAGCCCGCAGGACCGGCACCGCGACGATCGTGGCCCCCGGGCCGATCGCGGCCGCCGCACCCAGCGGACTCATCACCTCGCGACGTTCGGACGGGATCCCCTGGATCGCCCGGAGCGCCAGGATCGAGCCCAGCCGTTGGGCGTGGTGGCGGAAGTGCTCCGGGGTCGTCGTGTGGTCCCGGAGCGACGCCAACTGCACGCCGGCGATCGGATCGTCATCCAGGACGGTCACGTCGGACCCGGCATCGGCTACGGCATCGGTCACCAGGGGCACCTCCGCTCGGTGGTGGTTCGTCTCGCGGCTCCCACGGGGTGGGGAAGGCCGTGGCAGCTAGCCTAGGCGGCGTCGAGCGGAGGATGATCACGAGTACGACGGATGGCCGCGGCGATCGTCGGTGCTACCGGCAGGCGGTGGTTCCGCTGGTCGCGCTGGCCATGTTATGGGGCTGCACCGACGGCGGTCAGGAGCAGCCCGAACCCGCGCCGCTCCCCGCCGAGGAGGCATCGGAGGAGGCGTCGCTCCTGGGGGCGCGGGTCGCCGTGGTGCTGCCACCGCGGACCGACCTCGACACGGCCGCTATGGAGCAGCTCCAGGAACAGGTGTCGTCGGTCGGTGAGGCGTACGGCACCGACATCCGTTCCGTCCGCGCCGTGGCGCCGGAGACGGACGGGTTCGTCCGTGACGTCGCGGCGTTGCTCGTGCGGGATGGTGCCGGCCTGACCTGCATCCTCGGCGCATCCGGGCCGTCGCTGGCACGGGAGCTCCGCGAGCTGCATCCCGATCGTCGCTTCTGCGCGATCACCTCCGAGGAGCCCCCGGCAGAGCCGACCGAGGGGGTGGACGTCGTGGCGCTTCGCACGGCCGAGGTCGGCCACCTCCTCGGGGCTGTCGCAGCGGACCTGGCGGGTGAGGGCACCGTGCTGCTCGCGCTCGGCCCCACGCAGCTCCAGGAAGGCCCCTTCATCGCGGGGCTCGAGGCGGGACTGGGCCCAGCCCCACCGGCCGTGCTCGATCGCGAGGTCCCCGTCCAACAGGCCGTGGCGGCGGCGGTCGCCGAGGGCGCAACCGTGCTGATCGTGGGGACAGGTCCAGGGTCGCGTCCGATCCTCGATGCGGGGCTCGCCAGCGGGATGACGGTCATCGCGCACACGGGGATCGTCGAGGAGGGCGACGCGGTCGCGGTGACGTGGGACGTGAGCTGGTCCCGGGCGTTGTCGCCCGCGCTCGATCGCCTGCTCGGTGTGGACCAACCCGCGCCGCTCAGCTACGGCCTCCGCGAGGGCATCTTCCGGACCGAGCTCGGACCCGCCGCCGACGAGGGCCTGGAGGTGCTGCTGAAGACGATCCGCAAGCAACTCGTCGATGGTGACCGCGACCCCCTCGTCCCGGTCGAGCCTGAGCAGGACGAGGAGGAGGACGAGCTCGACGCGAACGGCACGCCGGAGGAGGACCCGGGAGGCGACGAGGCAGGTGCCACCGCAGGCTGATCGGAACCCGCACCGGCGAGGGGATCGCGCCCTACGATGCGAGCGCCGACCGACCACCGTGAGGATGCCGTGCGCCGTGCCAAGATCGTCGCGACCCTCGGGCCCGCCCTGGAGGACCCAGATCGTCTCCGCGCAGCCATCGCCGCCGGGATCGATGTCGTCCGGCTGAACTTCTCGCACGGCACCAAGGAGGAGCACCAGGCTCGCCTGGACCTCGTGCACGACATCGCCGACGACCTGGGCAAGAACGTCGGCAGCCTGGGCGACCTGCAGGGGCCCAAGATCCGGCTGGGCATGCTCCCCGACGAGGGCATCCTGCTGGAGGATGGTGGCGAGGTGATCCTCGTCTCCGGGGTCGAGGAGGTGGAGAACCACGAGGAGGACGGCGTGCCCGTGCTCCCCGTCGTCTACGAACACCTCGCCAAGGACGTCGAGCCCGGTGCGTTGATCCTCATGGACGACGGCCTGCTGCGGCTGGTCGTCTCCTCGGCGGATGGTGACCGGGTGCACGCACGGGTGGTCGTCGGAGGCTCGGCGAAGTCCCGGAAGGGGGTGAACCTCCCGGGTGTCGCGGTGTCCGCCTCCAGTCTGACGGACAAGGACCGTGAGGACTGTCGCACGATGGTCGAGATCGATGTCGACTGGATCGCCCTATCGTTCGTTCGTCGGCCCGAGGATGTCCTGGAGGTCCGCGAGATCGTCCGATCCCACGGAGGCGTCCAGCCGATCATCAGCAAGCTGGAGCGCCCGGAAGCGGTCGACAACCTCGAGGGGATCATCGCCGTGACCGACGCCGTGATGGTCGCGCGCGGAGACCTCGGCGTGGAGATCGGCCCGGAGCGGGTCCCCGCGATCCAGAAGCAGATGATCGACCTGGCCAACCGTGCCAGCCGACCGGTCATCACCGCCACCGAGATGCTCGACTCGATGATCCGCAGCCCGCGGCCTACCCGCGCCGAGGCCTCGGACGTCGCCAACGCGATCTTCGACGGCACCGACGCGGTCATGCTGTCCGGCGAGACGGCCGCCGGCCGCTACCCCGTCGAAGCCGTCCGCACCATGGCGCGCATCATCGAGGTCGCCGAGGCCGCCGCGGATCGGGTCCACACCGTCGCCCCGACCACCGACAAGGACCTCGGACGGGTCGTTGCGAAGGCGTCGATCCAGATCGCGGACGACGTCGACGCCGTCGCGATCCTCGTGTTCAGCCTGTCCGGCAAGTCGGTGCAGCTGGTGTCGAAGGTCCGGCCGAAGCAGCCGGTCATCGGCCTGACCACCGATGAACGCTCCAAACGACGGTTCGCGATGATGTGGGGTACCGACGGGCAGATGGTCCCCATGAAGGACCACTCCATGGACCTGATCGTGGCCGCCGAGGAGATCTGCTTCGAACACGGCTACGGGTCGCGCGGCGACACGATCGTGATCGTCTCCGGGATCCCGGGTGGTGTCGGCGGCACCAACCGGGTGCTGGTCCACCGCCTCGGCGAGACCTCCGACTGACCCACGCCGCTACCGGCCGATCCGGGTTGCGGCCGCTACCGGCCGATCCGGGTTGCGGCCGCTACCGGCCGACATCCACCGGGGTGTCGGGCGGGCCGTCGCGCAGCAGGGTGGCGAGGTGGTCCGCCAGGGCGGCTGGCGCAACCGTGAGGTCCCCGTTCCTGAGCTCGTCGAGGGTGAACCACCTGGCCTCGTCGATGCCGTGGTCATCCAGCGGTGCCTGCGTCGGATCCCACCCGTCGCAGGAGGCGAGGAACCACCGTTCCGACTGGTCCAGGTGGACGCCTCGGAACACGAAGGTCACGCGTCGGGACCAGACCCAAGGCCCGATCGACACCTCCAACCCCAGTTCCTCGGTCAGCTCGCGGACCGCCGCGTCGACGTGGTCCTCGCCCGGCTGCAGCCCGCCGCCCGGCGCGGTCCAGACGCGCCGGCCGTCACCCGGATGGTGCGCGATCAGCAGCGCGCGGTCCTGCGGATCGAGCAGGAGCACGCGGGCAGCTTCCCGTTCGACCGGGGCTCCAGCGGTCCCGACCATCGGTTCGGCCGGGAGCTTCGGGTGCGCAGGCACGACCCGCGACGCCAGGACCGCGCCCTGCGGCACGATGTGGAGCTGTACCGCCCGGTCGACGACCATCAGCACCTCACCATCGTGGGCGATCAGCCGACCCACGAGGTCCGAGGGGCGAGGATCGTCTGCCGTCGCACCGGCCGTGTGGCGCAGTGAGACGCGTTCCCCGACGTCGCCCGGGGTCACCCTGGCGACGTACCGACCGTGTGCCCCGGCCGCGGGGTGTCTCGAGCCCATCACGGCCTGGCGACCGTGTCGGTGACCTGGACCTCGAGACCGAAGGCGTGGCGGAACAGCTGGGTCCTGCGATCCAGTTCGGCGTCGGTGGTGTGCAGCCCCCCTCCGGACAGCTCGAGCTTCACGACGTCGGCGACGTGGACGGCGACACCGGTCACGGCCTGGTCGCGGGCGCGGTCCAGCCCGTCCGCGACCTGCAGCAGCGCCAGCAGCCGCTGGACACGGGTCTGCTCGGCTCCGGGCAACGAGGCGTAGGGCGGGTAGCTCTTGCCGATCCCCCGTGAGCGGTGGTATCGGACCAGGGTGGTCAGGATGGCGGATTCGTCGGGGTCGAAGCCGCGCAGCTCGGAGTTCTGGACCAGGTACGCGCCGTGCTCGTGCTGGCGTCGCAGGGCGACCGCCTCGCCGACGCTGTGGAGCTCGGCGGCGAAGCGCAGCAGGTCCCCGTCGCGATCCGATAGTCCATGCAGTCCCCGCGTCCCCTCGAAGATCTGCTCCGCAAGGTCGGCGACGTGCACCGGGTGAGGATCGTCAGGCGTGAAGACCTCCCGGATCCGAGCCACCTCGCTGCTCCGCAGCTCGGCTGCCGTCGGCGGGGAGACGACACCGTGCGCGTCGAAGAGCAGGCCCTCGCGCAGACCCCAGTCGCTCACCGTCGTCGTGGTGATCTCCAAGCGCTCGAGGACCCGGGTCAACACGATCGCGGCGACGTGGAGGTGATCCGCGCGTCGTTCCTTCATCCCGGGGACGGCGATGCGGCCGTCGAGATCCAACCCGACGAGCTCGTCGCGCAACGCCTCGAGCTCCTGGCGGGTCACGCGGAACTGATTGAGGGTCGCCGGGAGCCAGATGGCCTCATCGATCGCGGCGATCCGGGCGAGCGCACGCACGGTCCCCCCGACCGCGACGATGGTTCCCGGAGCGTTGGCGCGTATCGTGTCGACGAGGGGATCGAGGGCGTCGTCGACCGCCGACCGGATCGCGCGGATGTCCTTGCGGCGGATGGGGTCGCGGGTCACCAGCGCGGACATCCGACTGGCCCCGAGCGGTACCGACGCCGACCACACGATCTGCCCGCCGATCCCGATCGCGAACTCGAGCGAGCCACCGCCCAGATCCATCACCAGGACCGGCTCGTGGTGCACCGCGACCGCCGCCCGTACCCCCAGGTAGGCCAGGCGTGCCTCGGCGAGCCCGTCGAGCACCTGGACCTCGGCGCCAGCAGCCTCGGAGAGCTCGGCGATGACCTCGGCTCCGTTGTCGGCGTCGCGCAGCGCCGCGGTCGCCACGGCCAGTCGTTCCTGCGCGCCACTGCGCCGTGCCAGCTCCGTCAGGTGCGCGACCGTCGCGACGGCGGACCCACGCTCGTCATCCGGGATCGCGCCGTGCCTGGCGACGGTGCGACCGAGGTGGAGCATCTCCCGTTCACGGAGCACGGGGGTGAGACGGTGTCCGTCCAGGTCCGCGACCAGGACGTGGAACGAGTTGCTCCCCAGGTCCAGGATCGAACAGCGCATCATGCCGGCGGGGCGAGGTAGGTCGCGGCGGAGATCTCGGGCGTCCCCTGGAGTATCCAGGTGCTGCCCTTCTTCCAGCGCAGCTCGTCCGAGCTGACGACGCCGCGGTGGTGCAGGTCCGTGATGGCCGCGCTGATCACGTCCCCGTGGCTGCACAGTACCGCAGGCGTGTCGCCCAGGCGTCGCGCCAGGCGCTGGAACGCTTCCAGGGGGGCGCCCTCTGCGAGCGCCTCCTCTTCCTCGATGTCGAGGTTGCGGTCGGCGGCTAGGGGCTCGACGGTCTGCACGCAACGGGTGAGCGGACTCGTCAGGACACGTTCGACCGGGTGGCCCGCGTACTGCGCGATCACGCCCTCGGCCTGGCGCCATCCCTTGTCCGACAGTGGTCGGATGCGATCGTCGCCCACCCACCGGGAGCGGTCACCGGCGTGGGCGTGGCGAAGGAGGTAGAGGGTCATCGGGTCGTCCCTCCTCGTTCGTCGGGATGGTCGGTCCGCAGGCACTCGTCCAGGATCGCTCGTTCGTGACCGTAGGTGAGCAGACCAGCGGCGTCGTGCACCGATACCCAGCGCGCCAGGGCGACCTCGTGATCGGCGGGGCGCTGCCGGGGATCGCCGGACTCGGGCGTCATCCGGAACCAGCGCACCCGCTTCGGCCGGTCGCCGACGCGGTAGGTCGCGCTGGACAGTTCGCGGCCCAGGATCGCCGTCACGCCGGTCTCCTCGGCGACCTCACGCAGGGCGGCGGTGGCGGCGTCCTCGCCCGGATCGAGCTTGCCCTTCGGCAGAGACCAGTCGTCGTAGCGGGGCCGGTGGACCACCAGCACCTCGGTGCTACCGACCGTGGGACGCAGGACGACGCCTCCCGCCGCTTCGATCGTGCGGCCGTCCCGAGCATCCGTCGTCATCGGGTCGCCGTCACCGGTCGCTGCCGTTGACGCGAGCGTGGGCGCGCTCCTGCAGGGTCTCGTGGCTCTCGATCCCGACGCGTGTGGGGACCTGGGTCCAGACCCCGTCCGGTCCGAGCTCCCAGGCGAGGACGTCGTCGGTCAGTGCCACCTCGAGGATCTCCTCGAGGCGTGCCTTCAGGCTGGGCGCTTCGACGGGGGTGAGTGCCTCGACCCGCCGGTCGAGGTTGCGCGGCATCCAGTCCCCTGAACCGATCACGTGGTTGTAGCCGCGTGCGTCGCTCCCGAAGCGGTAGAGGCGTGAGTGTTCCAGGTAGCGGCCGACGACCGACCGGACCGAGATGTTCTCGGACAGGCCGGGCACCCCGGGACGCAGGCAACAGATCCCCCGCACGATCAACTCGATCCGGGCCCCGGCCGCGGACGCGTCGTAGAGCGCGTCGATGATCTCCGCGTCGACCAGGCTGTTCATCTTGGCCACGATGTGCCCGTCGTCCGCTTCCGCCTCGCGGGCGATCAGCTCCAGCATGCGACGTCGGAAGGTCATCGGCGCGACGATGAGCTTGCGGTAGTGCTCCTGCCGTGAGTACCCGGTCAGGACGTTGAAGAGGTCGGACAGTTCGGCGCCGAGTTCCGGGTCGGCGGTCAGGAGCCCGAGGTCCTCGTAGATCCGTGCCGTCTTGTCGTTGTAGTTGCCGGTCCCGATGTGGCAGTAGCGCCGGACGCCGTCGGGCTCCGACCGCACGACCAGCGCGATCTTGGTGTGGGTCTTCAGGCCGACGACACCGTAGGCGACGTGCACCCCGGCCTCCTCCAGTGCCCGTGCCCACTCGATGTTCGCTTCCTCGTCGAAACGCGCCTTCAGTTCCACCAGCGCGACGACCTGCTTGCCCTCCTCGGCCGCGTCCAGGAGCGCTCGGATGATCGGGCTGCCTGGCCCGGAGGTGCGGTAGAGCGTCATCTTGATCGCCAGCACATCCGGGTCGGTTGCGGCAGCTTCGATCAGGGCCTGGGTCGAGGTGGTGAACGAGTCGTACGGGTGCTGCACCAGGAGGTCGCCCTCGCGCAGCACCTTGAAGATGTCCAGTTCCTCGCTGGGATCCGCACGCAGCCGGGGATCGGTGACCCGGTTGAAGGCCGGCTGCTTCAGGTCCGGTCGATCGAGGTCGTACAGCGCCCAGAGTCCCGAGAGATCGAGGGGGCTCGGCAGGACGATCACGTCCTCCTCGGTGATGCTGAGCTCGCGGATCAAGAGCCGGAGGACCTCGTCGGTCATGTCGGGCTCGACCTCGAGCCGGACGACGCGACCGAACCGCCGGCGGGTCAACTCCGACTCGATCGCTCGGAGCAGGTCGTCTGCCTCGTCCTCCTCCACCTCGATATCGGCGTTGCGGGTCACCCGGAAGACGTGGTGTTCGACGACCTCCAGACCCGGGAACAGCCGGTCGAGGTGCGCGGCGATCACCTGCTCGAGGGGGACGAAGCGCTCCCCGTCCGGTAGGACCACGAACCGGGGCAGGATCGGGGGGACCTTGATCCGCGCGAACCGCGACTCCTGGGTGCGTCGGTCACGCACGAGCACGGCGAGGTTGAGGGACAGGTTGGAGATGTAGGGGAACGGGTGTGCGGGGTCGACCGCCAGGGGCGTCAGGACCGGGAAGATGCGTTCCTCGAACATCTCGACCAGATGGCCACGATCCGTGTCGTCGAGCGTCTCCCAGTCCGAGAACCGGATCCCGGCCTCGGCGAGGCCGGGGACGAGTTCGTCACGGAAGACGAGGCTGTGCCGCAGCGACTGATCGGTCACGAGGTCCGCGATGGCTGCCAACTGCTCCGTCGGGGACATCAGGTCGGGGTTGGAGCCGATGACGTCGGCCGCGACCTGCTCCTTGAGACCGGCGACGCGGACCTGGAAGAACTCGTCCAGGTTGGACTGGAAGATCGCGAGGAACTTGGCCCGCTCCAGCAGCGGCAGTCCGGGATCCTCGGCGAGGGCCAGGACGCGCTCGTCGAACTGCAACCAGGACAGCTCGCGGTTCAGGTACCGGACGACCCCGTCATCCGGCTTCGGATGGAAGTGCAGGATGCCGGCGGTGTGCCGGGTCGAGGCTGCGTCGGGGCTGGGGCCGCCGTCGCTCAACGCGATCGCGGTCGAGGCGGGCGGGGAGGCAGCGGTGGAGGTCGGTGAGGCGGTCACCGGATCGGCGTGAGACGTTGGTGCATCGGCGGTCCCGGATGCGTCGGGCCACGGTGCGCTCACAGGTTCTCCCTCGTCCTTCCGGCCGAACCAGCCTACGGGGTGGTCCGGCACCGTGGAGTTCCCGGATGGTCCTCCCGGATGGTCCAGGGGGCGTACGCCGGAGCGTAGGCGAACATCCGACCAACAGCGGGGCCCCGCGGTGCGCGCGGCGACCACGCTGATTGGTCGGGTTGCCCGTCCGGCGGGTACGGTGTCGCGGAGAGAACGACATGTCGCCTCCGGGCTCGGCAGCGTCCCGAGATCGGCGACGACAGAGCGTGCGGGACGAGCGCCCAAGAGGAGGACGACGGTTGACCTACACGATCGCTGAGCCCTGCATCGACGTCAAGGACAAGGCGTGCGTCGAGGAATGCCCGGTCGACTGCATCTACGAGGGCGGACGGATGCTCTACATCCATCCGACGGAGTGCATCGACTGCGGCGCCTGCGAGCCGGTCTGCCCGGTCGAGGCGATCTTCTACGAGGACGATGTCCCGGACGAGTGGCAGGAGTTCACCCCCATCAACGCGGAGTTCTTCGAGGACTCGGTGACCGGTCTGGGCTCCCCCGGAGGCGCCGCCGGTGTCGGCGCGGTCGACAAGGACCACCCGAAGATCGAGGCTTGGGAGGCCTGAGTTCCGCCGGGGGACCAGGACACGACGTCCCCGTATCGTCGAACGCCGGGCCGTGAG
The DNA here is from genome assembly GCA_003563915.1 of Nitriliruptoraceae bacterium. GTDB lineage: Bacteria > Actinomycetota > Nitriliruptoria > Nitriliruptorales > Nitriliruptoraceae > CSSed11-175R1. Next base: position 24,876 of record PWTE01000160.1, read on the forward strand.
GCCCGGCGTTCGTGGTCGGTAGACTGCTCGCCAACCAGGGCAAGGAGCGCAGCGTGACGTACGTGATCGCCGAACCGTGCATGGATGTGAAGGACACCGCCTGTGTGCAGGAGTGCCCGGTGGACTGCATCTACGAGGGCGACCGCATGCTCTACATCCACCCGGAGGAGTGCATCGACTGCGCGGCCTGCGAGCCCGCCTGCCCGGTCGAGGCCATCTTCTACGCCGACGACGTGCCGGAGGAGTGGAAGGAGTTCACCAGCATGAACGCGGAGTTCTTCCAGGACTCGGTCACGGCGCTCGGGTCCCCTGGTGGCGCGTCCGAGGTCGGAGCGACCAAGGTCGACCACCCCAAGATCGCGGCCTACGAGATCCCCTCGGCCACCTGATCGTGCTCCGGCGACGGCGGCGCGCCGACGTGCGCGCGCTGGTCGAGCAGCACCTCGGTGGCGGCGACCCGATCGGTTGGTTCGAACCCCTCTACGACCAGGCGGGTGGCCGTCCCGACGCGGTGCCCTGGGCGCACCTCGCCCCCCACCCCTACCTCACCGACTGGCTCGATGATCCGCTCGTCGAGGTGGAGGGTCCCCGGGCGATCGTCGTCGGCTGTGGGCTCGGTGACGACGCGGCCGAACTGGCCAGCAGAGGGTTCGAGGTCACGGCGTTCGACGTCGCGCCCTCGGCGGTCCGCTGGGCGGCCGAACGGTTCGCCGACCTCCCCATCACGTGGGAGGTCGCCGACCTGCTCACGACCCCCGAACGGTGGCAGGGCGCGTTCGACCTGGTCGTCGAGGTGCGCACCGTCCAGTCGCTACCCGGAGTGATCCGTGATGCCGCGATGCAGGCGATCGGTGGGCTCGCGGCCCCCGGTGGGGTGGTCGTCGCGGTGGCGCTGATGGCGACGAGCACCGAGGTCGCACGTGCGCACGATGGTCCGCCGTGGGCGCAGGCGCCCAGCGAACTCGCGGCCTACCGCGCAGCCGGGCTCGACCAGGTCGCGCTCGAGCATCCGGATCCGGAGGAGGACGGCACGATGGAGGTGCGCACGACCTGGCGCCGCTAGTCCTCGGCGAAACGGTCGACGCTGCGTTTCGCCAGGCGCTGTGCCAGCGTGACGGACGCCGCCAACACCGCTGCCCACACCAGCAGGTCGCGCAGGTCACGGTCGTCGTCGACCCCGTCGGCGGTCGGCGGTGGGTCACCGGTGGCCCGCTCCCAGCCGAACTCCACCGCCCGCTTCGCCACCACCGCCGCAGCGGTCGTTGCGGCGCCGGCCAGCAGGCGGGTGACGAGTGCGTTCATCCGGGTACCTCGACGGGTCGCTCACCTGCGAGGATAGGGGCGATCGGCTCGATGACGGCGTCGATCAGCGATCCGGCAGGTGTGCCGTGAGCGCCTGGATGTCCTCGTCCAGTTCCGCGAGCACCACGGCCGCCGCGTCCTCGCGCAGGCGCGCTTTCGTCCCCGCGTAGGCGCGGGACGGCAGCTCCATCAGCTCGCGCACGCGTGAGTCCGCGCGGTTCAGGACCTCCTCGGGGGCGGCGAGCTCGTCGGCGAACCCGGCTTCCACCGCCGCTGCAGCATCGATACGAGCGCCGGGCAGGATCAGATCCTCGCGGCGGTCGGCGCGGAGGTTCGCGGCCGCGAGCGCGAGACCGAACCGCGGCATCTCGAAGTCGATCTGGGTCTCGGTCAGGCCCCAGTAGCCGCCGTCGGCGGCGACCGCGTGGTCGCAGGCCATCGCGAACATCGAACCCGCGGCGATCGCGTGTCCGGTCGCCGCGCAGACCGTCGGGCGAGGGTCGGTCCACAGCCGCATCAGGCAGCGTCCGAAGTCGACCAGCAGCCGGTGGACGCCCTCGCGGCCGTTGGCCGCCATCCACTTCACGTTCAGCCCGGCGGTGAAGATGCCGGGACGACCGGCGAGCAGGACGCCGGCGGAGCGGTGGTCGTCCAGGGCGGCGATGACGGCCTGGAAGATCTCCGGGGTGAGCGCGTTCTTGTCCCCGTCGTCCAGGGTGACGACCAGGAGGTCGTCGTCGATGCTGGTCGTGACGGTCACGTGTCCCCTCCGGCTCGGTTCCGCGACGAGCATAGGATCTGGGTGTCCCGTGAGCCGGGTCGAGCTCGTCAGACGAGGAGGCGAGCGGTGGACCGGCTGGTGGTCGGGGCGTAGCCGTGCCAGGCGGCCACCAGGCGCCGCAAGCCCTCCTCGATGACGGCTTGAGGACGCGTGTACACGATCCGGAGGGACCGCCGGTTGCCGTCGTCGACCGACAGCGACGGGCCCGGCACGATCGCGACGCCGTGCCGTAGCGCGACCTCCGCGAGCTCGTCGGCGTTGCCCTCAGGGATCGTGGCCCACACGGAGAGACCGCCACTGGGGCGCTGGTAGGTCCAGTCGGGCAGCTGTTCGTCCAGGAACCGGCAGACCAGGTCGCGTCGAGGTGCGAGTTCCTGACGACGTTCCCGCTGGACCAGCTCGAGGTTCTCGATCAGGCGGACCGCGAGCAGCTGGGACACCAGCGGCGAACCCAGGTCGGCGACCGTCTTGGTCGCCAGCATGCGTGCCGACCAGTCCTCGGGTGAGCGCAGCCAGCCGATGCGTAAGCCCGCCCAGAACAGCTTGGCGGTCGAACCGATCGTGTGGATCGGCGCATCCGGTGCCAGCGTGGCGATGGCCGGAGGCAGCATCACGTCGTCGAGCCGGACGTCGGCTTGGGCGTAGTCCTCGATCACCACGAGGCCGGTCTCGTCGCTCAGGCGGGCGATCGCCTCACACCGCTCCGCGGCCAGCACCGAACCCGTCGGGTTGTGGAAGTGCGGGGAGAGGTAGACGAGCGCGGGGCGGGTACGTTCGATCAGGTCGGGAAGCACGTCCACGCGCATCCCCTGTGCATCGACCGGTACCGGGACCATGCGCGCCGAGAACCTCCGGAAGATGTCCAGCGCGCCAGGGAACGTCGGGCTCTCGACGAGGACCGTGTCCCCGGGGGACAGGACCTGACGAGCGACCAGGGAGATCGCCTGGTGGGCTCCGGTCGTCACCAGGACCTGGTCGAGTTCGGTGGGCAGGGCGCTCTGGGTGAACCGCTGGGCGATGACCTCGCGCAGCCGCCGCAGCCCGTGGGGGACGTAGCCGTGGTGCTCGGTCAGACGGGCCAGGTCCTGAGGGTCGACCGAGCTGAGCAGGCGGTTGACCGTGTCGGAGCCCGGTAGTGCGGCGACCGACAGGTCGACCAACTCGTCGTCCGAGGGTGCCGGTTCGCCCGGTCCGGTGCGTTGGTCGTGGCCGTCCTTGGACAGGAAGAGCCGGCCGGTCGCGACGGCGTCGATCTCCCCGCCGCTGCGTGGCCCCACGTCGGGACGTCGTACCCAGGTGCCGGAGCCCTGACGGCTCTGCAGCCATCCCTCGGTCTTGAGCCGGTCGTAGGCCGCGACCACCGTGGCGCGACTCACGGACAGGGAACGCGCCAGGGTCCGTTCCGGAGGCAGGACGGTGCCGAGCGGGATCTCGCCACGGTCGACCGCCTGCTTGAGCGCCTCCGCGAGCGAGCGGTACAGCGGACCGTCGGAGTGGGTCGCCGGCTCGAGCAGCCCGGCGAGATGCGGGCCACTTTCGCGGATTGGCTCCTCCAATAGCAGACCAATCTGTCGGTTCGCGGGGTTGGACCGCTTCGCGGTGGGTGGTATCGTAACACCTACCAGGCCAACCGGATCGGGAAAGCCCGAACCGATCCACACCGGCCCGGTGGAACGAAGCTCCGGTACCAGCCCCGGCTGGACCATCTGACAACCGAAGACCAGCGCGAGGTCACGCTCCCTCTCCCACCCGACCTCGCGCCCGCTCGGGACCCGCCCGGATCATCTCCCGCTCCACCTGGCGGTTCTCCCACCGCCTGGATGCCTCCCTCCCAAACGGCATCCGAACGATCCGGCCCCGAGCTTCGACGTCCCCCCGGCCCTCCCACCGGGGGGACGCTTCGTTCGGGGGATCCTCGTCAGGTCGCGGCGTCGGTGGTCAGGTCGAGCACCGGGACCCCCTCGAGGCCGTCGAGCACCCGGACGCGGACCTTCGCGCGTCGCAGGAAGTCGCGGACCTCCTCCCAGCCCTCGTAGCGGTGACCGGCGGCGACCACCTCGCCGACCCCGGAGTTCGCGATCAGCTTGGCGCAGCCGAAGCAGGGCGCGCCCGTGCAGTACAGCGAGGCGCCTTCCCGCTCCTCCGGCGAGGAGAACAGCAGCGCGTTCGCCTCGGCGTGGATCGCGATGCACCGCTCGTAGTCGTGGCCCTGTTCGGCCCCCGACGTGGCGCGGGGACACCCTCCGTCCTCGCAGTGGGGGTAGCCGGACGGGCCGCCGTTGTAGCCCGTGGCCACGATGCGTCGCCCCTTCACGATCACCGCCCCGTGCTTGCGACGCGAGCAGGTCGCGCGGCTCGACGTCGTACGTGCGAGCTCGAGGAAGTACTCGTCCCAGGACACCCGTGTCACGGTCCACCTCCCACCGCGCGGAGGCTACAGGTCTCGTCCGCTGCCGGGCGTCTCGGGGGGTGGCTCCTGGATGCCGAGGTGGGCCAATCGGCGGGGGCCGACAAGGAGCTCGAGCGGCGTGGTCGCACGCCGAGCGGCGACGAGGAGGTAGATGCCGAGCGCCAGGCTGCCGGTCACGATCGTGGCGACGAGCCAGGCGACCGAGCGGCGCGGCGAGGCCTCGCGGTAGGCGATCCACAGCCAGACGATCGCGAAGGCCAGGTAGAGGTCGATCAGGGTCACCCGCCCCCACGCGAGCCCCAGCAGGATGCTGCCGTCCTCGGGCAACGAGGCGGTCGTCGCCGCACCCAGGATGGCGGCGAGCATCGCGACGACGACGACGACGGCGAACCAACGGATGGGACGCATGGCACCTCCTGGAGGTCCTTCGACGCCGTCGGCTCAGAGGTTGCCGCGACGCTCCTGTGCGCGTTCGATCGCCTCGAACAGCGCACGGAAGTTGCCGAGCCCGAACCCCGTCGCCCCCCGGCGCTGGAGGATCTCGTAGAAGACCGTGGGACGATCCTGCACGGGTTCGGTGAAGATCTGCAGCAGGTAGCCCTCGTCGTCCCGGTCGACCAGGATCCCGAGCTCCGCCAGGTCCTCCCAGGCCTCGTGGACCTCGCCGACCCGACGCGCGGCATCGTCGTAGTACTCGCGGGGGACCTCGAGGAACCCCACGCCACGGTCGCGCAGCCGGGAGACGGTGGTCACGATGTCCTCGGTGGTCAGCGCCAGGTGCTGGATGCCCGGACCGGCATGCGCATCCAGGAACTCCTCGATCTGCGACCGCTTGCGTCCGCGGGCCGGCTCGTTGATCGGGATCTTGATGCGGCCGTCGCCGTCGGCGAGCACCTTCGACATCAGGGCCGTGTACTCCGTCGAGATGTCCTCGTCGTCGAAGTGCCGCAGTGGCGCGAAGGCCAGGATGCGCTCGTAGAAGGCCGCCCACCGGTCCATCCGGCCTTCCTCGACGTTCGCCACGACGTGGTCGATGTCGATCAGGCCGACCGGCTCTGCCACGGGATCGTCGTCGACCGGTTGGAACCCGGGGAGGTGGACGCCTGCGTACCCGTCCCGCTGCACGAACGAGTGGATCGTGTCGCCGAACGCCGCGATCGCCGCGATGATCACCCGCCCGTGCTCGTCCGACCGCATCTCGGGCGGATGGTGGGGGGCCGCGCCGCGTTCGACGGCCAGCGCGAACGCCTCCTCGGCATCGTCGACGGTGAAGGCGACGTCCCGGACCGCGTCGCCCCGCCGGGCGTGGTGTCGTACCACCTCGTGGTCGGGGTTGAGGCCGCTGGTCAGGACGATGCGGATGTTGCCCTGCTGGAGCACGTACGACGCGCGGTCGCGGACCCCGGTCTCAGGGCCGGCGTAGGCGACCAGCCGGCATCCGAAGGCGCTGCGGTAGTAGTAGGCGGCCTGTTTGGCGTTACCGACCCAGAACTCCACCGCGTCGTAGCCACGCAGCGCCAGCTCACGGTCAGCCATCGGTCGTCCCACCTCCCTCGGGGTGCGCGCTCACCGCGCAGCGTAGGGGGTGGCGGGGGCTGGTCGCAGGTCAGCGCCGCCTCCGACCCGCGTGTCACACCGGGGGGATCTCACCAGGGGGGAGGTCGCTACGTCCAGCCAACGGGGACAGTTCGAACTCCTCGCGGCCGATCCGCAGGAACTCGACCGGTTCGTCGCCCGCGAGGTGCTGCTCGACCAGCTGTGGCACGTCCTCGACGGTCACGCCGCCGTACCAGACGTCGTCCGGCGCAACGTAGATCGACGGGCCCACCATGCACGGCTCCAGACAGCCCGACGCGATGACCTTCACGTCGACCAGCCCTTGGCGTCCGGTCTCCTCGCGCAGCGCCTCGAAGACGTTGCCGCTGCCTCGGCGGGTACAGGAAGGACGTGGATGCTCCTCCGGACGTTCGTTCAGGCAGACGAACACGAACTTGCGTGGCATGCCGACACGCGCCACGGCGGCCTCCAGGGTCGGGAACGCGATCAGCCACGACGGTAGCTGGACCGCCCCCACATCGTGAGCGGGCCGCTCGGTACCGTCGGGGTCCCATCCGTCGTCGGCCTGGAGCCCGAGTGCACCACGATCGCGCCGTGCTGTTCGACCTGGACGGCACGCTGTTCGACTACGACGCCGCGGAGGCCGCGGCGGTCACCGCGACGCTGCGTGGCGCGGGGCTCGATCCGGACGGTGAGGTGGTGGCGAGCTACCGCCGCATCAACGCGCAGCACTGGGGAGCGCTGGAGCGCGGCGAGACGACGGCGACACGGTTGCGCGTCGAACGGTGGGAGGAGGTCCTGGCCGAGCACGACGTCACCGACGTGGACGTCGGAGCGCTCGCGCAGCGCTACCTCGCCGCCCTGGCCGCCGGGAGCCAACTCGTCGCCGGTGCCGTGGAGGTCGTCGCGGCCGTGGCGGCACGCCACCCGGTCGCCTACGTCACCAACGGGCTCGCCGACGTCCAACGTCCCCGACTCGAGGCGTCACCGCTGCGTTCCTACACCCGGACGATCGTGATCTCCGACGAGGTCGGTGCCGCCAAGCCGGATCCGGCCATCTTCGAGGCGGCCCTCGCGGAGCTGGGCGACCCGACCCCGGACCGGGTCACGATGGTCGGCGACAACCCCGTGGCGGACATCGCCGGGGCGGCCAGCTTGGGCATGGCGACGGTGTGGGTGACCCGCCCGGGTGGGAAGCGTGTCGCGGGCGACGGGCCGAGCCCGACCCACCGGATCGCGGACATCCGTGAACTACCGCACGTGCTGGGCCTGACGTGAGAGGAACGGCCTACCGGCGGGGCGCTCGTGGCCCGGCGATGGCCCGGTGACGTGCTACCGCGTGACGCCCGTGTACGACCCGGCCAACGTCCGTCTCGACTCCACGGCACGCACCCTGATCGTCACGGGAGGCTTCGACCACGTCACACCACCGAGCCTGGGACGCCAGGTCGATCAGCAGCTGGCGAACAGCGTCATCGTCGAGGTCGGCCCGGTCGGCCACGCGCCCCTGGAAGCCATCGGACCGTGCGGTCAGCAGCTCGTCACCGACTTCCTCCAGCAGCCGGACACCCGACCGGACGACACCTGCGCACGGGAGCTGCCGCTGCGGTTGGTGACCTCCCTGCCGCCCGGGTTCGGTTGACCCGTCACTCCAGGCCGCGGATCGCGATGGCCGGGCCGCGCCAGCCGAGCATGGCTTCGGTCATCCGCACCACGTCGACGGTGCGCTGGACCTCGTGGACACGGACGAGGTGAGCGCCGCGCAGGATCGAGAACACCGCGGCGGCCAGACTGCCGTCGACGCGCCGCTCGAGCGGCGCGTCGAGGGTCTCGCCGATGAAGTCCTTGTTCGACAGGGCCACCAGCACCGGGTAGCCCAGTGCGGCCAGCTCGGGCAGCCGCCGGGTGACCTCCAACGAGTGCGCCGTCGTCTTCTGGAAGTCGTGGCCCGGGTCGACGATCAGGCGCCCGCGAGGGACACCGGCGGCGACCGCCCGGTCGGTGAGGGCACGACAGTGCTGGACGACGGCGCGGGTGATGTCCGGCTCGTAGTGGCGCCTGAATGGGCGGGTCCGTGGCTCGCCGCCGTGATGCATGGCGACGTAGCCGGCGCCACGGGCGACGACGACGTCGAGGATCTCGGGGTCGTGCAACCCGGTCACGTCGTTGACGATGTCGGCGCCCGCCGCCATGGCGGCATCGGCGACAGAGGCGCGGAAGGTGTCCACGGAGATGAGCACGTCGGGTTCGACGGACCGCAGGGCCTCGACGAACGGGACGATCCGCTCGATCTCCTGAGGGACCGTGACCTCGGCGCCTGGCCCGCCCTTGACGCCGCCGACATCCACGATGTCCGCCCCGTCTGCGATCAGCCGTTGCGCGTGGTCGAGGGCGGCGTCCAGTTCGTAGGTCGCGCCGCGGTCGTAGAAGGAGTCCGGTGTGCGGTTGACGATGCCCATGACCGCCACGCGCCGCCCCAGGTCGATCCGGCGGCGTGGCAGGTCGAGGACCGGCGCCGGACGTGGAGCCGGTTCACCCGGGGTGATGAGCGGCGTGGGCAGATGCGGTCGGTAGGCCAGGGGGTCGTGCCGCTCCTGCGGCGCAGCGACCCCGTCGTCGACGTCGCCAGGGTCGCTGGTCACACGCGCTCCGGTCCGGTCAGGTGAGGAACTCGAGGATGGTGGCCGCCACCGCACCCGGTGCCTCGATCGTGCACCAGTGGCCGACATCAGCCAGCACCTTGACGCGGCTCACGGGGATCGACGACTTCAGTTCTTCGGCCATGGCCAGGGGCGTGGACCGGTCGTGGGCGCCGGTCACGATGAGGGTCGGCTGCCCGATCTCGTCCCGGCGGATGTGTGGGGCCTTGGACAGGGCGCGACAGGACTTCGCGTAGCTGATGGGGTCGTTGCGCAGGAACAGCTCCCGCAGCAGCCCGACCCCGCCGGCCATCGTCGCGTGCGACTGTGGCGACACCGCTCCGTCCAACCACGTGTCGACGAGCACGTCCATGCCTTCGGCCTCGACGAGGTCGGCACGTTCGCGGTAGGCGTCTGCGGTCGGCGGCTGGAAGTAGGAGATCCCGCCGACCAGCACCAACTGATCCACCGTGTCCGGCGAGGTCTGGGCCAGGTGTTGGGCGATCAACGTGCCCATCGAGTGCCCGACCAGTGTCACGGCCGGCAGTTCCAGGTGACGGATCAGCTTCTGGATGTCCTTCGACCAGCCCTCGATCGAGAACTTCCCGCGTCCCTGACTGCGGCCGTGGCCGCGCAGGTCCATGGCGACGCCGTGATGGTGCTGCTGCATCGCCTGCATCACACCGTGCCAGACGTTGCTGGAGCCGCCCAGGCCGTGGACGAACACGACCGGGGGGCCTTCGCCGTAGCTGACGTAGTGGAGGGCGTTGCCGTCGATGTCGGCGAACACGGTGGGTCCTTTGCAAGCGGTGGGTGGGCGGGCGCCGAGGGCGCCGGTGGCCACGCCGGGCGCTGCGTGACGGGGCACGCACGCCTCGGGCCGTGAGGCGCCGAGCCTAGCTGACACGTCGAGGTAGCCCGTCGGGCCGGGGCCGGACCTCGCCGCGTGGACGCGCGGGCCGCGCCCCCAGCCCGGACGGAGCTGGGCCGGGGTCCGAACGTTGGTTGGCCCGGCCCCTCACCCGGCCGCTCGCGCGGTGTGCCGCCTCCCCAGCCTGCCGTAGCCTGCCACCTCGACGTACCTGCCTGCCTGGATCGCGCCCCGGAAGGGATCCCCATGCGGCTCGAGATCACCCAGCCCGTCGCCGCCTCCCGCCAGGTGGTCTGGGACGTGCTGACCACGTGGGAACGCCAGCCGGAGTGGATGCTCGACGCGAAGGCGGTGTACGTGCTCACGCCGGAGCGCACCGGCGAGGGCGTGACGATCCGGTGTCCGACCAACCTGATGGGCGTGACCGTGCAGGACGTGATGCGGGTCACCGGTTGGGAGGAACCGCGCTACCTCGAGGTCACCCACCTGGGGAGGGTCATCACCGGGTACGGGGCCTTCGAGCTGGCGGAGGACGGCCCGCAGGCGACGACCGTGACGTGGTGGGAGGAGGTCGACCCGCCGCTGGGCGCGCTGGGGGAGTGGGGTGCTTCGACCCTGGTGCTGCCGATACTGCGTCGGATCTTCGGGCGCTCCCTGGCGAACCTGGCCGCGCTGGCCGAGCAGGAGGCGGCGCGGGCCTGAACCGAGGTGCGGCCGCGATCGACGTTGCGGCCTCGGCGGAGAGCCCCGGGTGTAGCGGCGAGCCTCGGGTCCACGAGCGCACCCGCGGCTCTCCGCCGCCTTCGGGGCTCTCCGCCAGCGACCGGAGCCGGTCAGGACCTGAAGGCCTCGAAGGGCTGGTCGCAGGCCTGGCAGTAACGCAGGTCGCGGCAGGGTGTCGGGCCGAAGGGCGCGTCGCGCACGGTGTCGTCGGAGCCGCAGTAGGGGCAGGGGCGCGGATCGGTGCTCCCGGACAGCGCGAGCGGCAGCGACCGACGGCCCTCCGGCTCGACGGCGCCCACGACGGGGCCGCCTGGCGGTGCGATGCCGAAGCGCCGTAGTTGCTCGCGACCCTCGGCATCGATGCGATCCGGCGTCCACGGCGGGGAGTGGCGGAACCGGACCGTCACGGTGTGCACGCCGGGCACCTGCGTGACCGCCGCCTGGACGTCCTGGCCGATCATGTCGGTCGCGGGGCAGCCGGAGAACGTCGGGAGGAGTTCGACCGTGACCTCACCGTCGGCGTCGACATGGACGTCGTGGACCATCCCGAGCATCCCGATCGTGACGGGAGGCAACTCGGGGTCGGGGACACCCTCGACGGCACGGCGCACGGCCGCAGCATCGACGTCGGTGCGGGTCGTCATCGTGGTCACCACCGAGCGCCGGGATGGGAGCGATACAGCGCGGTCATCTCGGGCCACACGTCGTCGGTGAAGTCGGGCGAGTGGCGCCCCTGGCGCCCACCGGCCGCCGAGACGGGAACGGTGGCACCTGCAGCCGGGACCACCGCGCCGTAGTCGGCGTTGCGCAACACGGGCTCGATGACCTCCAGCCACCGGTCCCGCAGACCCGGGTGGCCGGTCGGGAACAGCCCGGCGTCGACCGCCTCGGCCTCGTCCGGGACCGCCTCGAACAGCCCGAGCGCCTCCGGCAACGCTTCACCGAGGGCCTCGCCGAAGCGCGCGTGAGGCTCGTCACCGGCGTGGCTGAGCCTGGTGAACCAGTGGTCTGCGTGCTCGAGGTGGTAGCGGATCTCGTGCAGCAGCTTGGTGGCCACCGCGGCGACGTCGGGGTCCGAGGACGCCGACAAGGCATCCAAGCGGACCGCGTCGAACCGCTCGAAGGCCCAGTGGCGTGCCAGGGTGAACGCGAAGTCCCGTGGCGGTCGCTCGCAGAGGATCGCGTGGCGGTAGGCCTCGGGCTCGCGACCGAGACCCAACGCATCGACCCCGGCGCGCACGTCGTCGTCGGAGGCGACCAGCAGTTGGTACCACAGGTCGGCATGGTTGATGCCGTCCTGGGCGATCGTGGAGAAGGCCAGGTCCTCCTCGAGAGACGGGGCCACACCGGTCCAGTGCGACGAGCGGTGCCCGCTGACCAGCGCGTCGTCCGCGACGGCGAGCAGCACCTGCGCGCGTGCGGTGGTCAGGTCAGGCGCGGCGACCGTGTCCATCAGGCGGCTCCCTTCCCGTTCGAGCCCGGGACCGGCCGGTCGCGCAGGTGGCCGCGGCCGCGCGCGGCGGCCGCCTGTCGGGCAGCCTCACGCTTCTCCCGGAACCCCGAGTAGCCGGTCTGCAGCCGGTAGCTGATGTCGGTCCTGCGCTCCAGCAGGGACGCATCCTCCAGCCGGTGCACGTGGTCGCTGCGCACCACCGCGTAGTCCACCCCCTCCTGGTGACGGAAGTGGGTCTCGCGGGCGATCAGCAGCGCGGTCCGGTGGTCCGCAGCATGCAGGTTGCCCACGTGCTCCAGGGGCGCGTCCCACTTGCGACGCCCGAACACCTCGTAGGTGGGCATGGAAGGCTCCCTCTCGTCAGGCTGCGGCGGGGACCTGGTCCCCGGTCACGATCTCGTGGATCCAGCCGTGGTGGCGGTGCATCAGCTGGCGCCAGTACAGCCGGCTCTTCGTCGCCTCGGTCGGCTCACCCTTGATGACGGCCTTGAGACGGTCCCAGTCCGGCTCGCTGTAGGTCCAGCTCCTGGCGTCCGGGTCGTAGGCGAGCTTCGGATCGGGCAGCTCGACGCCCATGTCCCACAGCTTCGGCACGTACTGGCTGATCCACTCCTGTCGAGACTCCTCGTTGGTCCGGGTCTTCACCCCCCAGTGGATCATCGGGTCGTCCTCGGCCGACACGTCGGTGCCGAAGAAGTGCATCACCGGCTCCCACCAGCGGTTCACCGCCTCCTGCAGCATCGCGAACTGCTCGTCGGTGCCACTGGCCAGCGCCAGCATGATGTCCTCGCCATGGCGGTAGTGCAGCGACTCCTCGGCGACCACGCGTCGCATCACCCGGACATACGGCGCGTACGACGTCTCGAGCAGCGCCCGCTGCGTGACGATCGCGGCCCCGTCCACCAGGAAGCCGATGCAGGCGACGTCCCCCCACGTGTAGGTGGGGTAGTGGAACACGTTGTGGAACTTGCCCTTGCCCGCGATGAGGTCCTCGTACATCGCGGTCCGCGGGCGTCCGAGAGACTCCGCCACCCGGTAGATCAGGTGCGCGTGACCGACCTCGTCCTGGACCTTCGCGGCCAACGAGCGCTTGCGCTTCAGCGACGGCGCCCGGGCGATCCACTCCCGCTCCGGCAGTGCCCCCATGATCTCCGAGTTCGCGTGCATCTCGATGAACCGGATGTTGAGGTCGCGGTAGGTCTGCGGCATCCAGTCGTGGGGTTCGACCTTGTGTCCGGCATGGAGCCGCTCCAGGAACTCCTCCGTGCGGGCGGGGTCGTCGTCGTAGCTCTCCGATCGCCCCGGACGGTCACCGTTCGTCGTGGTCGCGCTGGCCGGCCGCGCCGTGGCGATGGTGGGGTCGCGGTCCTCGGCGGTTGCCAGGTCGGGTGAGGCTGGCAGCGAGGCCCCGAGGTTCGAGGTCGCCCGCGGTGGTACCCGGCCGTCCGGGTCGGCGTCGGCCACGAGCTGCTCCCAGTAGCGCCACGCCGGCGCCTCCAGCGCGCGGTAGTGCGCCAGGAACGTCGCCGCGGCCCGGTCGCCGAGCCAGTCCGATGGCAGCAGCTCGTCCGGCAACCCCGGGTCGAGGAAGAGGAACTTCCGCCAACGGTGGACCAGCCGGACCCGCGCGACGAAGGCGTCCCGGTCGTCGTCGGCGCCGGGGTGCACGGACTCGTAGGCCGCGAGGAAGTCGCGGTGGGCAGCTGCCAGCTCCCCCAGGTCGTACGCCTGTGCGGCCAGCTCCTGGTCGTCGCCCTCGAGCGTGGCGGTGAAGGTCTGTACCGCCCCTGCGACGTCGTGCTTCGCCAGCACCGCATCCAGCCGCGATCCGAGATCCCACGGGCAGATCCACATGCCGCCGGACAACGAGCCGTAGCCGAGCCAGCCCAGCTCGCGACGCAAGGCGTTGCGGACGGCGCGCGCATCCTCGGTGGCGGTCAACACGCGCCAGCGACCGTCCCACGCCAGCGGGCGACGCAGGTAGATGCGTTCGGCCGCCTCATCGAGGCGGCGACGTCCCTCACCGGTCACGTGGTAGCTCGCGAGGCGGCCGTGCCGCTCCGGTGCGACCAGTCCCTGTCCGGTCAGCCGCCGCAAGGCCTGACGCGTCGTCGCGGGAGCGACGTCCAGTTCCTCCATCGCGGCGGCGAGGGCCGCCAGCCACGCCCGTCCGCCACTCGGCAGGACGAGGTCTCCGAAGACCGTCAACAGCAACGAGCGCGCCGACGGTGATGCCGACATCCGCTGATCCATCCCGACTCCCAAGCCGCGAGATCCCGTCGTGTGAAACTCCGTGACTCTCGCGGGAGATTACCATCACACGTTAGGTCGGTCCAGAGGTGTGCGCGTCTGGTGGACGCCGCGCGCTGGGACGGCGAACGCTCACGCCCCCGGCGCTGCGGTGATCCAGGTCGGCTGGCCGGGTCCGCGACCTAGCCGTCCGCGTCGTGGGGTTCGCGTCGGGCGGCGGTCTCCTCGCGGAACCGCTCGAGCTGGACGAGGCGCTGCTCGAAGGATCCCCGCGCGACGATCGTGGCGTTGTGGCGGGCGAGGACCTCACAGACCAGTGAGGTCGGACCGACCGAGGCGACCGTCACCTCGAGCGTGACCGTCTCGCCGACCGCGACCGGCGCGCGGTGCAGGACCTCGAGCTTGGCACCGACCCCCTCCTCGCCCGGTTCGAGGTGCGGTTCGAGGATCTGGCGACAGAGACGCTCGATGTCGGCGACCAGCGCGCCCGTGCCGTAGACGGGATGGAGCTCCCGGCCGTCGACCCGCGCGGTCATCGCTGAGGTCACCACGAAGGTGTCGCTGACGTTCGTGCCGCGGGCGGGTCCAGGTCGCATGGGCGCAGTCTCGTCGGTCGACCTGCTCGGGACAAGCTCGTCGGTCGGCCTCCGTGGTCGCCCGGGTCGCCCAGTGGGTCGGTCCCGGCTCGCTCAGCTGCGGGACCCGAGCAGCCGGTCGGCCACCCGCCGCAGGACGTTCGGCCGATCTGCCTCTACGCGGATCGCCGCCCGTTGGTCGTCGACCGGCGCGTCCTCCGTCTGCTCGGAGGGAGCTGCGGTGGGAGGTGCCGAGACGGCGACGATGATCAGCGGGTCGGGAGCGCGGTTGTCGATGCCGTGCACCACGCCCGCGGGAACGAGCAGCGAACCCATCGGATCCAGCCCGACCTCGCCCTCGTCGGTCACGAACCAGGATCGACCGCCGACGATGGTGTAGGTCACCTGGCTGCCGTCGTGGTGCAGGACCGGAGTCGCCTGCTGCGGTTCGATGCACCACAGGTCCAAGGCCAACGTCGGCGTGGCGAACACCCGGACACGGGTGGCAGCCCCGCGCGAGAAGTCGACGTAGTCGCGGAGGTCGACCGGGCGGACCGAGGCCCCGCCGAGGGGGAGTGCCTCGCTCTGGCCGGAGGGGTCGGCCTGGCCGGCGGGGTCGGCGTCGCGGCCGGTCGGATCGTGGGATGGCGTGTCGGTTGGCATGCTGCGCAGCGTAGAGCCAGGCGCGACGTGGCCGTGGCCCACCCGCTGCCGTTAGTCTCCGAGGCTCGACCCGGTGTCGCCACCTGCGCCGGCACCTCCCCGTCGTCCCGGAGGCCACCGTGCCAACCTTCGATGTCGTCACCGCTCCGCTGGCTTCCGCGGAGACCGCGTTCATCGCGGTCTCCGCCTTCGCTCCCGCCTCCGGCGAGCGCACCGATCCACCGGAGCTCGGGCCCGACACCGAGGCGATCGCCACCGCTCTGGGCATGGACCTGCTCGCCGAGCTCCGTGCCCTGGACTTCGACGGGAGCGTCGGCAGCACGGCCAGGGTCCCGACCCGTGGCGCCCTCCCGGCGGCCACCCTGGTCGTGGTCGGTGTGGGCACCCGAGCAGACGCCGGCACGACCCAGTTGCGCCGTGCGGCGGCTGCGGTCGCGGCAGCCGCGGAGCGGGTCAGCTCGGTGGCGCTCGCCCTCCACACCGCTCTGCCTGGGATCGACGCGAGCGACGCGGCGCAAGCGGTCGCTGAAGGACTGCTCCTGGGCAGCTACCGGTTCACGAGCTTCCAGTCCGATCCCCGCCCCTTCGAGCTCGAGCGGGTCGTCCTCCACGTGGACGACGCGACCGAGGAGCGGGTCCGCCGAGCGGTGGATGTCGCCGCGGTCACGGCCGGTGCCGCCACCCTCGCTCGTGATCTCGTCAACACCCCACCACAGGCCAAGCGGCCCCCGGCGTTGGCCGATCGGGTGGTCGCCGAGGTCGCGGAGCTGCCGATCGCGGCACGCGTCCTGGACGAGCAGGCGCTGATCGACGGTGGGTACGGCGGCATCCTCGGGGTCGGCCAAGGCTCCAGCGAACCGCCACGTCTGGTCGAGCTGACCTACGCGCCCGAAGGTGCCACCCGACACGTCGCACTGGTCGGCAAGGGCATCACCTTCGACACGGGCGGGATCTCGCTGAAGCCCTCCACCTCGATGGAGACCATGAAGATGGACATGGGCGGTGCGGCGACCGTCCTGGCCACGATCAAGGGCGCGGCTGCACTCGAGCTACCGGTCCGGGTCACCGCGCTGCTCGCGCTCGCGGAGAACATGCCGTCGGGCACGGCCACCCGGGTCAGCGACGTACTCACGATCAAGGACGGCACCACGGTCGAGGTCATCAACACCGATGCGGAAGGACGCCTGGTGATGGCTGACGCCCTGGTCCATGCCTCGGAGCTGGAGCCGGACGCCATCGTGGACGTCGCAACGCTCACCGGCGCGGCGACCGTTGCGCTCGGGGACCGCATCAGCGCGCTGCTGGCCTCCGACGACGATCTGGCGGAAGCGATCCTGGCCGCCGGTGCCGCCGCAGGTGAGCCGGTGTGGCGGCTCCCTCTGGCCAGCGAGGAGTATGGCGAACGTGTCGAGGGGGCGATCGCGGACCTGAAGAACTCGGGTGGCCGTGAGGCTGGGACGATCTTCGCCGCGCTGTTCCTCCACCACTTCGTGGGCGAGGACATCCCGTGGGCCCACCTCGACATCGCGGGGACCGCCTGGGCCGGGGAAGCGCACGACGAGATCAGCAAGGGCGGCACCGGGGTCCCGGTGCGCACCTTGCTGCGCTGGCTCTCCGACTGATCCCTCCCCCGCCCACTGCGGCTCTGTAGCCTGCCCGGACGACGAGCCGGGAGGTCTCGATGGGAGAGCAACGGCACGGTGGACAGCTGATCGCGGACGTGCTCGTCCAGCAGGGTGTCGATGCGCTGTTCACCCTCACGGGCGGCCACATCAGCGCGATCTACGACGGCTGCAAGGACGCCGGGGTCCGCGTCATCGACGTGCGCCACGAGCAGGCGGCGGCGCACGCGGCCGATGCCTACGCGCGGCTCACCAGGACACCTGGCGTCGCGGCGGTGACGGCCGGTCCGGGGGTCACCGATGCCATCACCGGCGTCACCAACGCGTTCTACGCGACCTCGCCGATGGTGCTGTTGGGGGGCCGCAACCCCCTGGCGCTGGAGGGGATGGGTGCGCTCCAGGACGCCCCGCAGCTCGAGCTGTTGCGACCGGTCACGAAACGCGTCGACACCGCGCTCGAGACCCGCCGGCTGCCCGAGGTCCTCGGCTACGCCTTCCGGGATGCCCGTGCGCCGCGTATGGGTCCGACCTACCTCGACCTCCCCATGGACGTGCTGATGACCCCGGTGGACACCGATCAGGTGGTCCCTGCGGGTGGGGGGTACAGCCACCTCCCCGGGCCGGATCCGGACGCCGTCGCGCGGGCGGCCGAGCTGTTGGCGTCCGCCGAACACCCCGTCGTGCTGTCCGGGTCGGGGGCGTACTGGGCCGACGCCTCCACGGAGCTCGGTGAGCTGGCGACGGTCGCGCAGCTCCCGGTGTACGTCAACGGGATGTCCCGTGGGATCCTGCCGTCATCCCACCCGCACCTGCTCGGACTGACCCGCAAGCACGCCCTGCGGCAGGCAGACGTCGTGCTGGCCCTGGGGGTGGATTTCGACTTCCGGCTGGGCTACGGACGCCCGCCCGCGTACCGCGACGACGTCGCCGTGATCCACGTCGACCCGCAGGCCGATCGGATCGGTCACAACCGCGAGGTCGAGGTCGGTGCGGTGAGCGACGTCGCGAGCTTCCTGCGGGCGCTGCTGGAGCACGACGGCAAGTTCGGGCGTAGCCAGGCAACGCCCTGGCTCGAGGAGCTCCGCGCCGAGGAAGCCCGTCGGACCGCCGCCCGCGACGAGGCATCCACCTCCGACGCCAGCCCCGTGCATCCCCTACGGTTCGCCCGCGAGGTCGCACGCTGGGCGGACCGTGACGCGATCGTCATCGGTGACGGGGGCGACATCGTGGCCCATACCGCCGGGCAGGTCCGGGTCGACACGCCCGGCTACTGGATGGACCCAGGCCCGTTCGGCTGCCTCGGCGTCGGAGCGCCCTTCGCGTTGGCGGCCAAGCACGTGCATCCCGACACACCCGTGCTGGTCGTCTACGGCGACGGGTCCTTCGGGCTCAACGGCATGGAGTACGAGTCCGCGGTCCGTCAGGACCTGCCCTTCGTCGGCATCATCGGCAACGACGGCGCCTGGGGGGAGATGAAGGCCTTCCACGAGCGGGTCTACGGCGACGAGGGCATGGTCGCGCAGGACCTGTCGCAGGCCACCTCGTACGAGGGCATGGTGGAGGCGCTCGGCGGCTACGGCGAACGCGTCGAGCGTCCCCAGGACATCGCCCCCGCCCTGGACCGCGCCCTGGAGAGCGGCGTGCCGGCGCTGGTCAACGTGCTCCTCGACCGCGACTTCCGTCGTGAGTCGACCTCGGCCTACGGCGGGTGACCGTTCGGTGTCGGTCGGGGAGCGGCGCCTCAGGCTCCGGCGGTCACACCCAGCTTCTCGAGGAACCGCCCCCGGTCGACGAGCACGCGGCGGTGGCGGACGCGAGCGACCTGCTCGCCGTCCTCCTCGATCGTGACGTTGAACTCCAACCGGCGGCCGTGATGACCCAGCAGGGTCGCGTTCGCCTGCACGGTCGCGCCGAGGCAGGTGGCCTTGAGGTGCTCGATCTCGGCCCAGGTTCCGACCGAGGTCTCTCCGTCGGGGAGGTCGTCGGCGATGGCCTCGACGCAGGCCTGTTCGGCCAGTGCCAGGACCGCGGGAGTCCCGAGCACCGGCACGTCACCGGATCCCAGCGAGGCTGCGGAGTGCTCCTCGCCGACCTTCAGTTCCCGGGTCTGCTTCAGCCCCGGATCACAGCGGCCCATGGCCATCCACCTCGTCGTTCGCACCAACCACCAGCGTAGCGAGGTACGGGCCTGGACGGACAGGGTTGCGATCCACCACGAGCCGCGGCGGGGTGGTCAAGCTGGGACCTCGAGGTGGTCGTGCGGGCCGACGGCGGTGGTGGGTGGGTGCCCCACCTGGGAGCGTCGCGCGGCGGAGCCTCCCACCTGCCATGCTGGTGCCCACCGACGCCCGAGGAGGTCACCGTGAGCGACGAGGACCGGCAACCCCCAGAGCCTGACGAGCCGCTGGACCCCCAGACGTCCGACGACCCGGGGCAGCCTGCTCCGTCGCCTGCGCCCAGCGAGGGCGGCGTTCCCGTCACACCGGACGAGACCGAACGCGACGGCGGCACGTCCGCGCCCCTCGAACGGAAGCGGCGGATCGTCGTCCACCGGCCCGGCCTCGGCGGCGGCATCGTCGCGGCGGCGATCGCGGTGATCCTGGCGGCGGTGCTGCTGTGGTTCCTGTTCTTCGGTGCCGGGGACGATGGGGTGCTCGAAGGTGAGCTCGACGTGGGCATGGAGCTCCCGGCCGACCGTGACGGCGCCGCGGTCTGACGGTCCCTGGCGGCCGACCGCAGGTCCGGTCGGTCGCCGCGTGCGCACGCGGGTTGGCCCCAGGTGCGGGTGAGGTGGCACCCTGCCCACCTCCACACCCTGCACACCTCCACTGGACCGAGTCCGCCGGTTGGCGGCGCCAGATCCGTCGTCGTGACGTGCGGCCGTGCCGCCCGCCCGCTCAGGAGCTCCCGTGACCGCCCCTGCCGCCATCCTCGCCCTGGTCCTCGCGATGACCGCCGTCGGCGGATCCGCACTGGTCTGGTTCGCCCCGACGTGGGGCAAGGTCCGGCACGGCTACGAGATCCTGAGCGGGGCGACGGTCGCCCTGCTGATGTGGGGTGCGTGGGGTGCGTTCCGTGGCCCGGTTCGGACCCTCCAGGACGCCGAGACCGCGGCCAGCGGCGAACTCGCGCTCAGCCTGCTGCTGGCAGCCACGCTGGCGACCGCGGCCGCGGTCATCGTGCTCGCCGTCAAACTGCCGCCGACCCTGGCACGTGTCCTCGGTGGTGTCGGGACCCTGGCCGGTGTCGCGGCGTTCTGGCCGGTCGCGGAGATCCGTGCGGTCGGTGGAGGGGCGGGCGGCACCGGTCAGGGGTTCGTCGAACTGCTGCTCGGTTCGGGTCTGATGGGGGGCATCTGGCTCGGGATGATCCTCGGTCACTGGTACCTGGTGGAGCGTCGACTCTCGAACCGGTACATGGTCTGGATGGCGTGGGTGAACGTCGGCGCCATCGTCGCGGGGCTCGGGTCGGTGCTGCTCAGCGGACGCAACCCCCCGCCGTGCGAGGGGCTGGAGGGTGCGGCGTTCGCGCAGTGCGCCACGACCTTCGCGCCGATCCTGCGCATCGGCTCGATGACGATCGTGCTGGGTCTCGGGGTGCTCGCCCTGCTCGCGCTGATCGCCGGGTTCAACGTGAAGCTCGCCAAGGAGGGCGGGCGCTCGATCCAGGCATCGACCGGGATGTTCTACCTCGCGGTCATCCTGGCACCGGCGGTCGAGTTCGCGGCCAAGGTGCGCTACTTCGCCTGATCCTCAGCCTGGGCCGTGCTCACCGTCGTCGGGGTCCGGCCCGCGTGTCGCCAGGACCAGCCCCCCGTCCAGGGGCAGCACGGTCACCGTCAGGACCTCGTCGTTGGCCAGATCGTCGAGGAACCGCGCCAACGCATCGGCGTGCGGTCCGGGACGCAGCACGCCACGGGCGAGGAGCATCCCGCCGGGGCGCAGCACGCGACGCACGTCGGGCAGGACCTGGGCGTAGCCGTCCGGGGAGCCTTGCAGGAGGACCAGGTCGTACCCGGCATCGGAGAGGCGAGGCAGCACGTCCAGAGGATCGCTCTGGATGGCCCGGACCCGGGTGGCGACGTCGGCCGCCGCGAAGGCCTCGGCCGCGAGCCCGTGGGCGTGGGGATCTGGCTCGATCGAGGTCAACACCCCCCGTTCGGACAGGTGCGGCAGGAGCCACAGGCCCGAGATGCCCCCCGCGGCGCCGATCTCGACCGCGGTACGGGCCCGACAGGTGGTCGCCGCCCACGCCAGCAGGGCGCCGATCTCCGGGTCGGGAGGCGCGAGTGCTGCAGGCACCCGCTCTCGCGCGTCGGCGAGGGCTCCCTCCTCGGGGGCGATCAGCCGGCGAACCTCGGCCAGCACGTCGGTCTCCACGTCCACTCCTCGGTCGTCGCCGCGAGCGCGGTCACGCTAGCCCATGGTCGTGGCGAGCGGGTGCGTCGGGCAAGGGCTGGCCCGAGCGGACGGCGGGACAGCCGTCCCCGTCGTCCAGAGGTCCGAACCCCCGATGTGCGACCCCTGGACGAAAGCGCCTGATCGTCGGGTTGCCGTCGGTACCCCCGCACAGCACCATGGTGGTCCGGGGCGTAGGGATCGGCTTCGACCCCCGCAGATGGAGTCCCACGTGAGCTACGACCGCGAGGAATGGCGCCGCCCCTGGCGTGCCGACGAACCCACCAGCCACGGTGGGCCCTCCCGCGCTCCGTGGCAGGCGTCGGACGCCAGCCCGGGTGCGAGGTCGTCGCTGACCGCGCCGGAGGGCTCCGACGAAGCCGCAACCGAGCCCATGGCGCGCTACCCGCTGCCTCCACCCGAACGTTCCGACGAGGTCGCGGCCGGCCCGGGGTCTCCCCGAGGTTCGGTCCGCCCACCCGACACCACGGGGACCGTCGATCCCCCTGAACCCAAGCGGCGGCGGGGTATCCTGCCGGCGCTGCTGGGAGCGATCTTCGGCGCGGTCTTCGCCACCACCGCCACGCTGGCGGTCATGCTGCCGCAGGGGGCCGACGAGGGACCTGCCGGCTCCGCGACACCGTCGCCCACGGATATCTCGGCACCATCCATCGAGGTGACCGGTGAATCGACCCTGGGCATCGTGCCGGCCGTGGCCGAGGCCGTGACGCCCTCGGTGGTCACGGTCGACATCGGTGACGCGTCCCGGACCGGCGCCGGAGGCCAGGGCAACTCGCTCGGTTCCGGTGTCATCTACACCTCCGACGGCTTCATCCTCACGAACCACCACGTCATCGAAGCGGCGATGGACAACGACCTGGACGTGACGGTCCGGCTCGCCAGTGGGGACGTCCTCGATGCCGAGATCGTGGGCAGCGATCCGCTCAACGACCTCGCCGTGCTGAAGGTCGACCGCAACGGGCTGCCCGCCATCAACGTCCGGCCGCAGGACGAGCCGCTCCGGGTCGGCGAGACCGTCGTCGCCGTCGGGTCGCCGTTCGGGCTGGAGACGTCGGTGACCGCCGGCATCATCAGCGCACTCAACCGTGAGCTGCGGATCCCCGAGGCTCGCGGGGGCCCGAACGTCATCCCCTCAGTGATCCAGACGGATGCGGCGATCAACCCCGGGAACTCCGGAGGTGCGCTCGTCGATGCCGAGGGCCGGTTGGTCGGGATCAACACGGCGATCCTGACCCGCACGGGCGGCAACCAGGGGGTCGGGTTCGCGGTGCCGTTCGAGCAGGCGATCCGCTCGGCTGAGGAACTGATCGACCAGGGCTTCGTCCGGCACCCGTTGCTCGGCGTCTCCGGTGAGGACGTCTCTCCGGTGCTCGCCGAGGAACTCGAACTGCCCGCCAGTCGTGGTGCCGTCATCGTCGAGGTGCAGCCGGGTACCGGTGCAGCGGACGCGGATCTGCGTCCGGGTGACGTCATCGTCGAGTTCGACGGCGAGCCCCTGGCGACGATGTCGCAGCTGGTCGCCGAGGTGCGCCGTCTGGCTCCGGGGGACGAGGTCGAACTCGTGATCATCCGGGACGGGGAACGCATCGAGCTCGAGGTCACGCTGAGCGAACGCGACCGCTGACGGGCGCGAGTGGTGGCCGCACAGCTACCCTGCCGTCGAGGTCGAGGAGAGCCGTCGTGCCCGGTCCCCAGGAGCTGATCGTCATCGCGGTCGTCGCCCTGTTGGTCTTCGGGCCGGATCGACTGCCGGAGCTGGCCAGGACCGCGGCGCGCGCCCTCGCGAAGGTGCGCAACGAAGCAGCACGCAACGTGAAGGAGTTCCGCGAGTCCGCCGAGATCGCGGAGCTCGAGCGCGACCTGCGTGACATCCGGTCGGACCTCAGCTCGACGCGCGACGAGTTCCGTCGCAGCACCCGGGAGGTCCTGCGCGAGGACGTCGGCACGCCACCGCCACCTCGTGCGGACGATGAGCCGCCGCCGACGGATCTGGAAGCCACCTAGGGTGGCGCCGACCCGCCGATCGGACCTCGGGTCCGCCGTCCTGGCCGTCGGTGCTGTCGCGGGGTCGTACCTCCTTGTCCGCTCGGGCCTGGGGGACCACCTCGACCGGCAGGCCCAGGCGCGCGTGAGCGCGGGGCGCTCACGCGCCGTCGACCAGGTCGTGGCCACCGTCACGGATCTGGGATCGGTGTACGGCCTCGCCGGGATCAGTGGTGCGCTGGCCGGCGCCGGCCACCGCCGGCTGGCCACCGAGGTCGCCGCGTCGGGAGCGACCGCGTGGATCGGTGCGCAGGCCGCCAAGCCGCTGCTGGAGCGCCAGCGTCCCTACGAGCGCGGTGACCTCCCCCGACTGGTCGCCCCTCCGGCCGGGTCCTCCTGGCCGTCCGGGCACGCCGCCGTCGTGGCGGCGATCGCCGGAAGCGTCCTCCCCGAGCTGCCTCGGCGCGCCCGACCAGCCCTCGTCGCTGCCGCGCTCGGGGTGGGCCTCTCACGCCTGCACGTCGGCGTGCACCACCTGACCGACCTGGTGGCCGGTTTCGGTGTCGGTGTGCTGAGCAGCGTGGTGGGGCGCCGGGTCGTCGCTCGCCTGATGGCTCGCTGAGGCGAGCAGACGGCGGGGTCGGTCAGCCCATCGTCACCGGCAGTGACCGCCCGACGATCGAGCGTGACCGCGCGGCGAGGTCCTTGGCGATCTGCGAGATCGCCACCGAGGCGGGGACGTCTGGATGGGACACCACCAACGGCACGCCGGCATCGCTTGCCTCGCGCAGCGCCGGGTCGATCGGGATGCGACCGAGCAGGTCGGTCTCGAGCGCCTCGGCAAGCTCCTCGCCGCCACCGGCTCCGAAGATGTCGTGGGTCCTGCCCGTCTCGGGGTCGGTGAAACCGGCCATGTTCTCGATGACCCCGGCCACCTTCATCCCGGTCTGTTCCGTGGCCTTGCCGGCACGGAGCGCGACCTTCTGCGCGGCCTGCTGTGGGGTGGTGACCACGACCTTGTCGGCGTTGGGCAGCATCTGCGCCAACGAGATGGCGATGTCGCCGGTCCCCGGTGGCAGGTCGCACAGGAGGAAGTCCAGGTCCCCCCAGTGGACGTCGCCGAGGAACTGCTGGAGTGCGCGGTGGAGCATCGGTCCGCGCCAGATCACCGAACGGTCGGGGTCGGTGAAGAACCCGATCGAGATGACCTTGCAGCCGTGGGCCTGCAACGGCATCACCATGCCCTCGAAGGCCACGGGCTTGCCCGAGACGCCCAGCATCCGGGGGATCGAGTACCCCCAGATGTCGGCATCCAGCACACCGACGTTGTGCCCCTGCTGGGCCAGGGCGGCGGCGAGGTTGACCGTCACGGACGACTTGCCGACGCCGCCCTTGCCGGACGCGATCGCGAGCACCTTGGTGTCGGAGTCCGCCGCAGCGAACGGGATCTCCATGTCCGGGTTCGCGGCTCCACGCTCGGCTCGCAGGTCGGCGGAGAGCTGTTGGCGCTCCTGGTCGGTCATGGAGCCGAAGACGACCTGCACGTCATCCACCCCGTCTAGGCGGACGACCGCGTCGGTCACGTCCGTCGTGATGCGGTCCTTGAGTGGACAGCCGGGGATCGTCAGCTTGATCTTGACGCCGACCCGGCTGCCTTCGATGGCGATCTCGTCGACCATGCCCAGCTCGGTGATGGGCTTGTCGATCTCGGGGTCGTTGACGGTCGCGAGGGCCTCACGGACCTGCTCCTCGGTGGGCACGACGGACCTTCCTGTGGGGTCTCTGCGGTGTCGTTGCAGGCCGCGGCAGCGGTGTGAGCGGGCGAGAGCCAGGCTGCGCGACCGGCACCCTCAGGGTAGCGAGCCACACTGGCGCGACGATCCGTCGGACCCGGGACCGGGTCAGAAGTCCGGCGTGACGCGCAGCGCTTCCTGGAGGGTGATGTCGCCCGCGATCGCCCGTGCGATCGCGTCCTCCCGGAGCGTACGCATGCCCTGCTCCTTCGCGAGCCGGGTCATCGCGTTCTCGGGTGCCCCGTCCGTGATCAGATCGCGCAGCTGGGCGCTGATCGGCAGGATCTCGCTGACCGCGATGCGCCCGACGGCCCCGGTGTCGTCGCAGTACTGGCAGCCGGGTGCGTCGACGAAGGAAGCGCTGCGCTTCATCGCCGCGGTGAGCCCCGCCCGCTTCACCAGGTCCTCGTCGGGTCGGGTGGGGACCTTGCAGCGTTCGCACACGCGACGGGCTAGCCGCTGCGCCACGACCAGCAGCAACGAGGACGCCACCAGGAAGCGTTCGGCCCCCAGGTCGACCATCCGGGCAACCGACGACGGGGCGTTGTTCGTGTGCAGGGTGGCCAGCACCAGGTGGCCGGTGAAGGAGGCCTCGACGGCCAGGGCTGCGGTCTCGCGGTCGCGGATCTCGCCGACGAGGACCACGTCCGGGTCCTGGCGCAGGACGTGGCGCAGGCCGCGAGCGAACGTGAAACCGATCTTCGGTTCGATCTGGGTCTGGTTGACCCCCGAGAGCTCGCTCTCGACCGGGTCCTCCAGGGTCAGCACGTTGCGGGTGGGGTCGGCGACCGCTTCCAGGCCGGCGTACAGGGTCGTGGTCTTCCCGGAACCGGTCGGGCCGGTGACGAGGACGAGCCCCTGCGGGCGCTCGAGCGCTTCGAGGAACGCGGACCTGGCGTCCTCGGTGAGCCCGAGCTCATCGATCGGGACGCGCTCGGCCCCCTTGGGCAGCAACCGGAGCACGACCGTCTCACCGTGCATCGTCGGCATGGTCGACACGCGCAGGTCGACCTCCTGACCCTCGATGCGGATGGTCGCGCGGCCATCCTGTGGCAGGCGGCGTTCAGCGATGTCCAGTCGGGACATGATCTTGATGCGTGACACGACCTGAGCGGCCATCGAACGGGGCACGTGACCGTGTTCGCGGAGCAGGCCGTCGACCCGGATGCGGACGGTCAGCCCGTCGCGTACCGGCTCCAGGTGGAGGTCGCTCGCGCGGGCGATGACGGCGTCGCCGAGCAACGTGTTCACCAGCTTGATGACCGGCTGCGCGTCGCTGGTGAGGTCGTCGACATCGGGATCCTCGTCGACCGCTTCCTCGTCCTCGAGGTCGAGCAGCATGTCGCGGGCCGCGTCCGCCCGGTAGGCACGGCGGCGTGCCGCGTCGATCGCCGAGTCCGTGGCGATCACGGGTCGGACCTTGCGGGAGCGCGCAGCCAGACGGATGTCGTCCATCGCGGCGACGTCGGAGGGGTCGCTGGTCGCCAACACCAGTACCTCTCCGTCGAGCCGGACCGGCACGACCTCGTGGCGCTCCGCGAGGTTCGGCGGGACCAGCTCGATGGCCTCGGCCGTCGGCCGGTCCACGCTGAGGTCCACACGCTCGAGTCCGAGCTGGGTCGCGACCGCGTCCGCCAGATCGTCCTCGCCGATGACGTTCAGACGCATCAGGGTCTGCCCGAGCCGTTCGCGCGGCCCCGACTCGTGCAGGGCGTTCGCGAGCTGCTCCTCGTTGATGACGTTCGCCTCGACGAGCAGCTCGCCCAGTCGGCGGCGCCGACGGCTGATGCGACGATCCGGGTCAGCGGTCGCGTCCACGAGCGTGGACGCCTCGACCCCGGCGGTCCCCTCGAACGAGCCCTGTCCGGCTTCGGCGAGGGTCTCGGACTCGCGTGCGCTCACGTGGGCCTCTCTCCTGGTCGGGGGCAGAGGGTAGGCGTCGCTAGCCTGCCCGGGTCATCATCCTGTTCATCGGCTGTCAGCGTCATCACTGGAGTGCCCGTTCGTACCACACCGCTCCGTGTCCTGAGCACGTTGGCGTTGGCCTCCGTGCTGCTCACGGGGTGCCGACTCGACCTGGCCGGGGTGGTCGAACTCGAGCGGGATGCGTCCGGCGTGGTCGCGATCACGATCCGGATGGACGATGCGCTCCTCGACGAACTGGACGACCTGGCGGTCGACCCGACCGTCGAGGTCACGGCGCTGGTGCCCCAGCTGGATGATTGGGAGCTCGAGCGTCGCGTCGGCGAGGACCGCTCGATCACGGTCACCCTCGCCCGATCCTTCGACCATCCCTCCGAGGTCGGCGAGATCCTCCGATCACTGTCGTCGGGGCTGGCTGCCGAGGATCCGGCGTTGGTGATCGACATCGACCTCAGCCTCGACGACGAGGGTGAGGCGCTCCTGAGCGGTGACGTCGGCTTCCGACCGCCTCAGACGATCGGGGCCGAACTCGATGGCGAGTCGCTCGGCCCTTCCGCCGAGGAGCTCCGTACGCTGACCGAGGAGCTCGTCCGGCCGCTGCTGACCGTCACGCTGCCGGGCCCGATCGAGACCTCCGACGCCGACCGCGTGGAGGGTCGCACCCTCACGTGGGCGGTCCCCATCGACGGTGTGCGCACGGTCTCCGCGTCATCGAGCGCGCCTGGGCTCCATGAACAGCCGTGGTTGTGGGCCGTCGTCGTGGGACTGCTCGTCATCCTGGCCGCGGTCGGCCTGGCCCGACGGCGACGGCGCTGATCTCGCCGCACCCCACGTGCGCCGTGCCTCACCAGATCGTCTGCGACGGGTCCGTCAGTTCCGGGGTGTGAGCTCGACCAGGGTGCACTGGTCCTTCCAACGCTGGAGCGCCGCATCCCCGTCCCGGAGGTTGAGCCGGGTACCCAGGCCCATCCCTGCGATCCGCTCGAACTCGTCCCCGTCGGTGACGACCCGCACGTCGGCCTCGATCGAGCCCAGGGTAGCCTTCACGTCCTTGGACTTGACCGTCAGCGTGACCGAGCGGGCGTGCTCGAGGCCTGGCAACTCCTGTTCCGTCTCGCCCTTCAGGACGAAGAGGGAGGTGCCCTGCTGGACGTACCAAGCGGGCCGGGTGAGCGGCTTGCCGCCCTTCTGCGGGATGGTCAGCCAGCAGATCGAGCCCTTCTTCAGGGCGACCTCTGCGGCCTCCAGGAACACCCCGGAGCCCTGGACGGAGTCGGGGGCCTCGATGAACACCGGGATCCGACCAGCCACCTGACCGTCGAGGTACAGCGCCAGGGTGTGCTCGTCCGTCGAGGTGATCTCCACCCGGTCGCGGACCACACGCCGGAACAGGTCCTCGTACATCTCGCCACGCAACTCGACGACCCGAGGCTCCGACTCCCAGATCACCACGCCGTCGTGGTCGGCCAGGACGAGGACCTCCTCGTACATCCCCTGCGAGCCCTTGTAGACGCGGCTGACGCCGAACGGCTCACTGCGTCCCGGGAGCTCACCCCTCACTCGGAGGATCGGGTCGGCCACCCCGGTCTCCTCGTACGAGGCGAGGTCGTACGCGATGGCCGACATCACTCTGACCCGGGACATCGAGGGCGTTCTCCGGTCGGTTGCTCGAGCGGCGTCAGCCTAGCGCTGCCGCCGCCGCCCACCCTCACGCGCGGCACGCTCGGGGAGGGAACGGTCCGCGCGCTACCGTCCACGACGACGTCCATCCAGCGCAGCAGACCTCCGGGAGGCCGACCGATGACCGACGAGCTCGACGCGCTGCGCCGCACGGTGCGCGACTTCTGTGATCGCGAGATCCGTCCGACCGCTCGGGATCGTGACCGCGCCGAGTCCTTCCCGCAGGAACTGATCGCAGGTCTCGCGGGGCTCGGGGTGCTCGGGGCCACGTTGCCGGAGGAGCACGGAGGAACGGGACTCGGTCCGGATGCCTACCGGATCATCATCGAGGAGCTGGGTGCGGCGGATTCCTCGATCCGGTCCCTGGTGTCGGTGAACCTCGGGCTCGTCGGGAACTCGATCGTGCGCTGGGGCTCAGACGAGCAGCAGCAGCGGTGGCTCCCCGGCCTGTCCCAGGGCCGACTGGGGGCCTTCGGGTTGA
>PWTE01000333.1 GCA_003563915.1 Nitriliruptoraceae bacterium
ACCCCGCCAAGGAGAAGAAGCTCTCCAACGTCCGGTCGGCGACCGGCGACGAGCTGGTCCGGCTCGCACCGCCGCGGTCGATGTCGCTCGACCAGGCGCTGGAGTTCATCCGCGAGGACGAAGCCGTCGAGGTGACCCCGGCCAACGTGCGGTTGCGCAAGGTCGAGCTCGGCGCGACCGTCCGCGGTCGCACCGCCAAGCGGGCCAAGCAGGGCGCGACCCCGCAGTGACCGACCCTTCCGCCGCGTCCGTGCGCCCGAGTGTCGTCGACGTCGGCGCGCCCGCGTGTCATGGCGCCGGTGACGGCGCCAGCCCCAGGGCTTCGATCAGTCCTTCGGGATCCTCCACGGTGACCGTCAGGCCCGGATGCCGGAACCGGTCACGTCCGAGGAGAGCACCCACGGGCTCGTGGAAGGTGATGCAGACACCACGCTCGGTGTTCGTGCCGAAGGTCGCACCATGGTCGACCATCGACCCGCGTGGACCGATCGCCCTGATCGCGAGGTAGGGACCGGTGATGCTGGCCGAGCGGACGTTGCTCAGCGGCGTCTGCAGGCGCAGCGGCCCGTACCGGGCGTCGAGCAGCTCCTCGGTCACCACCACCTCGCAGGTGGAGGGGCGTACCCCGATGGCGGCGAGCGGCAGACGGAACCGCCGATCGAAAGCGAAGCGGAACCGTCGGATGATGGGCTCCTCGCGCGCTGTGTCGGGATGTTGTGGCGTCTGGGACGCGGTGGGTCGGGCGGGGCTCGGACCCGCGCGGCACGGATCAGCCGTACGCATCAAGGGACCGCTGCCCTGAGCAGCTGAGCTGCCGGCCCGCGACCACCGAGCCTACTGGCCTGTGACGCCGCTCCCGACCTCATGCCCAGGGGTGATCGCATCGGAGCGACGATGCGGTCGATGATGCCGAAGGCGAACCTGCGATCGTCCGGGGACCCCGCAGCGGGGCGCTCACGGCAGGGGTGTCGTGATCGCGGTCAGCGTGGCTTCAGTGGTGACGCCCGAGGGGTTGCCGTCGTTGATGAAGACGGCGATCCGGTAGGTCTCGGTGGTCCCGCTGGGGATCGAGGCCGTCCAGCTGACCGGGAGCGCCGTCGCAGCACGTCCCTCTCCCGACGCCCGGTCGGGCAGCTGCGACCACGTCGACGGGCCCTGGACATCGTCGCTGTCCCGGTAGATGAACGCCTCGACCTCGCACGGACAGGAGGACACGTTGCCGGTGGCCAGCACCGAGACCGAACCCTGCAGCGTCACCGACCCACTCCCGCCGGCGACACCGGATGCCTCGACGGTCACCGAGGCCGGTACGCCGCTCATGCCGTTCCCACCGGTCAACGAGGCCACGCTGCTGTCGGAGGTGGTGCGCGGTAGCCCGCGGGCGAGCAGGGAGGCCATCTGTTCCCGGCTCAGGGCGTCACGAGGACAGAAGCGGCCGTCGGCGCCCCCGGCGATGATGCCGGCGTCCGACAGTTGGTTCACGGCATCGTGGTGGACCGAGGTGGCATCCACATCCTCGAACCGATCGGTTGCGGCCGCCGGAGCGGCCATGACGATCGCCGCGAGGAGGATGAGCAGGAGCCAGCGGCCGGTGGAGCGTCGCATCATGCGGCCTTCCGGTGGTCGGGCGTCAACGGTCCACCTGGTCAGCGGACCGGGTCGAGCGGGGTTCGAGCAGGCGTCCCTGCCCGGTGGCCGGATCGACCTCGATCGCGCCGCCTTCGAAGGAGGCCCGGTGCTGGCCGGTCCGCGTATGGAAGCTGTCCGAGGTCGGTGCCCCGAGCAGACCTGCCGGCCCACCTGCCTCGAGGTAATGGCTCAGGACCGGATCGGCGAGCGCCCTGGCGGGGAGCCCCGCCCCCGCGAACAGGGCCACAGGCCCGAACTCGGCCCGCTGCGTGTCACCCACCTCGTCCTGGTCGCCCAGTGGTGGCCCCCAAGGCCCCTCGCTCCCACCCTGGTCGAGGAAGCGGCGCGCGATCGCCCCACGGAGCACCCGCGCCTGGGTACCGACGGCCACGAGAACACCACGCTCGAAGGGGACATCGGCGGCGGAGCCGTCGCCGAGGGGGTAGCCGAGTCCGCTATCGCGCGGTCCGCCCAGCTGCTCGTAGCGCCACAACGGCACCCCCGCCAGCTCCTGCGCCGACGAACCGAAGGTGTAGATCGCGCCGTCGTCGAAGCGGCTGACGCTGCCGCGGCCGTCGCCGACCGGCCGGGTGTCCTCCGTCGGGTAGCCCAGCGAGCCCGTCGGGCCGCCGAGCTCGTCGTAGAGAGCCGCTGCCCTCGCGAACACCGCGGCCGCGACCTCGTCTCGGACGATGATGACGCCTCGCTCGAACCGCACGATCTCGCCCACTCCCCCGGCTACGTCCCGGTGCTCGGTCGTCGGGTAGCCGAGGGCTCCCGACGGCCCATCCAGCGCCGTGAAACGCCGCGCGACCTCCCCGGTCAACACGTGCGTGCCCGCCGGCTCGAGCCAGGTGATGACCCCAGCTTCGAAGCGACGCCAGGCACCACCGCGCGGGCCGACCGACTCCGGAGCGCTCGGCGCTCCCAGCTCGGAACCGACCAGCCCGAGGTCCTGGTAGCGCAGGTCGATCGCCGTCGCGTCCGTGCCCGGCAGGCACGGCGCGTTGTGGGTGACGGTCCGGTTGTCCGTGCGGACGCTCGTCCCGCATGACGGGTCCCACCGCCACGGGGTGGTGCAGAGCACCACACGACAGACCACCTCGGTGATCCCGGGGACGTCGGTGTTGCACTGCCCGTACCGGAAGTTGTTGCAGCACACCCGGCGCTCGTCGCACGTACCCGAGGCGCAGTGGCAGCGACAGGTGTGTCCCGGGGTCCGGTTGCAGTCGACGATGTAGCGCGGTGCATCCCGGCAGAAGGGCGATCGGTCGATCTTCCACCAGCCGGCCGCGTACGACCCCGGGGGGCAGGTGTTCGCCCCTCGGTTGATCGTGCAGCAGAACGCGGTCCACCCGCTGCCACAGGAAGCTCCTTCCCCGCAGATCGACGCGTAGGCGCTCGTCGGTCGTAGGGCCCATCGCAGCGGCGAGACGGTCAGGACCGACCCGACGATCGCCGCACGTACCAGGAAGCTGCGCCGGGAGAGCCCACGCGGAGCCATGCGCCGGGCGAGCCCGTCGACGGCGCGCTCGCTGGGGCTGCGACGCCGCCGCGTCGTCCCATCGGGTGCGGTGACGGTCACGTGGTCACCTCGATACGGACCGTCGCCAGGACCTGCCCCACCCTGCGGGCCAACAGGTGGGCGTCGTCATCGTCGCCGAGGACGACGTAGAGGCAGAAGGCCCGTCCGGCCTCGGTGAAGAACGCCTGCAAGCCGGCCTGCCCCCTGATCGCTCGCTGCAGCGAACGGCCGCTGAACAGGCGGGGGTCGAGGCGGCGCGGGATCCCCTGCCGCGAGAACAGCGGCGTGTCGGCCTCCTCCCGTCCGTACTCGAGCAAGGCGACGAACACATCCTCGGTCCGCATGAGTTCGACCGCTCCGCTGCCGAAGTCACCACGCTCGGCGGGGAGCGGGAAGCTGGCGAGGTGGGCCACCGGACGCACGACCCCACCGACCTCGGCGAGTGCGGACGCCTCCTCGCCGCGATCCAGGGTGATGGCCCCCTCCCAACCGGGAGGGAGGTCGGCCGTCAGCCCGTAGCCGCTCAGCTCCACCTCGGCATCCCTCCTTCGGCGGTCGTCACGTCGACGAGGCCACCGCGAGTGTGCCGGCAACGGTCGCCACGATGACCTGGACCGCGATCGTCATGAGCTCGGCAGGTCGCGCAGCCGCCTCGACACGGGCGTGGAAGCGACGTAGGCGCTGCGGACTACGCAGGCGCACCGTGGAGAGCAACGGCAGGGCACGGACGACGCCGAAGAGCAGGCCGATCGTCGCACCCCCGCGCGAGGAGCCGACCACCAGCGCGGCGAGCAGCGCCGCGTAGGTGATCGCCGACGTGACGATCGTCATCACGGCAGCCCCGAGCTGCAGTCCGTAGCCACCGCCGTACACCCATCCCCGATAGGTGGTCAGCCACCGTTCGTCGACCTGGCGACGCCAGCTCGGCAGCCGAATGGGCAGCCAACCCGCATCGATCGCAGCTCCGCCGAGCGCGGCCAGCCCGATCGTCCCGAGTGCCCAACTTCGCGACAACGAGGCCGTACCCGCGACCGCGCCGAGGGTGCCGAGCAGTCCCCCGATCAGGGCTCCACCCATCGCGGAGGCGAGGAGGTAGGCGCTGACCGTGATCGACCAGCGTTGACGTCGTGTGGCCTCCCCGACCGGAGAGATGCTCGCGAGCATGGACTCGCCTCACGGTGACCAGATGCTGCGCAGGGCCGCGGCGGCGGCCAACGTCATCCCGAACGCGAGGATCACGGGGAACCCTCTCCACGGGTCGGCGCCTCCGCGGGGTCGTCCGTCCTCGACGCGGGGGGGCTCCTGCCCTCGTCGTCGTGCGCGTAGAGGCTGGGGTCTCCCGGAGCGATCCCGGCATCGAGCAGCACGCGATCGAGTTCGCGTTCGCGACGGACGTCAGGACCCACCTCACGGCTCCCCAGGGCCGCATCACCTCCGGCGCGGAGGAACAGCTCGAGCACCTGTTCCCAGGAGGCCGCCGTCCCCTCACCGAGCACGCGGCCGGTCGGTCCGTGCACGTGCACGACGAAGGGGCTCCCCGGCACCCGCAGGCCTTCCCACGCCTGGCTGCTCATCACCACCGTCGCCGCAACCGGCGCGGAGTCGAGCACCGCCGAGGGGCTCTCCTCGGTTGGATCCCGGGTCACGACCACCACCCGGGTCCCCGCAGGCACCTCCGGTGCCCCGAGGTCCGACCAGAACCGGGAGCAGGTCGTGCACCCCGTCGAGAGGAACACCAGCAGGGTGTCGTGGTCGACCCCCATCGTGCGCACGGCGAGGGCCTCACCCCGTGGGCCGACCCCGACGACGTCCACCGCACGTCGCCCCTCCGGCAGATCCTGGGGTGCAGGGACGGTGCCATCGGTGCGCGGCTGCTGCGTGGCGCCTGCCGGGACCCCCGGATCCTGGTGGACCCCCGCTCCCAACTCGTGCAACTGCCGAAGGATCGCCGCATGACTGCGCAACAGGCCGGCGACCAGCACGCTCAAGAGCAGGACCACGACGACCAACGTGGCGACCACCACGGTCATCTGCGGCCTCCCGGTCGCGTGACCGCCTCGGCAGCGAGGAGCTGGGGCAGCGAGGTCAGCGACAGCTGTGCGAGTACCACTGCGGTGCCCACCAGCACCACGGCGGCCGCAGCGGCGACCGCCCCGTCAGGCAGGAGGACGTGCAACGGGGGAGCCACCAGCACGGCCGCGACCGCCGCCACGATCGCAGCGACACCGTCGATGGCCAGGTGCAGGGGACCGACATGGCTCGTCGGAGAACCGAAGCAGCCGCAACCGCGACCCGCCCGCCGCTGGTGCAGCGCCACCAGGATGAAGGCTGCGTAGGCGACCGCGAGCGCGGCGAAGGCCAACCGTCCCCCGATGGCCACCACGCTCAGCGCCAGCACGATCTCACCGAACCCCAGCCCACGGGCGAGTCCCGTCCCTCCCGGGACACGGGACAGCGCGAGCACGTCGCGTGTCGCTGCCGGGCGTACCACCTTGGCTGCGCCGGCCACCAGTACCAGGCCCGCAGCGACGTGGGCGGCCACAACGACCGCGATCCCCGGTCCGGCGCCTACCATCCCGCGCCTCCTCGGCCCACGGGACCCGATGCCGGGGCCCAGCGCGCGTGCCGGTGCGCCCACGAGCCGCGGATGCGCACGGTGAACCTCCTCCAGCGGCCGGGGAGCCGGATCGGCCGAAGGTACGGTCGCCGGCGCCCGATGACAACGGCCTTCTCTCGGTCACCCGTTCAGGTCGCGAGCCGTCGTCGACGTCGCGCCAGTGCTCCCGCAACGCGGTGGGCCGGGCGGGGCTCGAACCCGCGCCGTACGGATTATGAGTCCGCTGCTCTGACCAGCTGAGCTACCGGCCCGCGACCACCGAGCGTACTGGCCCCCGGCGCCGCTACCCACCTG
>PWTE01000024.1 GCA_003563915.1 Nitriliruptoraceae bacterium
CGATGCGGCGCGTGTCCCAGTCGGGGTGCTGGATCGCGCCGGTCGGGACGTACTCGTCGTGGTCGTAGTGGGTCAGGGCCCGGGCGATGGCCGGCTCCGGCTGCGGCAGGTACCCCTCACCGGCGTCGGACAGCAGGGTCGCCCCGCCTGCCGGGTCCTCACGCAGCGAGCGTTGCGCCTGCACCAGCGCCTCGACGGTCCGGGTCGCCCACTGCGGTCGCTCCTCCAGGGCGTCGGCGTGCATCACCGACACACAGCAGGCGTGGTCCAGCCACACGTCGCCGGTGAAGCGCAACACCCGCCCGATGTCCTGTAGCTCGGCGACGGCGTTGAAGGGGTCCGCGACGATGTAGCCGCTGATCGATCCCGCGGCCAACGCCGGCGGCATGTCCGGCGGCGCCATGACGACCAGCTGCACGGTGCCATCCGCCGCCGAGGCCGTCTCACCGCCACCGACGAGCGGCGTCAGCCCGGCATCCGCCAGCAGCAGCTGCAACGCGACGTTGTGGATCGAGTGCCAGAAGGGCACCGCGACGGTGGTCCCGGCCAGCTGTGAAAGGTCCTCGATGTCGTTGGCGACCGTCAGCCCCGAGCCACCGGTGTGGTTCCAGGCCACGATCTTCAGCGGCACGTCGGTGGCGTAGCGCAGCTGTACCGCCATCGGCATCAGCAGGTGGACGACGTCGACCTGGCGGGCCTGGAACGCCTCGGCGACCTGCGCCCAGCTGCGCAGCAGCGTCGGGCGCTCGACCTCCAGCCCCTGCTCCTCGTAGAGCCCGAGACCGTGCGCTGCCAACAGCGGCGAGGCATCCGTGATGGGCAGGTACCCGACCCGCAGGCGTGGATCGCCAGGATCGTCCGACGCATCGGGAGCGGCGGCCAGCTCATCACCACCGTCACCCAGCACGCGGCTGCAGGCGCTGAGCACGCCCCCGCCGGCCCCCAGCACGCCCAGCCCGAGCAGCCCGCGCAGCAGCTGCCGCCGGTCGAGGGTCGGCCCGGCGCCGAGGTCGGCGAGTCGTGCCTCGATACTGCTGCGACCGGCCGCCATCACGCCACCAACCCGTCGAGCACGGCATCGTCGGCGTACCGGTCGAGCAGCCGTCGCCGGGTGTCCGCCAGCGCGGGCGCGTCACGGTCCAGACCGCGGACGTCCCAGGCGTCGACGATGCCCCGCTCGCCACCGCGCAGCAGTTCGACGCGATCGCCCAGGTGCAGGGCCTCGTCGACGTCGTGGGTGACGAGCACCACGGTCAGGTCGAGCAGGTCGCGGATGTGCAGCAGCCAGTCCTGCAGCGTCCGGCGGGTGAGCGGGTCGAGCGCCGCGAAGGGCTCGTCAAGCAGCAGCAGGGGCGGGGCGGTGACCACGGTCCGCGCGATCGCGACCCGCTGGGCCTGTCCGCCGGAGAGCTCCGCCGGGCGCGCCTGCGCGAGCGACGCCAGCCCGAGCACCTCGAGCAGACGATCCACCTCGCTGCGGTCGATGCCCCGGTTCGCCCGGTAGCGCAGGCCGAGCGCCACGTTGTCGCGCACGGTCAGCCAGGGCAGCAGGTGGGCGTCCTGGAAGACGATGCCGGCGGCGGGTCGGCCGTCGTCGCGGCGAGGCAGCTCGAGGTAGCCCGAGGTGAGCTCGTCCAACCCGGCGACGATGCGCAGCAGGGTCGACTTGCCACAGCCGGACGGGCCGAGCAGGGCGACCACCTCACCGCGCTCGACCGTGAGGTCGAGCCCGTGGAAGGCGGTGACGGTGCCGTCGGGGGTCGGGTAGAGCTTGACCCCGTCGGTCACGCGGAACGCGACAGTTCCCATCGCAGCTGGGCCTCCGTGGGGGATTGGATCGGCAGGAAGGCGGCCTCACGCAGACGGCGCGCGGTGGCCGAGGTGGCGAGGTAGCCGGCGCCACCGGTGGCGGCGGCCTCGTGACGTGCCGCGGCTACGGCCAGGTCGCTCGCCCGCAGCCGGAGCTCGACCAGGTCGGCATCCGCGGGGGCGGGTGCCTGCAGCCGGTGCTGGAACCGTGCGTCGAGCTGTGCGGTGGTGGTGCGCAGCGTCTGGTGGTCGTCGGCAAGGATCTCGGTCGTGCCGGTCAGCCGGGGGGCTGCGGCGTCCAGCGACGCGTCGGCCAGGCCGAAGCACAGGGCCGTCTGCAGCAGCAGGAAGGCGGGGCGGACGTCCGCGAGGAAGTCCAGGAACCGGTCGGTCAGCACCGCGTGCGGCGCGACGTGCACCTCCGCGAGCTTGACCGTGGTGGAGGCGGTGGTGCCGAGCGCGAGCAGCTCCGGGTAGGGCAGCAGCGTCACGCCGGGCTGATCCGTCGTGATCGCAACGATCAGGCTGCGGCCGTCCTCGGTGCGGGCGGGGAGGACTACGGCCGCCCCGTCGGCGAACAGGTTCGAGGCCCACGGGATCACCCCATCCAGGTGGAACCCGCCGGCGCCATCGGGGCGGGCGGTGACGGTCAGCTCGCGCAGGCCGAGGGCCGCCTGGAACGCGGTCGCCATCGCCGTCGCGGCGGTCCGCTCGCCGGTGAGCAGGCTGGGTAGCAGTTGACGGCGGAGCTCGTCGCTGCCCCACGCGGCGAGGTAGCCGACCGCCGTGCGGTGCGCCCATACCGAGAACGCCGTGGCGGTGCACTCGCGGGCCAGCGAGCGGATGACCGTGGCCTGGTCGGCCAGCGTCCCGCGGCCCTCGGGATGCTGGCCGGGAACGGCGTCGACCGGCAGGCCGAGGCCCAGCAGACCGGCCGCGCCGAGCTCCAGGAGGGACGGTCGGACATCCAGCTCGCCGGCGTCGACCGCGGCCGCACGTTCAGCGACCACGTCGACGACAGGGCGCAGACGCGTGCGCAGGTCGTCGTGCGTCGGCCGGTCGGTTCGCGCGGCGACGAGGGTCTCGGTGGCCATCGTCACGCCAGCTCGTGCAGGCGGTCGATCGGTGCCGCGACGACCTCGCGTGCCCGCTCGACGTCCTCGACGCAGGTCGCGTCGTAGAAGCACAGGCACTTGTCCAGGTCCTCGCGGACGTAGGTCCGACGGAAGGCGACCTCCGGCACCTCGGCGTAGAGCGGGGACTTCGCCTTCTTGCGGGCCAGGTAGGTCTCCATCGTCAGGTCGGCCGGCAGGTCCCACTCGACGAGGTAGCGCGGCCCGTCCGCGGCGGCGGCCTTGACCTCGTCGAGCTCCGCGCCGACCAACCGCACGGCGGCGATGTCCTCCACCTCGATGTCGGTGGCGGTGAGGGCTGCGCGCAGCGGTTCACTGGCCGAGGTGGACGCTGCCTCGACCACGACGAACAGGCGCTTCAGGTCGGCGGTCACCCGTGACTCGACGACAGCGGCGTCGGCGCTCGCGACGGCGGGCGTCAGCCGTTCGACGAGGTGGTCCACCTCGCCGCGCTCCACGGCCAGCGTCGGGATCTCGATCAACAGCAGGCTCATGGGGACCTCCGGGACGGTGCGTTCGGTCAGGGACGGCGACGGACGCTACGGACCCGGTGTGCAACTCACGAGGATGGACGAGGACAACCGTTGCAACGGTTCTCACGGAGGCCGGTGGCTGCGGCAGCGCCCTGCTGATACGTGGTGCGGCGGGAGGAGGCGTGGTGGTACGCGTGGGACAGGCTCTGGGGCGACTGGTCGCGCCCACGACGGACCTCGGCGTTCTGCTGCAGGTGGTGTCCGTGCTGCTCGTCGCCGGGCTCCTCGCGTGGGTGTCGCGTCGGCGCCGCGAGTGGTGGCTGGTGCTCGGCGGGGTCGTGCTGCTCTACCTCGGCTTCGCTGGGCTGCGTGCCGCCCACTGACCGCGACACCTCCGCGAGGCCGTGCGTGTGGATGCGCCCTGAAGGACGCCATCGAGGTCGTTACCCTCGGTCTGGGGCGCACATCAGGCGATGGCCACGTGGAGGATCCGGGGGTACTCCACCGATGGCCTCATCGGTCGTCGCGCTCGTCGTCAGCGTCCCGACTTCTGCACGCGAGGGGACGTCGGCAGGCGTCCCGGATCGAGGGGCATCATGAGGTACGTCCGCCCGACGACGTTGCTGGCCGCTGGCGCTGCGCTCCTGCTGGTGGGGTGCGGTGACGACGTGACCGACGCGGTGGAGGAGCTCACCGACGCGATCCAGGAGGATCTCCCCGACGAGGCGGTTCCCGAGGACCTCGAGCCACCGGCGACCGACGACGACGCCGGGGATGCACCGTCATCCGAGGCGGTGGACATCGATCCACGATCGATCGATGTGACCGTCCACCACGGTGGCCTCGAGTACACGGTCGAGGAACTGGCGATCGTCGATGTCGATGAGGTGCACGGAACGGAATTGGTCTTCGCGACGAGCGTGTTCAACCCGGCGAGCAGCTCAGCCACCCCGGCGCCCCCGATCGCGCTGCGGTGGGATGAACCGGGTACCGACAACGTCGTGGAGGTCAACGGACGGGGGGAGTTCCGGCAGATCCCCGGCAACTCGTCCAGTTCGGGGGAGATCATCGTCCCGCTGCGTCCTGACGACCTCGAGGTCTTCGATGACCGCTCTGCGCGGCTGCTGATCGGCGCGAGCGGACGCAGCGCCGCGCAGGTCGCGGTCGGCGGCGAGGCAGTCACGATCGACCGGCTGCCGGTGCAGCAGCCGTTGGATGGCGAGACCTTCGACGCCGATGGTGTGCTCGTGACCATCACCGAGGCCGAGGTCCGGTGGGACAACCCGAACGGCAGCCACGTCGACGACGGTACGGCACTGTTGGAGCTCACCTATCGCATGGAGAACCAGAGCGACAGCCAATCCTGCTCGACGCGAGGTGAAGGCGCGTTCAACCTGACGCTGCCGGACGGAGATGCCATCATCGATCTGGGCGTCTCCGAGCGGTGTGTGCGTGGTGACCAGACAGAGACCGACGTGCTGACCGGCTTCCTGATCGACGAGGACTACGCCGGCGACTACACGCTCGTCCACGAGCGTGGCGACGATGCCGACGAGATCTCCTTCACCCTCGTCGAGGGCGAGGGTGCTCGCGCGGACGAACGCGACACCCGCTGATCACGGCGAGGGGCGGGGTGGCGGGGCCGCCATCCCGCCCCTCTCACCATCGCCGGCGCGATCGCTCGGGAGGGATGAAGTCGCGGTCCTCAGGGGTTGCCCTCGGTAACCCACCCCGTCAGGGAAGGATGCCCCGTGCGACGGATCTCCCGTGTCGTGTTCATACTGGCCGGTCTCGCACTGGTCGTTGCTGCCTGTGCAACCCCGACAGATGACGATGTGGATCCCGCTGACGGGACCGCGGCTCCAGAGGAGGAAGATGACGCCGGGGCGGCCACCGGTGAGACCTTCGAGCCGGAGCAGGCTCCACGTGACGACGGACCCGGACTGCGTGAGGGCTTCTTCTGGGAGTCCGGCGCCGACCCGGATGCAACGATCGACATCAGCGAGATCATCAGTGGGGGGCCGCCACCGGACGGCATCCCGCCGATCGATGATCCGGTCTACGAATCCTTCGCGGCTGCGGCCGAGTGGCTGAGCGACGAGAGCCCGGTGATGGTCGTGCGAGGTGAGACCGAGACACGGGTCTACCCGCTCGCCGTGATGACCTGGCACGAGATCGTCAACACGACGATCGATGGTGAACCGGTCGTCGTGACCTACTGCCCGCTATGCAACTCCGGGCTCGCGTTCAACGCGGAGCTCGACGGCGCGGTACTCGACTTCGGCACCAGTGGGCGGCTGTGGCGGTCCAACCTGGTGATGTGGGACCGGCAGTACGGCAACCTCTGGACCCAGTTCACCGGTGAGGCGATCGTTGGTGACCGCTTCCTCGGGCAGACGCTCGAGCGGCTGCCGACCACCATCCAGGGGTTCGCCGAGGTCCGCGCGACCGATCCCGACGCGTACGTCCTCTCCCGCGAGACCGGCCACAACCGCAACTACGGGCAGAACCCGTACACCGGGTACGACGCTGAGGACAGCACGCCCTTCCTCTTCCAGGGTGAGGCCGACGGTCGGTTCGCGCCGATGACC
>PWTE01000384.1 GCA_003563915.1 Nitriliruptoraceae bacterium
CTCGATACCTCCGAGGGTCCGCAGGTCGTGTTCCCCGCGGAGTACCTCGTCGCCCTCGGCGCGAAGGACCGGGCCTGAACGCGGACGACGCCGCAGGGCGCCACCGCGCCATGTTCGCTGCCATCGAGCGCCGCGTCGCCGCGCGCAGCAGTACCCTGCCGTCGACGCCACGGACGGTCGTGCTACGGGGGAGGCCCGGGTGCCAGAGGAACCGAACGACCCAACAGAACCCCTGCATCCGGGTTCCACCGAGGAGCCCCGCCCGGCGCACCCGGACGCGAACGGACGCAACGATGCTGTGTCCGATGATGCCACCGAGGTGATGGACGCAGATCAGCCGCGGGGCCCGATCCCGCTGCGCGGCGACGTGGTCGATGACGCGACCGGCCAGCCCATCGCGGACGCGGCCGTCCACGTCACCGACACCACGGGGGCCAGCGTGTCCTCGGTGTCTACGGTTGCGGACGGCCGATTCGGCACGACCCCGCTACCCGAGGGTCGCTACATCCTCGAGGTCGCCGCGACCGGGTACAGCACCGCCCGATCCGTGGTCGATCACCCCGGTGGCCGCGTACACCTCCGGCTCGCAGCCACCGCGCTCAACGGACGGGTCTCCGCTGCCGACCTCGGACCGACCGATCGGTTCAGCGCAGAGGTCGAGGTCACCGACAGCAGCGGCCAGGTCGTCGGCCACACCCGCACCGAGGACAACGGCACGTTCCGGGTCGTGGGTCTACCGTCGACGGGCGCGCTGACCCTCGCCATACGCGCTGACGGCTACTTCGTCGAGCGTCGGACGCTGCAACAGGACCAGCTCACATCACCGGTGCACGTCGAGCTGTCGCCGGCGGAGCTCGCCGGTCGGGTCGTCGCCGACGCCAGCGATGAACCCGTGCTCGACGCCCGTGCGCAACTGCGCACGGTCGAGGGTGATCTCGTCGGCCAGGCGGTGACCGACCCGCAGGGACGGTTCCTGATCCCACTCACCGGACTGCGCCCACCGTCGACATCGTCGGCGGCCACCCACCGGTTGGAGGTCTCGAGCTCCGGGTTCACGACGACGACGCTGGAGTTCGAACTCGACGACACCCCGGTCGGCGAGCTGGAGGTGCGCCTGGAGTCGGCGCGTCGCTCGCCGTGGCTGTGGGCTGGCCTGGCCGTGGGCGCGCTGGCACTCATCGCGGTGGTGATCGCACTGCTGTCCGGCGACGATGTGGTCGTCCCCGACGTCGTCGGCTTGAGCCTCGAGCAGGCAGCGGACGAACTCGAGGACGCCGACCTGGTGCTTGGAGAGGTCGAGACGGTCGAGGCCGGCGAAGGCCAGGAGCCCGACACGGTGCTCGCCAGTCGCCCCGAGGCCGGCGCCGAGGCCGAGGCCGGCGATGCGGTCGATCTGACCGCGGTCGCCGCGCCCGAGGTCGTCGAGGTTCCACGGGTCACCGGACGGCAGGAGTCGGATGCGTTGCGTCTGCTCGACGCGCTCGGCTTCGACGTCATCGTCACCCGTGTCGATTCGGACGACGATGCCGGCATCGTCGTCGAGCAGGACCCGCCAGTCCGTACGGAGGTCGAGCGGGGCGCCACCGTCGAGATCCAGGTCAGCCGTGGCCCAGCCGACGTCGCACCGGAACCCGCGCCAGAGCCAGAGCCCGCGCCGGAGCCCGAACCGGAACCCGAGCCCGAACCGGAACCCGAGCCCGAACCGGAACCCGAGCCCGAGCCCGAACCGGAGCCCGAGCCCGAACCAGAGCCCGAGCCCGAACCGGGGCCGGATCCCGGGGACATCGACGAGGAGATCGAGGGCATCCTGGAGCGGATCGGGGACTTCTTCCGCGACCTGTTCGACCGGATCTTCGGCAACTGAGCGACCGCGCCAGACCATCGCGTCGCTGGCAAGCAGGGAGTGAGCGGTAGCGTTCGACCGCATCAGCGTCGAGCCCGACAAGCTCGAGGGCAAGCCCTGCATCCGAGGGCTGGACGTTCGAGCAGATCCTCGAGGAGTACCCCGACCTCGAGCGCGCTGACATCCAGCAGGCCCTGGAGTACGCCACAGCAGCGACCGACGTGCGCGTGCATCGGCTCCGCTCCCCCGCGTGAAGCTACTCCCCGGTGAGAACCCGCAAACCAAGACCCGCTGAAGCCGGTGGCGGATACCGGCCGGTGATGCCGGCCATCAGCGAGAGGTTCTTGACGCCAGTCCAGGCGCGTCGATCGGGCTCGTCCGCCCGTAACAACATGAGGCGGTCGTGCCCATGTCGGTCGGTTGACCGCGGTCCTGCGCGTGGCGGCGACGAGGTGGCTGTTGGCGACGAGGACCTCCACGCGATGAGGCGCTGTGCCGAGCATCCGGGCCGCCGCCTTGGCTGGTGCCGCTGCCCGCCGGCCGGAAGTCAGGCGGGCGCGGGTCCGTAGTCCTCGAACGCGTACGGGTGCACGAACGCCCGCCGCCACAGCAGCTTCCGGTCGACGTCGGTCAGTCCGACCGTGTCGGCCGCGTCGGCGCCGCCAACGAACGGTACTCAACGAAACACGCCCCGCAGCGAGCGCTACGAGGCGTTGTCGTGGTGGAGGTGATCGGATTTGAACCGACGGCCCCTTCGTTGCGAAGCAAGTGCTCATGAGCAGCTTGCGGCTGGGCATAGAAGGCCGACTTGAGCCTGAAAGTGCGAGAATCCTGGCCAAACCAGTGCATCTCGACTTGACCGCCGTACAGGCAGCGGGAGGCATGCGGAGGCGTAGAGAGGTAGGAAGAGGCAGCCGCGTGTGTACTTCTGTGTACCTTTCGCCGCCTGGCCACCGACTCTTGGTCGCCAAAGACCGTAGCGCTTGTCGCCGGCGACGGACGTCACTGCAG
Organism: Nitriliruptoraceae bacterium; assembly: GCA_003563915.1. Lineage (GTDB taxonomy): Bacteria > Actinomycetota > Nitriliruptoria > Nitriliruptorales > Nitriliruptoraceae > CSSed11-175R1. The sequence continues at coordinate 2,855 of PWTE01000384.1, forward strand.
CGGCTCCGGGAACAATCCCGACCGCGATCGCTCAGCGACGGGCGTTTCCGCGCGAAGCGACCGTGGGGCCCGGGTGATGCTGGCAGACTGGTGGTGCCCTGTGGGAGATCGTGATGATCGAGATGGATCGCGCAGAGAAGGTCATCAGCGACCGCGCGCTTCCCCCGCTGCCGTCTTCGTTGGCGCGCGGTGAGAGCTGGCCGGTGGCGTGGCACGCGATCGAGGACTTCGCGGCGGTGCTGTTCGTTCAAGCAAGCTCACGCATCGCACGGTGGGTCAGACCGCGGTTCGATCTTCTGGTCGCTCAGTTGGTCGCCGAGCCGGCTGGGCGGTTCACGTGCGACAACGTGGGCGGCACAGGGCCTGGGTCGTCGTACGACCCGTTCGCGCCGCCACCGAGAGCAGCGGATGGGCTGGTCGAGACTGGGACCGCGATGCGGATCGAGACCGACGACCACGGAGAACCCGTGTCGCACCGGGCGCTGGGCTGGGGTCGCGCAGGTGCTGGGGTGACCTTCGTCGACCTTCGCACGGACGTGGCGTCCGTTCGCGTGCCGACCAGCTCCACGGCGGCCTACTTCATCGCCGTCGCGGAGGGTCAGGACCCGTCCCTCGTCGTGGGCACTGCGGATGAGGCGGAGACCACTCCATAGTCGCCGCAGCAACCAGGCGACTGCGGGCGTATCTCACTGATCGGTCTCCTCAGCTCGGCGGGGGGCCGTGATCATCGTCGGCGGAGAGCGGTGGCACCGAGCGGAGAGCCTCGCGCTCAGCGATCTCGGACTGCACAGCGCTTCGCACCACCACAGCGCAGCCCCGCGCCGTGAGCACCTGGATGGGCGGGGAGGAGGCCCCGTCTTCGGGGGCGGTCGACGGGTGTCTCAGGGCGAGCTGCGGGTCTGCGCCGCGCATAGGAGCAGCCTCACTGCGAGGTTGACGGCCTCGTCGGTGTCGAGACCCTGTTCGATGGTGAGCGAGTGCCAGGTCCACAGGTTGACGACGAGCGCGGCCGTGGCGTTGAGGCGCCGGCGGGCGCGTCCCCGCACCCCTGAACCCGCCACCAGGGCGTCGGCGAACGCCTGGAAGGTCGCGGCCAGCTCCTGCTGCGTGGACGCAGGCATGGCCGCGTGGTCGCGCACGATCGGCAGGAGTTCATCGCCGCACGCCTGGTACCAGCCGTAGAGCTCACCCAGCGCGTGTCGGCTGCGGGCCTCGACGCCGGTGATGCCCCGCCAGGAGGCAGGGTCCGGTGGCGGATGCAACTCGGTCCAGCGCTGACCGCAGGCCACGAACAGGAACTCGACATCCGGGAAGTGGCGGTAGACGGTCAGCCGGGTGACGCCTGCCTCCTCGGCGACCCCGCTGATCGTGGTGTTGGCCGGCCCGACCGTCGTGTGGAGCCTGACGGTCGCGTCGACGATCCGCTGCTGGGTCTGATCGACCTGCTCGGCGCGCTTGCGCATCTGATACGGACGAGATTTCGACGTACGTTTTTGTTCATTCAATATTGACACTCCGGTGATGCTCTGTTTCAGTGTACATGCGTGTTCACTACGACTGGAGGGAAAAGGATGAGCATCGCCACACGCGCACCAAGTGCGCCGGGACTCACGGTCGTGCAGGCGGGGGAAGGGCGGCGGGGGACGCTGCTGCCCGGCGTAGACGTGGAGTTCAAGCTCCACAGTGGCCACACCGGAGGCGCGCTGTCGATCGTGGAGCACCCCTTCGAGGTCGGCGCGCTCGTGCCACCGCACGTCCACCACTCCGAGGATGAGTTCTCGATCGTGCTCGAGGGTGAGATCGGGTTCCGGTCGGAGGACCAGGAGGTGGTGCTGGGGCCGGGCGGCTACATCGTCAAGCCCCACGGCGAGATCCACGCGATGTGGAACGCGGGGGACACGCCGGCACGGATGATCGAGGTGATCTCACCACCGGGATTCGACGAAACCTTCTTCCGGGAGGTCGCAGACCTGAACGAGGCCGGCCCACCCGACCCCGCACAGCTCGCGGAGCTCGCGGCGCGGGCCGGGCTGGAGATGGCCGAGCCCGACTGGCTGGCCGACGTCATCGCCCGCTACGACCTCACCCCGCCACCGACCGGGTAAGACCCCCTCCGCTGGACAAGAGGCATCCGGCAGGGGCAACGACACCGGGCCGGCCGCCGACATCGCAGCGATCGAGCGATCTGGGCCACTATCGAGCGGTCCGTCAGCGAGCTCGATGCCGAAGCGATCGGCCGCTACCTCGCCGAGGACAGGGCTCAGCTCCCGGCGCATGCCAAGCCCGCGGCCGAGCAGCAGCCGTCGAGGAACATCACCGTCAACGACGCGGCCACCCGTGAGACCAGTCAAGGCGCCGCGCTGCCTCACCTGTTCGCCTACGAGCGTGACCGCGGGCACTGACGGGCCACTCGCATGAGCTGGCAGCCGCCTGCCTGAACCGCGACGTCGTTCGCGCGGCGCGACTCGTGACGTCCGTCGAGTCGTACCGCGAGGACCATCCTCGTTGCTCGCGGGGCCAGGGGTGTGATGCGCGGGAGTTCGAGTCGACTGGGTGATCCGGTGGTCGCGCCCGCCGGTGGTAGGCAGCCACCCGAGGGCACAGTGACGTTCGTGTTCACCGCCATCGAGCTCGACGCAGCGCATCTGTGCCGGAAGCTCGAGAACCGACTCCTACACCACAAGCAGATAGGCGCCTTCACGGCCGACCACTCACCGTCGAAGACACTGCGCGCGTGGCGATCTTGAACCGGGGGAACAACCGCCACAGCGACCTGGCGACTCCGGGCGTTGCGACCTGGTTCCCGACGGTACGAGAACGCCGGTTCTGCTCCGGCACAAGTCGGTCTTGGACGGTCAGGCCGGCGGGCAATAATCCGATGGCCGGGGTGTCCCACTTCAGGCAGAGACGTCGCGCGCGTACAGCTGCAGGAGGTTGCCGTCCGGGTCGCGGAACCACGCCGTGATGCGGCCGTCGAACGTCGCGACGTCCCGGTCGTCCCAGTCGAGCGGGACATGCGCATCCCGGCGTTCGCACGCCACTCCGATGGCATGCAGTGCCTCGACCACCGTGTCCATCGCTTGCGGGTTGGCGAGCTGGAACACGGCGCAGCTGTGGTGCCCGGCCGATGGCGCCGCGTGTTC
>PWTE01000293.1 GCA_003563915.1 Nitriliruptoraceae bacterium
GCCGAGGTGGCATCCACCGGCTCCCAGCGGACCCGCGGATCGGTGACCCAGACGGACGGGGTCCAGGCGGCCTCGGCCCACAGCGCGAGGTTCGCGCCCTGGTCCACCTCCGGGCCCTCCATCACGGCGAAGGGCAGCTCCAGGCGGGCGTGACCGTCCTGGAACCACTCGTTGACGGTGAGGGCCGGACGTCCGAAGACGGTCACCTCGATGTAGTGGCGGTAGCCCTCCCCGGCGGTCTGACTGAACCGGAACCGGGCGGGGAAGGTGAGGCCGGCGACCCGCATCGTGCCGCGGCCGGTGACGACCGCCGAGGTCACGACCGGGATCTCGTCCCCGTAGAGGGTCCGGTAGAAGCGCTCGACCGGTGCTGGGAGGTCGTCGGGGACGGGCACCGTCGTCACGGTGCCTGGCGACAGCTCAGGGGCCGGCAGCGGGGCGGGCGTGACCTGTAGGCCGGCCCAACCGATCGCCACCACCGTCACGAGGCCACCAGCGACGTAGCCCGCGATGCGGCGCCCGCGTCGTCGGCGGCGTGATTCCGAGGTCGTCGCGTCGAGGTGCCCAGGTGCATGGGAGGTCGGGGCAGCCACGGTCCAGCGTCCGATCACGCGTCGGGGTGGGGTGAGGTGTCTCGGACCGAGGGTCCCCTGCGGCGCACCGCTCGAACAGCGCCGGAGGTCCTCAGCCGTGGGGACGTGTGCCCCCGGCTCGAGCTGCGCGCAAGGTGGTGTTGGCACGGATCCGCGTCAGGAGGTGACGCAGGTCCCTGCCAGTGCGAGGGCTTCGCTGCGTGCGGGTGGTGTTGGCACGGATCCGCGTCAGGAGGTGACGCAGATCCGTGCCAGTGCCGGAGGCGCGCGGAAGGCGCCGTGACCGTGTCCCCGCCGACGGTCGGGCGCTAGGTTCGCTCCCTGCACGACGGGAGACCACCGGGAGCGAGCAGGAGGCACCAGGCATGCCCTTCCCCAAGGCCGAGCAGATCTGGATGGACGGCGAGTTCGTGCCGTGGGACGAGGCCACGATCCACGTCCTCACCCCCACCCTGCATTACGGCTACGGCGTGTTCGAGGGCATCCGCGCCTACCCAACCGACCGCGGTCCGGCCGTGTTCCAGCTGCTCCCCCACATGGAGCGGCTGCTGCGCTCGGCGCGTATCTACCCACCGCTCGACACGATCGCCTGGTCCCCGCAGGAACTGGCCGACATCGCGTGCGAGCTGATCCGCGTCAACGGCCACGACGGCGGCTGCTACATCCGCCCGACCATCTTCCTGTCCTACGGCGAGATCGGCCTGAACCCGCTGCCGTCCGAACCGCAGGTGGCGATGGCGACCTGGGAGTGGGGCTCCTACCTCGGCGAAGAATCCCTGGAGCAGGGCGTCAAGGTCATGATCTCGTCCTACCGGCGTATCGGGAAGAACACGATCCCGCCGGCCGGTAAGGCCAACGGGCAGTACATCAACTCCTCACTCGCGAAGGTCGAGGCGCTGCGCGCGGGCTACGACGAGGCCATCATGCTCTCCGAGGACGGCTTCGTCGCCGAGGGCACCGGCGAGAACCTGTTCGTCGTCCGCGGTGAGACCATCCTCACCCCGCCGCTGTCGGACGGGCCGCTCGGCGGCATCACCCGTGACAGCGTGATCCAGATCGCCCGCGACCTCGGTTTCGAGGTCCACGAGTCCAGCCTCGTGCGCACCGACCTGTTCCTCGCCGACGAGGTCTTCCTCACCGGCACCGCGGCGGAACTGACGCCGGTCCGCGAGGTCGCGGGCTACGAGCTCGGTCCCCGCGGCCCGGTCACCGAGAAGGTCCAGTCGACCTTCATCGACACGGTCCGCGGCAAGGTCGACCGGTACCACGACTGGCTCACCTACGTTCACGATCGACCGACCCTCGGGCACGACTGACTGACCCCTCGGACACGACCGACCCTGCTGATCCGGGCCCGCGATCGTGACGCCTACACGAGCGGCCCCGCCTGGGCCGGGAGCATCACCTGTGATCGATCCTGACACCGTCACGCTCGGCCGCGTCGACGACGACGGCTTCCCGGCCTTCCGCCGCGCCTTCGCGGCGACCTTCGGCTTCGACCACTCCGACGAGGAGCTCGAACGCTCCCGCCGGGTCGCCGAGGTCGACCGGCTCGTCGCCGCGCGTGATGCCGACGGGCGCATCGTCGGCACCAGTGGCGCCTACACCTTCGGCATGTCGCTCCCCGGCGGTGTCGACGCCTCCTGTGCCGGCATCACGGTCGTGAGCGTCCGGGCCGACCACCGACGCCGCGGCCTGCTCACCCGCATGATGGAGCAGCTGTTCGCCGACGCCGACGACCGCCGGGAGCCCTTCGCTGCCCTGTGGGCCTCCGAGAGCCCGATCTACGGTCGCTACGGGTTCGGCCCGGCCGTGCCGACCCTGAACGTCACGATCGAGCGGCAGCACGGTGCTCTGCACCATGACGGTCCGGTCGGTGAGGTTGAGCTGCTGGACCCCGACGCGGTCACGGACACGCTGCCCGACCTGCACGAGGCGGCACGGCGCCAGCGCGGCGGCACGATGACCCGCCCCGATGGCTGGTGGCGGCGCCTGGTGGCGGACCCATCCGACGCCCGCGACGGGGCCGGTCCGCTGCGCTACGCGCTCCTCCCGGGACGCGGCTTCGCCACCTACCGACTGAAGCCCGACTGGGGAACCGGCGCACCGGTCGGGATGGTCCAGCTCGAGGACCTGGTCGCGCTCGACCCCGGCGCCACCGCCGCGCTGTGGCGGTTCGTGATCGACACGGACCTGTCCGCGAAGCTCGAGGCGATCCGTCGGCCGGTGGACGACCCGATCGTGCCACTCCTGATCGACCCGACCCGCGCCACCTTCCGCTACGGCTGGTCGCTGTGGCTGCGGCTGCTTGACCTCCCCGCCGCCGTGGCGGCGCGGCGCTACCTCGTGGACGGCACGATCGTTCTCGAGGTTTCCGACGAGCTGCGCCCCGCGAATGCCGGACGCTGGCGCATCGAGGTGACCGACGGCACCGCCCGCTGCGAGCGGACCGACGCTGCGCCGGACCTGATGATGGACACGTCCGGGCTGGCAACGGTCCTGCTCGGCGGTGTCCGCGCGACGCAACTCCACCTCGCTTCGCAGGTGCACGGGGAGCTCGCTGCCGCTGCGGCCCTCGACCGGCTGTTCGCCGTCGACCTGGCCCCGAACAGCGACCTGATGTTCTGACCCGACCTCCGAGGGTGCGATGAGCGAGCGCGGTGCACCGAGCCTGCCCGACGGGCTGCGGTTGGAGCGACTTGACCCCGACGAGCTACCCGCGTACCTGCGGGCCGTCGAGCGAGCCTTCGGGGAGGAGCCGTCCGACGATGTGCTCGCCTCCTTCCGCGAGGTCGTCGAGCCGGCGCGGTTCCTGGCGGTGTGTGACGGGTTCGACACGATCGTCGGGACCGCCGGCTCCTTCAGCTTCGACGTGGCCGTGCCGGGCGGTGCGACCGCGGGCTGCGCGGGGGTGACGGTCGTCGGGGTCCGCCAGGATCACCGCCGACGTGGGCTGCTCAGCGCGATGATGGGTCGACTCCTGGATGACGCTCGTGAGCGTGAGGAACCGTTCGCGTCGCTGTGGGCCTCCGAGGGGGCCATCTACGGCCGCTATGGCTTCGGCACCGCGATCCCACTGCAGGAGCTGCGGATCGCGCGTGAGCACCTGCGGTTCCGCGTTGCGGACGGCGCCGCGGAGCTGCCCGCCGACGAGGTCGAGGTGGTGAGCCCGGAGCAGGCGCTGGCTCGTTTCCCGGCGATCTTCGAGCGGGCCCGGCAGCGACGGGCGGGGATGCTGTCGCGTTCCGGTGGTTGGTGGCGTCACCTCGTCGCGCACGACCCCAAGGACGAACGCGACGACGGTGGCCCGCGCACCCTGGCGGTGTTGGCGGAGCGCGGTTACGTCAGCTTCCGGCTGAAGCCTCGCTGGGACGATGGGCTGCCGCTCGGCACGGTCGCTGTCGAGGAGCTCACCGCCGTCGATCCGCAGGCCGAGGCCACCCTCTGGCGGTTCGTCGCAGCCACGGACCTTGCCGCGGGCGTCCTCGCCTACGCCAGGCCGGCGGATGATCCGCTGCCGGCGATGCTCGTCGATCCGATGCAGGTCCGGGCGCGCCGCTTCCCGCCGGTGTACCTGCGGCTGGTGGATGTCGCGGCGGCCTTGGCCGCGCGTCGCTACGACCTCCTCGCGGAGGAGGCTGCAGCCGAACACGCAACCGCGCTCACCCTGGAGGTCGCCGACCCGACGTTGCCCGATCAGGCTGGTCGCTACCACCTCGAGGTAGCTGACGGCGCGGGGAACGTCGAGCGAACGGATCGTGCGCCTGACCTCATCCTGGGAGCGGAGGAGCTCGCGACCGTCTACCTCGGCGGTGTGGGCGTCCGGACGCTGGTCGAAGCCGGCCGCATCGATGAGCGCCGCGCCGGCGCGGCCGACCGGCTGACCCGACTACTCGCCACGCCGCGGGCGCCGTGGCAGCCGAGCGAGTTCTGACGCTCAGGTCGACGACAGCCGGGTGTCGGCGAGAGCGACTACGGTCGTCCTCGAACCGGTCAGTCGTGACCGGCCCACGACCAGGAGCGAGGCACCGTGTCGAACGTGTACAAGAAGCTCGAACTCGTCGGTTCCAGCCGTGAGGGTGTCGACGATGCCATCCACCGCGCCATCGAGAAGGCCAGCGAGTCGATCCGCAACCTCGACTGGTTCGAGGTCAAGGAGATCCGCGGCTGGATCGACGATGGACAGGTGCAGCACACCCAGGTGACCCTGCAGGTGGGCTTCCGGCTCGACGACTGAGGAGCCAGACGGTCAGGTGGCGCGGGGCCGGGCGGGCTGCCTCGTTCCACTCGAGTCATCTGCGCCGAGGTCGACAGGGGCATGAGCGGCGCGGTACCGTGCCCGCTGCAGATCAGCCAAGGGAGCGAGATGCGCGCGGCATCGCGGACGACAGCCGGTGACCCCGGTGGGTCCGACCTGCGTGCCCTCGTGATCATCATCCGACAGCTCCCGTAGCCGGGTCTGCCGGGCTGCGGGAGCGGCCCGGAGGATCCCGGCGTCGCCTCGCACCCGGTACCCGGTGTCGGGACCGCGTCCGTGTGAGGACGCGACCAGGACGCGTCCGACATCGAGAAGGTGCGAAGGTGACGACGAGCAACGCAGGCCATGCCCCCCTGCCTGATGCGCGGCCAGGGCTGGATCTCTACGACACCACCCTGCGCGACGGCACGCAGCGCGAAGGGGTGACGCTGTCCGTCGACGACAAGCTGAAGGTCGCCCGGCGGATGGACGAGCTGGGCGTCGCCTACATCGAGGGCGGCTGGCCGGGCGCCAACCCGAAGGACACCGAGTTCTTCGCACGCGCGGCCGACGGCGAGCTGCGGCTCGAGGCCGCGACGCTGGTGGCCTTCGGGATGACCCGCGCCGCCCGCAACCGCGCCGAGGACGACCCGCTGCTGCAGGCCCTGCTCGACGCCAGGACCGACGTCATCTGCCTCGTCGGCAAGTCGTGGGGCTACCACGTCGACGAGGCGCTCGGGGTCCCGCGTGAGGACAACCTCGCGATGGTGCGTGACTCGATCGAGCACCTGCGAGCGCAGGGACGGCGCGTGTTCTTCGACGCGGAGCACTTCTTCGACGGTTACGCCCGCGACCGGGCCTACGCCTTGGACGTCGTGCGGACGGCGGCGGATGCCGGTGCCGAGTGTGTCGTCGTCTGCGACACCAACGGTGGGGCGATGCCCTGGGACGTCGCGGACATCGTCCGTGGGCTGGTCGACGACCTGCCCGCACAGGTCGGGCTGCACTTCCACGACGACGGCGGCTGCGCTGTCGCGAACTCGCTGCTGGGGCTGGAGGTCGGCGCGACCCACGTGCAGGGCACCGCCAACGGGCTGGGGGAGCGGTGCGGCAACGCCAACCTGTTCACGATCCTGGCCGACCTGCAGCTCAAGC
>PWTE01000072.1 GCA_003563915.1 Nitriliruptoraceae bacterium
CGGCGACCCCGCGGTCGATGACCGTGCGGAAACCCAGCTCCTCGGCATGGGCAACGCCGTCCTCGACGGTTGCGAAGGTGCGACCTTCGAACAGGTCAGGGACCGTCACCTGGTGGCCTGCCGCGCGGAGATCGTCCGCGAAGGCCTCGACGCCCGAGGTGATGCCCTGGGCGTGGTGGAACAGCAGGACGTGGACCATGACCATCCCTCTGAGCGAGACTCCCAACATCGACCCTAGTGACCGGATCGCTCGTCGGTCGAGAGAGGAGGTACCGGTGGGCTCGGACGAGCACGCGGTACTCCTTCCGACCGGGTGCTCCTGCGGCCGCAGCGCAACGAGCCGTGAGTCGTTCCAGTCGCCGGTGACCGCCCCGTCCGACGGTCACCGCGCCAGCTGACGTCCGCCCCTAGCGTGGCTGGCTCATGGTCGGTCTGCTGGTCGGTGCAGGCGGTGGCGCGTGCGCCTGACCGTGACCCGGTCGGATCGTCGTGTCCTGCCCGTGGAGTCGCTGTGGCAGCCGGAACCGACGCCCCAAGTGAGCTGCAACCTGGGTCGCAGCTCCGGCGCCGTGTGCAGTGGTCGGGTCTGGTGCTGGGCCCGGTCCTCTCGCTCCTCGTGTACCGACTCCTGGTGGACACGGGGGTCGAGGGACTGAGTGCCGAGGGGCGAGCGGTCGCGGCCATCGGGGTCTGGATGGCGGTGTGGTGGCTCACGGAGGCGGTGCACGTCAGCGTCACCGCCTTGCTGCCGATCGCGTTGTTGCCACTGACCGGAGCGTTGAGCGTCGGGGAGGCTACGGCCCCCTACGCGAGCCCCCTGATCTTCCTGTTCCTGGGTGGGTTCGTGCTGGCGGTGTCGATGCAGCGCTGGGGTCTGGACGAGCGGATCGCGCTGCTCACGATCACCCGGGTCGGTGAGCGGCCAGCCCACCTGGTGGGCGGCTTCATGGTCGCGACCGCGGTCATGAGCATGTGGGTGTCCAACACGGCCACGGTCGCGATGATGCTGCCGATCGCCGTGAGCGTCGCCGGGTTGGTCGAGAGGCTCGAGCAGAGCTCATCGGAGGAGGAGGCCGACCCGCCGGCCGCAGGGTTCGCGGTGTGCCTGCTGTTGTCCATCGCGTACGCCGCGTCCATCGGTGGCCTCGGCACGATCATCGGCACCCCTCCGAACCTGTTCGTCGCTTCGTACCTACGGGACACCCTCGGCGTCGACCTCTCCTTCGTGACCTGGATGGCCTTGGGTCTCCCGCTGGTCGTGGTGTTCCTCCCCCTGACCTGGTGGCTCATGACCCGCGTGCTCCACCCGCTGTCGCGCGACCCCGTGGAAGGGGCTCAACGGCTCGCACAGCAGCGGTACCGCGACCTGGGCCCAGCGAACCGCGGGCAGTTGGCGACCTTCGTGGTGTTCACCCTGACCGCGTTGGCGTGGATGACGCGGCCGCTACTGACCGAGCTCGAGGTCGCAGGGTTGCGCCCCTTGGCCGGACTGTCCGACACCGGCATCGCGATCGTGGCGGCTCTGGCGCTGTTCACGATCCCCGTCGACCTCCGCAAGCGCGTCTTCGTGATGGAGTGGCGCGACGCCGAGAAGCTGCCCTGGGGGGTGCTGCTGCTGTTCGGTGGTGGACTCAGCCTGGCCAACGCGATCGAGGAGACCGGTCTGGGGAACTGGATCGGACGCACGGTCGCCCAGGTCGGCGCCCTGCCTGCGATCATCGTCGTCGGTCTCGTCGTGCTCGTGGTCGTCGCACTTACCGAACTGACCAGCAACACCGCCACGACCGCCGCGTTCGTCCCGGTCATGGCCGGGGTTGCACCAGCCCTCGGCATCCCGGCTCCCGTGCTGGTCGTCCCGGTTGCCTTGGCGGCGAGTGCTGCCTTCATGATGCCGGTCGCGACCCCACCGAACGCGATCGTGTTCGGCTCGGGGCGGATCGCTCTGCCGCAGATGCTGCGGGCCGGGGTCTGGCTGAACCTGTTCACGGTGGTCCTCGTCACCACCGCCGCCGTCACGCTGGTGCCACGCATCCTCGGGGTCTGAGGCGTACGGGGCTCGGAGCCGTCGCGGGGACCAGCCGCACTCAGCGATCCGAGGGGTCCAGGGTCAGGCGACGGGCGTAGGCGGGATCGCCGAACCCGTCCGCCGCCGCACCGGCCGCGTCGCGGTCCTCGAACGGGCCCTCGTAGACGACCCAGAACCCGGGGTTCAGGGACGGGTAGTGGGTCGACCAGAGGAGCTGTTCGTCGAAGCCCAGCTCCGCTGCTCGATCGCGGGCCGCGGCCTCATCGAGGTCGGCCCCGCTCAGGGAGGCGAGGACCACGATCCACCGAACGTCGTCACGGTCGGCCAGCTCGATCGGGGCGCTGGTGCACTCGTCGAAGTGCCACGGCTGCGGATCCTCTGCGAGCTCGTCCTCCGCTGCGACCACGGTGCAGACGCCGTCGAACCCCAGCTCCACCGTCGCGGCCTCCGGAGCCTCGTCCGGTTCATCCAGCGACGATCCGGGGCCACCATCCGACGGTTCCTCCGATCCGGCACGATCGGGGGTCTCGATGTCGCCGGTCGGTGGGGGTGGCTCGGTCTCGCGCACCTCGGGACGGCCCGTGAACGCGATGGCGGCCACGATGATGGCCGTGGCGGCGAGCGCCAGCGAACCGAGGATGATGGCGGCCCGGAGCTGGCGCGGTTCCACGCTGACGGCTCCCGGTCGAGGTCGCTTCGTGACCCGACGGTAGCGGCATCGGGACGGCTGCCCCCGGGTCGGACGGACACGCTCCGATGGTGGCGGGCCCGCCCGACTAGGTGCCGCCGTTCGACGACCGGAGTAGTCGGCTGTGACCGCAACCATCGCTGATGGAGGCCCTGCAGGCGGGGTACGGCTTCGATGACGCCGCCGTCATCCTGGGACGAGCTCTCGATCCCACGCTCGAGCAGCCGCTGAACGACCAGTACGTGCAGGTGCCGTTGCGGATGCTCAACCGGCACGGGCTGGTCGCGGGGGCCACCGGAACGGGTAAGACCAAGACCATGCAGCTCATCGCGGAGCAGCTCTCACGCGCCGGGGTCCCGGTGTTCCTGGCGGACCTCAAGGGCGACCTCTCCGGGCTGACGGTCCCGAGTCCCGGGAGCGAAGGCATCACTTCCCGCATGAGCGGGCTGGACCTTCCGTGGCATCCGGAGTCCTTCCCGGTCGAGTTCCTGTCCATCTCAGGCGAGGTCGGTACACCGCTCCGCGTGCCGCTGAGCTCCTTCGGTCCGCTGCTCCTCGCCAAGGTCATGGGCTGCACCGAGACCCAGGAGTCTGTGCTCCAGATCATCTTCAAGTACGCCGACGAGTCCCAGCTCGTCCGGTACACGTCGCCGCGGTCGGGAGACCGCGACGGAGCGGCTGGTCAAGAACGCGGCGGCCAGCGTCGGCCGTGAGGTGGGACGATCGCTGGTCCGTGGTCTGCTCGGCAACCTCGGTCGATGATCGGATGGCCCCGGTGGTGTCAGCTCGACGGTCGGTTCCGTCGCTGCTGACCTTCGGGCATGGCAGCCTGGAGCGCACGCAGCTCGCCGCACGGTTGGAGGGTGCGGGGGTGGAGCTCGTCGTCGACGTCCGGCGTTCACCGGGCAGTCGACGCCATCCGCAGGTCAACCGTGGCGAACTGGAGCGCTGGCTCCCGGAGGCCGGCATCGCCTACCGGTGGGAGGAGGATCTCGGAGGACGCCGAGATCCAGCTGCGGACAGCCCGAACGTTGCCTGGTCGGATCCCGTCTTCCGCGGGTACGCCGACCGTCTCGTCTACGACCGCGGCGGGATCCAGCCGGGGCTGTTCGACTGAGCCGATCGCGTGGCGGCGGGAGCGTCCCTGGTCACCTCGAGCGTGGCGGTCGCCGTCCGGTCGCCGACGTGCACCGTGAGTTCGAAGGTGCCGGGCTCGACGACCGGCGTCATCGTGGCGTCGAGCAGGGCCAGGTCGGCGAACCCCAAGCGGAGGACGACCCGCTCGGTCCGGCCGGCAGCCACCGCCACCGTCTGGAAGGCCCGGATACGGTCCCGCGGTCGGGTCACGGAAGCCACCAGGTCGTCGACCGTGATGCGGACCAGCGCATGACCTTCACGCTCGCCGGAGTTGGTCACGTCCACGGTGAGCTCGACGGCTTCGCCTGCGGCGAGCGCGCCGACCTCGATGGTCGCCGGGCTGACAGCGACGAGGTCCACGTCGAAGCGGGTGTAGGTCAGCCCGTGCCCGAAGGGGAACAGTGCGGCGGCCGTCTCGTGGAGGTACCCGCGGCCGGCGGAGGGGCGGCGTCCCGCGTGGATCGGGATCTGTCCGGTGGTCCGCGGCCAGGTGATCGGCAGGTGACCCGACGGGGCGTGGTCGCCCGCCAGCAGCTCGGCGATCGCGGTGCCACCGTCCTGGCCGGGGTAGCCGACCCACAGCACCGCATCGGCAACCTCGACGACCCGACGCAGATCGACCGGACCGCCGCTGATGACCACCACGACCAGGGGTGTCCCGGTGGCCGCCAGACGTTCGACCAGCTCGTCCTGGCGGCCCGCCATCGTGAGCTCGGCGCGGTCGCCCAGGTGGTCGAACCACCAGCCCTCGCGGTGCGTCGCCTCGTTGCCTCCGATCACGGCGATGGTCACGTCCGCGTCGGCGGCCGCCGTGACAGCCTCGACCAGCCGGTCGTCGTCGCGGGCCGGGTCGCTGAGCACCACCTCGTCGTCCCACCAGGTGTGGGCTCCGGCAGGGACGTCCGTGATGCGACAGCCCTCAGCGAAGGTGACGTAGCTGTCGGCGAACCGGGCTCGGATGCCAGCGAGGACGCTGACGCCGGTCGCTGACGGATCGGCGTAGCCACCGAGGTGGCCGTGCGCGGCGTTCGGGCCGGTGACCAGGATCTGTCCGAGCTGCGTCGGATCGAGGGGGAGACGATCGTTCGTCAGCAGCACCGCGCTGCGCCGCGCGACCTCCGCTGCGAGTTGACCGTGTGCGGTGGTGTCGACGGACGGAGGTTCGGTGGCGGCGACGGGCTGATCGAGCAGCCCGAGACGGTCCTTGGCGCGGAGGACGTTGCCGCACGCGCGGTCGATCACCTGCTCATCGAGGTGGCCGGCGCGGACCAGGTCGGCCAGACCCGCTGCGCCACGGGGCTCGGGCACCTCGCAGTCGATCCCGGCGACGAACGCCTGCCGGGCGGCGTCGACGGGGTCGACCGCGACCCGGTGGAGCGACGCCAGCTGCGGCACACCGAACCCGTCCGAGGTGACCATGCCGGTGAACCCCAGCTCGTCGCGGAGCACGTCCGTGAGCAGCCACCGGTTGACGTGGACCGGGATGCCGTCGAGGTCGTGGTATGCGGCCATGATCGCACCCACGCCCGCGTCGACGGCTGCGGCGAAGGGCGCGAGGTGGTCCTCGCGCAGCTCGCGTTCCCCGAGCTGGACGGGCGCGCCGTTGCTGCCGGCTTGCGGGACGCCGTGGCCGACGAAGTGCTTCGCACATGCCAACACCCGGTCGGGCGGGATGCGCTCGGGGTCGGCGCCCTGCAGCCCGCGGACGGCGGCGACGCCGAGGTGGCTCGCGAGCAGGGGGTCCTCCCCGAAGGTCTCCTCGACGCGGCCCCAACGGGCGTCACGCGCCAGGTCGAGCACCGGGGCATAGACGTAGTTGGCTCCGCGGACGCGGGTCTCGAGGGCCACGGCGGTGTAGACCTGCTCGATGAGGCCCGGATCGAAGGTGGCCGCCATCGCCAGCGCCGACGGGAAGACCGTTGCATCCGGGGCCATCAGGCCGTGGAGGCCTTCCTCGTTGAACAGCGCCCCGATCCCGTGGCGGGTGGCCTCGGCGAGGTGGTGCTGGATCGCGGCGGCGAGCGAGCGGGCCGCGGCTGCCTCGCGGCGCAGGTTGAGGCGTCCGATCTGGCCGACACCGTCGGGGAAACGTCCGGCGAAGGCGGCCACATCGAAGCCGTCGGCACGATCGAAGACGTCGGACATCTCGTACGCCCGGCCACCGCAGGACAGCTGGGCGATCTTCTCCTCGAGGCTCAGCGTGCCGAGGAGCCTGTCGCTGCGATCCACGTGGTGTCCCTCATGCGTCCGGTTCGTTCGCGGTGACGCTACTTGTCGCCACCTCGGAGGGGGCGTCGCTGGCGTTCGTGCGGGTGCGTCGACGAGGTGTCGGGATCCACCGCGGGAGGCGGGCTCGTGAGGCCAGGTACCTGTATGGACGGGGAGCTGGCTGCCCTGGTCGAGGAGGCTCGGTAGCGTGGACCTCACCTGGATCCGTTCCAGCTCAGCTCCCGGAGACCTCCCTTGAGTACCCCACCGCCCTCCGATCCCGACCCGACGCGACCGTTGCCGCCGCAAGGTCCATCCAGCGGTGACGAAGGGTGGGGGGCGACCGTGCCGGCTCCTGGGGCGGGTGCTCAGGCCCCTGAGGGCGCTACCCGGCCAGGTGAGGGGGACGGAGAGGGGGCCGGATCCTCGCGACGGACGCTCTGGTGGATCCTGCTGGGTGTCGTGCTGGGAGCGGTCTTGACGCTCATCGTGGTCGCGCTCGGCACGGGCCGTGGCGATGCTGTCCTGGATGAGGAGGGCCCGGCCATCGACCTCCCGGAGATCGACCCTGGAGAGCTGGACACCATCATCGACCGGTTGCTCGAGCGCATCCGGGACCTCTTCGGTGCCAGTTGACCGACACGAGGAGGGTGTCGCAGCGGAGGGCCGATCACGTGCTTGAGGGTCAGGACACGAGACACCGGGGAGGTCTCGACCACCCCTGTCCTGTCACCCTGCTGCTGTTCCCGGGTTGCGATCTGCTGGATGTCGGAGGCCCCTACGAGGTCCTCCTGACGGCGAACCGGATCCTGGTGGGAGGGGGCCGGGACGAGGCGTTCGAGGTACGCACCGCCTCGCTCGACGGCGCCGCGGTCGACGCGTACGGGGGCCTCAGGTTGACGCCGGACGGCCCCTTCGAGCCGGGACCCGGAGTGCTCCTGATCCCCGGTGCGATCGACGTCCCCGACACCGACGAGCCGCTGCTCCGAGCGATCCGTGCTGGGGCGGAGCACGCTGACCTGGTGGCTTCCGTCTGTACGGGTTCCCTCCTCCTGGCGGCTGCAGACGTCCTCGATGGGGTGTCAGCGACCACGCACCACCAGGATGTGCCCTCGCTGGCAGAGTTCATCGGTCGCGACCTCGTCGTCTCCGGCCGACGCTGGGTCGATGCGGGCGCCGTCGTGACGGCGGGCGGGTTGGCCAGCGGGATCGCCATGGCGCTGCACCTCGTGGCGCGACTCGTCTCGCTCGATCTGGCGCACGAGGTTGCGCGGCGCATCGAGTTCCCCTGGTCGCCGGAGGACGGCGACACCGTGTTGCCGAGTGGAGACGCAGCCGTTGGATCAGCCACGGAAGCAGGCTGATCCCGATGGAGCCCGAGCCTTCGTCCCCGTCAGAGACGCCGGAGCCGTCGCCGTGGCGTCGCCGCGGGCTGATCGGGCTTGCGGTCCTGCTCGTGCTCGGGGTCATCGCCCAGCCGGTCCGGCTGCGCGTCCTGGCGGCCGCGATCGTCGCCGATGGACTGGATCTGGCGGTCCCGCGACCGTTCGCGCCCGAGATCGAGCGTCGTCAGGCGGTGCTGGCAGGGATCGAGGCCGACCTCTACGGGCCTCCGGCGGAGGGTGTCCTGCGCGCAGATGACGGCCCCTCGGCGACCGGCCTCCCGCCCGAGGCGGACGGCAAGGTGGTCCTGCTCGTCCCCGGCGCGACGCCCGCAGGGCGTGATGATCGACGGGTCGTCGCGCTGGCCGAGGCGTTCGCCCGGGGGTCACGGGTCGTGGTCGTCCCCGAGCTGGACGTCTACCAGGAGGACCTGGTCCCGGAGGACATCGAGCGCATCGTCCAACTGGTGATGGCCCTGGACGACGCCCACGGTCCGGTCACGCTCACGGGGATCTCGTTCGGAGGGAGCCTGAGCCTGGTCGCCGCCGGTGACCCCCGCCTGGACGGACGGGTCGCGCTGGTCGGAACCTTCGGTGCGTACGTCGACCTCGGCGGTGTGGTGCAGGCGGCCACGACCGGGGTCGCCCTGGTGGGCGACCGCAGGTTCCCGTGGGACGCGGATCCCCGAGCCGCCGACGTCGTGCGTGACCAGATCCTGCGGCTGCTCACGGATCAGGACCGAGAGGAGCTGCGCCAGGCGCTGGACGGGGTGATCCCGCCGACCGCCCTACGGAGCGAGATCCGCGCCGCGTACGACCTGCTGCGTAACGACGACCCTGCTCGGACGCCTGTGCTGCTCGAACAGCTCCCACAGGCCGTCCGCGATCGCGTGACGGCCGTCTCCCCGGCACGCGCGGTACCGGATCTGGACGTCCCGGTGGTCGCGCTCCACGCACGGGACGATCCCGTGATCCCCTACGGCGAGTTGCGCCGGCTCGGCACGGTCTACCCCGAGGCGGAGCTGATCTCCCTGACCACCTTCGACCACGTCGGCATCGATCCCGAGCAGGAGGTCAGTTGGTGGGTCACCGCGAGCGATCTGTGGCGCACGACGCGGTTCGTCAGCCGGGTCCTCGGGGCGCAGAGCTGACGGAGGTGGACCCGCGAGCCGTCCTGGCGGGACTCACGGCAGCAGCAGACAGACGTCCCCGAACTCGTGCCACCGGTAGTCGTTCGCCAGTGCGGCAGCGTACGCCTGCTGGAGCAGGTCGGCTCCCGCTACCGCCTGGAGGAGCCGGAGATGAGAGGCGTCCGGTTCGTGCCAGCCGGTGACGAGCCCGTTCACGACGTAGGCCGCCCGGTGCGGGCCGAGAACCAGATCGGTCCAGCCACGGCCAGCTCGGACGGTCCCGTCCGGAGCTGCGACCGTCTCCAGAGCACGCGTCACCGTGGTCCCGACCGCGATCACGCGCCCACCGTGCCGTCGAGTAGCCGTCACGAGCCGCGCGGTCGTTCCCGGGACCTCGTAGCGCTCCTGCGGCGGATCCTCGTGGCGCTCCAGCGAGGAGACGCCCGTGTGCAGCACCACGGGTGCGACCACGATGCCGCGAGCGACCAGGCCGGTGATCACCCTGGAGGTCAGAGGCCGTCCAGCACTGGGCATCTCGGCGCTGCCGGGATGGATCGCGAAGGCCGACCGGTAGGCGTCCAACCCCGGCCGCTCCTGGAGGTAGGCGTAGACGATTGGGCGGCCATGGCTCGCCAGGATCTCGAGCAGACCGGGGCGGTCGGGGTCCTGGTCCACCGTCAGCTGCCACAGTCGGTTCCCGGCGCGCCGGGTGCTGTCCGGGTAGCCGGCCACCAGCTCCGCGCGCAGCGCACCCGGCAGCAACAAGCGGTCACCGACCGACGCATCCCAGACCGGGCCTCGACCATCTCGGTGGCGGAGCT
The DNA here is from genome assembly GCA_003563915.1 of Nitriliruptoraceae bacterium. GTDB lineage: Bacteria > Actinomycetota > Nitriliruptoria > Nitriliruptorales > Nitriliruptoraceae > CSSed11-175R1. The sequence goes on from PWTE01000072.1 coordinate 9,393, forward strand.
CCCCGACGATGGTCCCATCCTCGTCGGGGTGGGGGCCCGCGACGTGGAGGGTGGGCCGCTCGCTCGTCGCCGGGTTGCGAGACCCGGATCCGCTACGACCGCCTCGTAGGTGGACCACGTCGATGGCGGATGGCACGGTCGCTGACGTGTTGATGACCACCAGGTCGCCGGGAGCCAGCAGTTCCGGCAGGTCCCGGGCGTGACGGTGCGCGATGCCGTTGTGGGAGGCGACCAGCAGGCGGACCTCGTCGCGCGCCAGACCCCGGGACTCGGGTGGGGCCGTAGCAGCATGATCGGCCGGCAGCTCGAAGCGGAGCGGCCCTGGAGCGGTGCCTTCAGGGGAGGTCATGCCGCGTCGATCGGCGGGCGCGGTCAGGCTCGCGGTACTCACAGCAGACCTCCGGCCGGAGCGACCAGGTCGGGGCCACGGTGACGGCCGCTGCCCCGTGTTGTGCCGATGAGGTCCAACAGCGCGGGAACCGCCTCCTCGGGGGTGGGCCGATCGGCGATGTCCTCCCCCGGGAACGCGGCCTGGTGCATGTCGGTCCGCATGTCGCCGGGATCGAACGCGTGGACGGTGAGCTCCGGCTCCTCCGCCGCGAGGATCGCGGACACCCGCTCCAGCGCAGCTTTCGAGGCGCCGTAGGCACCCCAGCCGACGTAGGCCTCGATCGCTGCGTCGGAGGTGATGTTGACGATCGTGCCGCGCGCGCGTCGCAGTGCGGGGAGCAGTCCCCGGATCAGCGCGGTCGGCGCGACCGTGTTCACCTCGAAGACCGCACGCAGTTGCTGAGGGCCGAGGTCAGCGATCCGGGGGAGGGGGGACGGGCCGAGGGTGCCGGCGTTGTTCACCAGCAGGTCGAGGCCATCTGGCTGATCGACCGCATCCCGTAGCTGGCGGCGATGGGCGGCGTCGGTGACGTCCCCAGCTATGGCTCGGAGCCTCCCAGAGGGTTTCGTCGCCGTGAGGCCGTCCGCGGTCTCCTGCAGGGACGCGGCATCGCGACCGTCGATGACGACGTCCCAGCCTCGGTCGAGCAGGGCGCTGGTCAGGGCGCGGCCGAAGCCTCGGGAGCCTCCGGTGATCAGGGCGGTGGACATGGTCTTCCTCCTCGAGCGGTCGTCGTGCTCGTTCGGGTGAGGTACGACGAGCTGGACCAAGACTAAGAGTTGAAGTAAACTTCAAGTCAAGCGCCGATCCTGTAGAGGCCACGACGAGGACCGAGGAGGGATGGTGTCCGAGAGATCAACCCTGAGCGTCGGGCAGGTCGCCCGACGAAGCGGTTTCGCACCGTCCGCGGTCCGCTACTACGAGCGAGAGGGGCTCATCCGTGCGGAGCGCAACGCGGGTGGCCACCGACGCTTCGAGCCGGACGTGCTCCGGCGGTTGGCCTTCATCCGGGCAGCCACCCACGTCGGACTGACCTTGGACGAGGTTCGGCAGGCACTGGCGACGCTCCCGCACGAACGCACACCGACCAAGGCCGACTGGGAGCGGATCTCGCGGGGCTGGCGGACACGTCTCGATGCCGAGATCGCCGCGCTCGAGGCGCTGCGTGACGGTCTGACCTCGTGCATCGGCTGTGGCTGTCTGTCGCTGCAGCGCTGTCGGATCTCGAACCCCGGGGACCAGGCCGCCTCACGAGGCCCCGGTGCGGCCTACCTCCCGGAACCCCTGCGACGGCCGGACGAGCCCTGAGGGCCCCATGCCCACGACTCAGCCCGTCAACGAGCGGATCAGGCGCCGCAGCGGACCTCGACCGTTCTCGTTGACGTAGCGTGCGAGGAAGCGTTCCTCGGCCAGATCGTCGCCGATCAGCAGCAGGTCGGCATCGGCGGGGAGCTCGGTATCGCCGTCGACCCGGGACTCCGCGTGGCCACCCGCGACGACCGCGACGACGCTGCAACCGGTATCCGCAGGGATCTCCACGTCGCTGAGCCGTCGTCCCGCCAGCTCGTCGGGGACCGGGACCCGGAAGATCACCAACCCTTCTGCGAGGAGGAGCGTGGAGTCGTCCTTCAGGAGGTTCCAGACCTCGGTCGCTCCCGTGGAGGCATACGACAGCACGAAGTCCGCGCCCGCTCGGTGAAGGGTGGACACGTTGCGATCCAGGCGGGAACGGCAGAGGATCTCGGCGTCCTTCCGCAGCCGTCGGCAGTACAGGGTGAGGAAGACGTTCGTGTCGTCGTCGTGCGTGGTGATGACGACGGCCGTGGCCTGGTCGATGCCGGCCTCCCGCAGGACCGCGAGATCGGACGCCTCCCCGACCACGACCTGCTCTGGGTCGAGGTGGCGGACCCGGTCCTCGAGCTTGTCGATGATGCGGAAGGGCACGTCGCGTTCCGCCAGGCGGGCAGCTGTGGCCCGCCCCACCCTGCCGCCACCCACGATCAGGACGAGCTCGTGCTCGTCGCGCTGTCCGCTCGTCCGACCGTGGGTCTCGTCGTAGGCGTCCAGCGCATCGGGGGTCCCGGCCAGGAGCAGGATCGAGCTGTCCTTGACTCGCAGGTTGGGTGCCGCGGACTCGAGCGTCCCCCGGTCCCAGACACCGACGACCGACACGTTGAACCGTCGTCGGAGGTTCAGCTCCGCCAGGGTGCTCCCCACGAGATCGGTGCCTGATGCCGAGGTCTCAGCGATCACGAGGTCATCGAACCGGCTGATCTCGCTGTACCTCGCGTCGGGGGTCAGGATGCGACGGGCGAAGGCCTCGCCCAGCGATCGGCCGAGTTGCAGGACGTGGTCGGCGCCAGCGAGCTCGAGGACGTCCACCGCATCCTCCGATCGGGCGGTGACGACGACCAGACCCTCGTCGGTGACCTCGCGGACGGTGAACGCCACGTTGCTGTTGCGCTCATCGCTGCGAGCCGTGAGGACCAACGAGGCATCTTCGACACGGGCTGACCGCCACGTGGCAGGATCGTCGAGTTGGCCGACCATGACCCGATGCCCCTGATCGCTGAGGCTCAAGCCCGCTTCGACATCCTCTACCAGCAGGAAACACGGTACGCCAGCAGCCTCAGCACGACGACTGAGGGCATCCTCGACCGGGTCTAGCCCGGTGATCAGGATGTGTCCGCGCAGGTCAGCAGGCAGCTCACGCGGTGCCTGGGCGTGGCGGACGGCCTCGCGCCACGGCAGGTAGACGAGCTGGATGAAGGTGAAGGGCAACAGGACGAGGATCAGGACGGCACCGGCGAGCAGGACGACGATCGAGTACAGCTGTCCGAGATCCGACTCGAAGACGATGTCGCCGAACCCGAGGGTCGTCATCGTGACCACGGTCCAGTAGACGCTGGAGGCCCAGCTGAACTCTCGACCCTCGAGTGCCATGATGACGTGGAAGCCGACGCTGAAGACAGCGACAGCCCCGACGATCAGCGCGCTGATCCGCACCACCGCGCGGAGGGTCCGTCCTTGGAGCGGGGCGCCGAGTGCCGCGGTCAGCGCCGGGACGAACTTCACCGGGTCACCATCGCAGCAGGGCGGCGATGCGGCCGTGGTCGGCCAGACGGTCGTCGTCGACGGCCACGATGGTGCCCCCGTGTTCGTGCGTCTGGCGGATCGCGATCTCGACCCGGTCGCCGATCGCCACGTCGTCGACCATGATGGGTTCGAGGTAGCTGTGCTCGAGCACCAGCCGGTCGACCCGCCCCTCGCTGGCGAGCCGTTCGCAGTCGTCGATGCCGAGGGCTACGTGGGCATCGGCGACGTGTTCGTCGATGTGGGCGGCGACGACCTCGAGCCGCTGTTCCTGCGCGTCTACGAGGGCGGCCTCCGCTGCGTGGGCGAGCTCACTCGGTGGTGACCGGTCGAAGTTGCCGTCGACCTCGGCGATGATCTGGTCACCGAGGCGCGTCACCGCGCGATGGTGGCTGCGTAGCCGCTCGATCCCCGCGACCACGATCGACTCCTTGCCGACGATGCCCGCGACGTGCTCCTCCGTGCGACGCAGGAAGTCCTCGATGTAGGCATCGCGCTGCGGGCTCGGCGGCCGGCTCTCGGCGCCGAAGCGCACGTCGCCCCGGTCGCGGATGTCCCACTCGGCGGGAAGGACGTCATCCCGGTGTTCCTCGAGGTGCCCGCGCTGCAGCCGGTACAGCTGGGTCCCGTCGGTGTCGTTCCCGCCGAGGGACAGCGCGAGCACCCACGCTTCGGTGGTCTCCGAGACGTCACGGTGCAGTTCGCGGGTCGCGAACCGGTCGGCGACCAGGGCGCGTTCGATCGGGGTGTGAGCGAGGTGGACCTGCCGGGTGCCGTCCACGGACACGAACACCGCCAGCCCATGGTCGAGCTGACGCTGGTCGAGGCCATGCTCGAGCCCGTCCAGGCGCTTGCGCAGGCTCACGAGCTCCTCGCGGTCGCGTGTGTGGGCCTCGAGGTCGTGGCTCGCCTGCTTCGCGAGGTTCTTGAGCCGGATCCGGTCCTGATCGGCGTCAGGTGCGTGCCGGTGCGTCGGCAGCGTCAGCGTGACCTTGGGGCCAGGCGCGTCCGCGAGCTCGTCGAGCAGGGTGTCCAGGTCCTCGCGTCGCATGGGTCTCCCACCGTCGGCACGTCGTTGGTTACCAGGGGAACGTAACAAGCCGGTCGTGGTGGTGGGGGGGTCGACAGCCTCCTATCGGTGAGGACCCACGGACCGCTGCCCACACGAAGTCCACCACGACGTACATGACGGCGCACAGAACGGAGCCCCGCCACCAGGGCGGGGCTCCGGGGTACGACCTTCATCAACGTCTGGCGGGTTGCCTGAGCACCGACGAACGGTCGAGGTAGTGGGCGATCAGACGGGCTGCACGTTCTGGGCCTGCGGGCCCTTCTGACCCTGACCAACCTCGAAGCTGACGCGCTGACCCTCATCCAGGGTCTTGTAGCCCTGCATGTTGATCGCGGAGAAGTGGACGAACAGGTCCTCGCCGCCGTCGCTCGGGGCGATGAACCCGAACCCCTTGTCGGCGTTGAACCACTTGACGGTGCCTTCAGGCATGTTGCTATCCCTATCATCGAGCACGCGTTGGCGGGTCGCTCCCACGTGTTCGGGAGCGTGACTCCCCGTCCGATCGCGTGACGGCGTGAAGGCTACCGCATCAGGCTCCGGTCGGGGCACGCGACAGTTCGATGTGGATACCGTTGAGCACCGCGGTGCCGGAGACCGGGTCCACCTCGTCGCGTGGACTCAGCCGGTTGCTGTTCACCCCGGGCTCCTGGCGGGCCACCGAGAGTTCGATGCCGTCGAGGTCGTGTCCGAAGCCGTGCGGCAGACTGGCGACACCGGGACGCAGGTCCTCGGTCAGCTCGACGGTGACCTCGATGCTGCCGACGCGCGAGCGGATCGTGGCGGTGTCGCCGTCCCGGAGCCCCCGCATGGCGGCGTCCGTCGGGTGAAGCTGCAGGGTGCAGAGCTTCTGGCCCTTCGCGAGGCCGGGGACGTTGTGGCTCCAGGAGTTGTTGGTGCGTAGGTGCCGGCGCCCGATCAACACCAGGCTGTCCTGGTCGCAGCCGGACACCTCGAGCTCCGCGACGAGTCGTGGGACGTCCGCCAGCAGGGCGGCTGGCGCCAGCTCCACCTGTCGCGAGGTGGTGCGCAGCACGTCGGGGACCCGCGGCGTGAGCGGGCCCAGGTCGATGCCGTGCGGTGCGGCCTCGAGCTGCTCGAGGGTCATGCCGCCATCCCGACGGCCGAACCCGTCCCCGTACGGTCCGGCGCGCACGAGCAGGTCGAGGAGCCGCTGCGGTCCCGTGCGGGGCGCTACGGCATCGAGCAGTGCGGCGGCATCGTCCTCGTCGGTCGCGGCGGTGGGATCGGCGACCAGAGCCTCGGCCAACTGGTGCGCGACGAAGGCGTCGGCGCTGTCGACGTCGACCGGTGGGCTCGCGCCCAAGGCGATGGCGCTGAGCGTCAGGAGGATCTCCCACTCGTCCGGCCGGTCGGTGGGCAGCGGGAGCACGGGAGGGGAGTAGTGGGCGACGTTGCGGACCGACAGTCCCGCGAAGGCCAGGTCCATGTGTGCCCGGTGCAGTGCGCTGGGTGGGGGCAGGATCACGTCGGCATGGCGAGACGTCGCGGTCACGTACGGATCGACGCTCACCACCAGGTCGAGCCCGGCGATCGCGGCATCCAGCCGGTCGCTGTCCGGCGTGGAGATGACCGGGTTGCCCGCCACGGTGACGAGGGTCCGGACCTGTCCCTCGCCAGGTGTCAACATCTCGTCGGTGAGCGCGACGACCGGCAGCTCACCGATCGCTTCGGGCAGCCCGGTCGCACGGCTCGTCCACCGGCCCATGCGGAACGGTCGCCGGAACGGTCGGTGGTGGGCCGGGAGCGGGAACATCGCGCCGCCAGGGACGTCGAGGTGACCCGTCAGCACGTTGACGACGTCGACCAGCCACGACGCCGTCGTCCCGAAGCGGGTGGTCGTGGTGCCCAGACGCCCGTAGACGCAGGCCCGGTCGGCCGCCGCGAGGTCCCGTGCCAGCTGGCGGATCACGTCGGCCGGCACGTCACAGCGCGGGGCCACCGCCTCCGGTGTGAACGGGTTGAGGGCCGCCAGGAGGTCGTCGATCCCGGCCACGTTCCCGCCGAGGTGGTCGGGCAGGCGCACCAGGTCCTCGGCAGCCAAGGTGTGCACCAGCGCCGCCAGCAGCAGCGCGTCGGTCCCCGGCCGGATCGCCAGGTGCGCATCCGCCTTGGCAGCGGTGCGGGTGCGGCGCGGATCGATGACCACCAGCCGGCCACCTCGACGCTGTAGTGCCGTCAGTCGCCCGGGCAGGTCCGGAGCGGTCCACAGGCTGCCGTTGGAGACGCGCGGGTTGCCCCCGAGGATCACCAGCAGGTCGGTCCGGTCGATGTCCGGGACCGGTATGGCCAGGGGGTCGCCGAAGAGCAACCCGCACGAGACGTGTTTCGGGAGTTGGTCGACGCTGGACGCGCTGAACACGTTGCGGGTCCCCAACGCCTTGACCAGTGGACGCACGTACAGCTGCCCGGCCAGCGTGTGGACGTTGGGGTTGCCGAGGTAGAGCGCGACCGCGTCGCGGCCGTGAGCCTCGACCACCGCGTGCAGACGCCCGCTGACCTCCTCGTACGCGGCGTCCCAGCTGGCATCGACGAGCTCACCCTGCTGGTTGCGTATCCGTGGTCGGGTGAGACGATCGGGGTCGGCCTCCAGCTCGCCGAACAGCGCGCCCTTGGGGCAGAGGTAGCCGCGGCTGAAGACGTCGTCGGCGTCGCCGCGCACGTGGGTCACCCGGTCGCCCGCGAGGGTCATCTCCAGCCCACAGGTGGCCTCGCACAGCGGACAGGTCCGGTAGGCGGTGCGCGTCACGACGATCTCCCTATCCGCGGATCGAGCCCGCAGGCCCGTCGCGTCACGCTACCTCGGCGTCCTCGGACCTCGAGCGGTGTCGGGGACGGATCAGGAGTGCTCGCGCGCCGCGCGCTCCTCGGCGAGGCGCCGTGACGGCGAGGTTCCGGTGACGATCCGCATCGTGGTCAGGAAGGCGCTCGCGCGGGTCGCCAGTGCCGCGGCGGTGGCGTGGGAGAGGTCGAACTCCAGGGCCGCCTGCTCGTGGGGGTGCAGCGAGGCGATCGCGCCGCCGAACAGGGCCTGGTAGCCGCCACGCGCGACGGCAGGGATCGGGGGCCGGCGGAGGAACGACAGGGCTTCGCGGCCCTGCTCGTTGACCCCCAGCTCGGGTGCGAAGCCGGACAGCACCGCGTCCAGGCCGGCTACATCGGACGGCAGCGTGCCGTCGGACAGCATGGGCAGGTCCACCTCGCCGGCTCGCAGCGCCGCGCGCGCATCGGTGTCACGCTCGAACACCTCCAGATCGACCCGCGGGTCCAGCAGCGCCGCGATCCGCGATTGCTCGGCGACGAACGCGTCCGCGCGCTCATCCCTGACCGGCAGCGGTGACCAGCGTCGGTCGGCGGCCAGGAACGACGACGTCAGCGCGATCGAGACCCACGCCAGCAGGTGGGGATCCTCCGCACGGTAGGGGCGTCCGTCCGGGGCGGTACCGACGACACGCGGGTGGACCCGCCGCACCAGCCGGGACACCCGCAGGGCCTCCCGGGTGGAGCCGAAGGTGGTCGTGGTGACGTAGGCCGAGGTGCGTTGCAGGCGACCCAGAGGGTCGTCACGGAAGGCCGAGTGATCGTGGACACCGGCCATCGCCAACGGGTGCGCGACCTGCAGTAGCAGCCCTCGGATGCCTCCCGCGATCGCCGCGGGTTCGCCGATGACCTGCCACGACGCAGATCCCGGTCCGGTCAGTCCGGGGTCGCCCGGGTCACCTTGGGGATCGAAGGGAGGTGGCCCGAACATCCGCGCCAGGGTGCGTCGAACCGCGCTGCGCAGCACGGGGACGCCCTGCGGGGTCAGGCGCGCGACGGCGCGGGCAGCTACGCCGATCTCGTCGGCTGGGACCGACACATCGTGCCGACGTGGTGGGGCATCGGAGGTCACGCTCGTCTCCGGGGGCAGGGGCGCCGAGGGGCAGGGTACGCCGAGCCTTCGGAGCCACTGGCCCGCCGGGTCAGCCGCCGTAGCCGCCGAGGACCTCGTCCAGACTGAGCTGGTCGGGATCGGGCCCGGGGCGCCGGCGGGGCGGACCGGTCGGCGCAGCGGGCGCTTCGCCGGTCAGCGCGGTCCACCACCAGCGCATCCCACGCGGGGCGTTGCTCGCCCCCAGTTGGGCCCACGTCCGGTCGGTCCTGCCGAGGAAGACCAGCTCGGCCACCACACTGTCCACGGTGGCGCGGACGCGCTCGTCACGTGGGTAGTCGGCCCGCAGCATCGGGACGACCTCGCTGCGGGTGTCGACCGCGGCGTAGCGTGCCGCCGTCGGCGCATCCGGCACCGCCAGCCGGGAACGGACCTCGCGCCAGAGCAGCCGCTGGCGCGCGAACCAGTCCCAGGCGTACGCGGGTGGTCCCTTCGTCACCGCAGCGCTCCCGTCACGGCACCGCTCCTCATCGACGCGTCCGGGCTGTGTCCGACCCTCGCGTCCGGGTGACAGCCTACGGCCTGCGGCCTGCGGGGGTGCAGCGACTACCGTGTCGAGGGAGCCTGACCGCACCGGCTCGGGAGACCGACCGGGTGCGGTCCTCCCGTCGATCGCGACCCGAGGTCACACATGTCGAAGATCATCTACACGTTCACCGACGAAGCTCCCGCCTTGGCGACCGAGTCGCTGCTGCCGATCCTGTCGGCGTTCGCCGATGCCGCCGGGGTCGGCGTCGAGACGCGGGACATCTCGCTCGCCGGACGGATCCTGGCGGCCTTCCCCGACCACCTCGAGGAGGACCAGCAGGTCGCCGACGCGTTGGCGGAGCTCGGGGAGCTGGCGGAGACGCCCGAGGCCAACATCATCAAGCTGCCGAACATCTCGGCGTCGATCCCGCAGCTCAAGGCCGCGATCAAGGAGCTCCAGGAGGCCGGTTACGCCGTGCCCGACTACCCGGAGGACCCACGGTCCGAGGAGGAACAGGAGATCCACGACCGGTACGGCACGGTGAAGGGAAGTGCGGTGAACCCGGTGCTGCGGCAGGGCAACTCGGATCGCCGTGCACCGAAGGCCGTGAAGGAGTACGCGCGCAGGCACCCGCACCCGATGGGGGAGTGGTCCCCGGATTCCCGCTCGCACGTCGCCACCATGACCGACGGTGACTTCCGTTCCAGCGAGCGGTCGGTGACCGTCGACGCCGACGATGACGTCAGGATCGAACACGTCGGTGAGGACGGCGAGGTGACCGTGCTCAAGGACTCGACACCGCTGCTCGCCGGCGAGGTCATCGACGCCGCCGTGATGCGCAAGCGCGCCCTGCTGGCCTTCCTGGAGGAGCAGGTCGAGGACGCCCGTGCGACGGGGGTGCTGTTCTCGGTACACCTGAAGGCCACGATGATGAAGGTCCAGGACCCGATCATCTTCGGGCACGCGGTCCGCACCTACTTCGCGGACCTGTTCGCGCGTCACGAGGACGCGTTCGCCGAGCTCGGGATCAGCCCGAACGACGGGATGGCCAGCCTGGAGTCGGCGATCGAGGAACTGCCGACCGAACGGCGTCAGGCGGTCGAGGCCGACATCGCCAAGGCCTACGACACCGGCCCGGCGCTGGCGCAGGTCGACTCGCACCGCGGCATCACCAACCTGCACGTCCCCAGCGACATCATCATCGACGCGTCGATGCCCGCGATGATCCGCTCGTCCGGGCAGATGTGGAACGCCGACGACGAGCAGCAGGACACCAAGGCGGTCATCCCGGACTCCAGCTACGCGGCGCTGTACGCGGAGACGATCGACCACTGCCGTGAGCACGGCGCCTTCGACCCCACGACGATGGGGACGGTGCCGAACGTCGGCCTGATGGCGCAGAAGGCGGAGGAGTACGGCTCGCACGACAAGACCTTCGAGATCGATGCGGGCGGCATCGTCCGCGTCGTCAACCAGGGGGGCGACACCCTGCTCGAGCACGAGGTCGAGGCAGGCGACATCTGGCGGATGTGCCAGACCAAGGACGCGGCGATCCGCGACTGGATCAAGCTCGCCGTCGACCGGGCCCGTGAGACCGGTATGCCGGCGGTCTTCTGGTTGGACGAGGAGCTGCGCGCGCACGACCGCGAGCTGCTGGTCAAGGTCCGCGAGGAGCTCGAGCAGCTCGACACCGACGGGCTGACGATCGAGATCATGGGCGTCGCCGAGGCGACCCGTTACACGCTGCAACGTGCGCGGGACGGCAAGGACACCATCTCGGTGACCGGCAACGTGCTCCGCGACTACCTCACCGACCTGTTCCCGATCCTGGGGGGCGGTACCAGCGCCAAGATGCTGTCGATCGTGCCCCTGATGGCCGGCGGTGGGCTGTTCGAGACCGGCGCCGGTGGCTCCGCGCCGAAGCAC
>PWTE01000046.1 GCA_003563915.1 Nitriliruptoraceae bacterium
ATCGACCGGCACCTGCGCTAACGGAACGATGTCCTGCCACACCCCACCTGCCACCACCGGAACGATGTCCTGCTACAAGCCCACCTGGGCGACAACCGGAACGATGTCCTGCTAGTCACCACGTAGGCTGGGCCGCGCACGGGTCCTGGCCGACGACCACCGGGGGAGGACCGATGACGCAGCCCCCACCGCCACCGGCGGCCGGCGACGGGGTTCCGCAGGGCGAGCTCGGGCCGACCGCACCGCCGGAGCGCGAACCGGTGCTCGATGTCCTCCGGGGTTTCGCGCTGCTCGGCATCCTGCTGGTCAACATCGAGCTGATGCGCGGTCCGGCGATCTACGACGTCCTGGCCGGTCGGCTCCCACCGCCATCCGAAGGCGTGGATCGCATCCTGCAGTTCGGCGTGGGGTGGCTCGCCCAGGGCAAGTTCATCTCGAGCTTCGCGATCATGTTCGGCCTGGGCGCCGCCATCATCGCGGGACGCACCGTCGCGGCGGGACACCAGCCTGGCAGCGTCCTCGCGAGGCGGTACGGGTGGCTGCTCGTCATCGGCATCACCCACATGGTGCTGCTGTTCCCCGGCGACATCCTGTTCGTCTACGGCATCACCGGTCTGATCCTGCTGGCCTTCCTGCGGGTCCGGCAGCGCACCGCCGCCATCTGGTCGGCCGCGTTGATCGGGCTGGTCACGGTCGTCTCGGTCGGGGTCACGCTGCTGGGTGCCGCGTTCGAGGAGCTCGCCGGTGCAGCCGAGGGCGACCCCTTCGCCGACGCCTTCCAGGGGTTCTTCGCGGACCGTGCAGAGGCCGCGGTGGCCGCCCACGTCGACGGCAGCTACCTCGACGTCATCGTGGTCAACGCGATCGAAGCCGCCATCATCCAGCTCGGCCAGCTGTTCGTGATCCCGTGGGTGCTCGGGCTGTTCCTGCTCGGCTTCGTCGTCGGTCGGACCGGCATCATCGCCGACCTCGCCGCGTACCGATCGGCGCTGCGACGCGCCGCGCTGGTCGGACTCGGCCTGGGGCTGCCGTTGACCTTCGCTCAGGGTGCCGTCGACCCGATCGTGCTGGTGGGGGGCGGCACCGGGGCACAGGTCAGCACCGGGCTGCTCGCGCTGATCACGGTCGGGCAGCTGCTGGGCGCCCCCGTCCTGGCCGTCGGCTACCTGGCCGGTGTCGCCTTGCTGTCGCTGCGCTTCGGCAGCCCGCGCCCTCTGGCGGCGGTCGGTCGGATGGCCCTGAGTGCCTACCTCGCCCAGAGCCTGCTCACGCTGATCGTGTTCGCCGGGTTCAGCCGATACGGCCAACTCGGTCCCAGCGAGGCGATGCTGGTGGTGCTCGGGGTCTGGGCGGTCCTGCTGCTCGTCTGCCCCCTGTGGCTGCGGTGGTTCCGGTTCGGTCCGGTCGAGTGGCTGTGGCGCACGCTCACCTACGGGCGGGGCCAGCCATTCCGCCGCGGACGTGACGTCCAACTGGACGCCTGACCCCCGGTCCAGCCTCCCCTGCTCGACTAGGTTCGCGGCCCCGGTCGGAGCCGCCGGGAGCGACGAGGGTGGGATGCAGCCGGACCTGGGACGACTCGGTCGGATCGCGATCGTCAACCGTGGCGAGCCCGCGATGCGCTGTATCCACGCGATCCGGGAGCTGGCCCACGAGCATGACGTGCCCCTCACCTCCGTCGCGCTGCACACGCAGGCCGAGCGCGCCGCGATGTTCGTCCGGGAGGCCGGTGACGCGGTCCGGCTCGGCCCCGGTCCGGGCGACCCTCCGGCGTCCACCTCCCCCTACCTCGACTACCAGGCGCTCGAACGTGCTCTGACCGAAGCCCGCGCCGACACCGTCTGGGTCGGGTGGGGGTTCGTCGCGGAGCACGCCGGCTTCGCGGACCTGTGCTCCCGACTGGGGCTCACCTTCGTCGGCCCGAGCGGTGACGTGATGCGTGCGCTGGGTGACAAGATCGGCGCGAAACAGCTGGCCGAACAGGCCGGGGTCCCCGTCGCGACCTGGAGCGGCGGCGCCGTCCCGGACGTCGAGGCAGCACGCACCCACGGCGACGCGATCGGTTACCCACTGGTCGTGAAGGCGGCGGCAGGGGGAGGCGGCCGGGGCATCCGGGTGGTCCGCGACCCGGCCGACCTCGCCACCGCCTTCGAACGGGCACGCGACGAGGCAGCACGGTCCTTCGGTGACCCGACCCTGTTCATGGAGCCGCTGGTCACCGAGGCCCGCCACATCGAGGTGCAGATCATCGCCGACGGTCACGGCGGCGTGTGGGCACCGGGTGTCCGCGACTGCTCGGTCCAGCGCCGCAACCAGAAGGTGCTGGAGGAGTCGCACTCGACGGCGTTGACCCCGGAGCACGAGGCGCACATCAAGGACTCCGCCGCCGAGCTGGCGCGGCTCGCCGGCTACCAGGGCGCGGGCACCGTGGAGTTCCTCTACCAGCCAGCCGAGGACCGGTTCGCGTTCCTGGAGGTCAACACGCGGCTGCAGGTCGAGCACCCGGTCACCGAGCTGACCACCGGCATCGACCTGGTGAAGCTGCAGTTCCTGGTCGCCGCCGGGGCCCGGCTCGAGGGGGACGCACCCCCCGCCGAGGGGCACGCCATCGAGGTCCGGCTCAACGCCGAGGACGCCGAGCGCGGCTTCCCCCCCTCCCCCGGCACGATCGAACGGCTCCGGCTGCCCGCCGGGCCGGGCCTGCGCGTCGACACCGGGGTGGCCGAAGGAGACACGATCGCCCCCGAGTACGACTCGATGATCGCCAAGATCATCGCCCACGGCCGCGACCGCGACGAGGCGATCGCCCGGCTGCGACGCGCGCTCGCCCAGACCACGGTGCTGGTCCGCGGTGGGACCACCAACCGGGCCTTCCTGCTGGACCTGCTCCACCGCGACGAGGTGGTCGGCGGCACGGTCGACACCGGTTGGCTGGACCGCATCACCGCCGACGGTGGCTACCGCTTCACGACCCGCGGCGACGTCGCGCTCGTCGCGGCGGCGATCGACGCGTACGACACCACCTCGGCGGTGCAACGGGACCGGTTCTACGCCTCCGCCGCCCGTGGACGCCCCCACGCCAACCCTGAGACCAGGGTCGCCGTCGACCTGCGGCACGCGGGCGGCGCGTACCGCCTCGAGGTGGCACGGACCGGACCGCAGCGCTACCTCGTGGCGACCAACGGTGAGCGGGTCAGCGTCGAGGTGGAGCGCCTCGACCGCTTCGAGCGGCGGCTGGTGATCGGCGGGACCCGGTTCCGTGTCGCCTCGATCGCACAGGGCGCCGACACGCTCGTCGAGGTGGACGGGGTCCCGCACCGCGTCTCCCAGGATGATGCGGGCATGGTCCGTGCTCCCGGACCTTCGGTCGTCGTGGCGATCCCGGTCAGCGTCGGCGACCAGGTCGAGGCGGGCGCCGCGGTGGCCGTGCTCGAGAGCATGAAGATGGAGACGGTCCTCTCCGCCCCGTTCGGCGGCCGGGTCGTCGAGGTGCTGGCGACCGGCAACGTCCAGCTCGATGCCGGGGCCCCGGTCGTCCGGCTCGAGCCGGTCGGTGACGACGACGGGTCGGCGGACGAGACGGAGCGCATCGACCTGTCGGCTCTCGTCGACGCCGGGGAGGCCACGGACGAGGGGCGTGTGCAGGCGGTGCTGGACTCCCTGCGGCGGCTGGTGTTGGGCTTCGACATCCCGGTCGAGGACGTGCCGGAGCTGCTCGACCGGTTGGCGCGCCTGCCGACCGACGAGGACCCCGCGATCGTGCGCGCGGAGCTCGACGTCCTGGCGATCTTCGCGGACCTCAGCTCGCTGACCCGCAACCGCCGCGTCGGCGACGGCCAGGACCCGGAGGAGGCCCACAACGCCCGCGAGTTCCTCCACGCCTTCCTGCGCTCGCTGGACGCCGAGGTGGAGGGTCTCCCGGCCACGTTCCAAGAGCGGCTGCGCCGCGCCGTCGCACACCACGGGGTCGATGCGCTGGAGCGCTCGCCAGCACTGGAGGAGGCGCTGTACCGCATCCACCTGTCGCAGCAGCGGACCGGCGCCCAGGTGCCGGTGATCCTCGCGTTGCTCGAGCGGCTGGGCGAACGTGGGAGCGCCGCGGACGTCGGCTCCTCCGACGAGCTGCGTGACGTCCTCGACCGGTTGATCCGTGCCACCCAGGTCCGCCACCCGGTGGTCGGTGACCTGGCACGGCGCGTCCGTCACCGCTGTTTCCACCAGCCGCGGTTGGACGCGCATCGTGACGCGGCGCTCACCGAGGTCCGGGAGCACCTGACGGTGCTGTCCACCGGGGTGGGCCCTGAGGAGCACGACGAGCGCATGGCGGCGCTCATCAGCGCGACCGAACCACTGCTGGGACTGCTCGCGGATCCACTCCTGACCGCGACGGGCTGGCCCGTGCTGCTGGAGGTGCTCACCCGCCGCTACTACCGCACCCGCGACATCGACGACGTCGCGACGCTCGAGCTCTCCGAGCTGCCCACGCTCGTCGCGGACTTCCACGACCTACGCGGGCACGGCCGGGTGATCGCCGTCGCCGCGGATGCGGACGACCTGGGTGAAGCCCTGCGCACCGCTGGGCTGGCCGCGGAGGACGTCCCCGACGATGCGGGCGCCGGAGCGGTCGCGGACCTCTACCTGACCCGCTACGACCCCATCGAGGACCTGGACGCGCTCACCCGCTCGGTAGCCGACGCGATCGGATCGGCGCGGCTGCCTGCGGTACTACGTCGCGTCACGACCAGCGTCGTGTCCCCGACGGCTGCCGACGCCAGCCGTTCCAGCGTCGAGCACCTGACCTACCGCCGCACCTCCGACGGGTTCCGGGAGCGGGAGCACCTCCGGGGTATCCACCCGCTGATCGCCGGCCGGTTGGACCTGTGGCGCTTCGAACGCTTCCAGCTGACCCGCCTGCCCGCCACCGAAGGGGTCTACCTGTTCGACGCCGTGGCACGGGAGGTCGCCGCCGACCACCGCCTGTTCGCGATGGCCGAGGTCCGTGACCTGACGCCGATCCACGACGCCGACGGCAACGTGGTGGGGCTACCCGAGCTGGAGCGGGTGTTCGCTGCCTGCCTGGACGATCTGCGGCAAGCCCGCGCGGCCTACGACCGCAGCCCGGACTGGAACCGGGTGATCCTGAACGTCTGGCCTCCGGTGGACGTGCCCCTGTCGGCCTTCGACGGCGTGATCCGCACGCTGGCCCCACTGACCGAACAGCTCGGTCTGGAGCAGGTCATGGTGGCGGCCGCCCTACCCGACGGCCAGGGCGGGTACGCCCGCAAGATCGTGCGGATGTACCGGCCCCCCGGCCAGGGCCTCACGATCCGGGTGACCGACCCACCGACCGAACCGCTGGAGCCCTTCGATGAGCTGACCCAGAAGGTCCTCCGGGCACGCCGACGCGGGACCGTCTACCCCTACGAGATCGTGCCGCTGATCACCCGGTCCCCCGAGGGGCCGGAGCTGGCACGTGACGAGGGCGAGTTCGTGGAGCTCGACCTCGACGCGCACGGGGAGCTGGTGGAGGTCGACCGGCCGTACGGTCAGAACTCCGCCGGCATCGTCGTCGGCATCGCCTCCGCACCGACACAGCGTCACCCGGAGGGGATGCGCCGCGTGGCGGTGCTGGGCGACCCGACCAAGGGGCTGGGAGCGATCGCCGAGCCGGAGTCGCGCCGGGTCATCGCCGCGTTGGACCTGGCGGAACGCGAGGGGTTGCCCGTCGAGTGGTTCGCGGTGTCGTCCGGGGCGCGGATCGCGATGGACAGCGGCACCGAGAACATGGACTGGGTCGCGACGGTGCTGCGCCGGATCATCGAGTTCACCCAGGCCGGTGGCGAGATCAACGTGATCGTGACCGGCATCAACGTCGGCGCCCAGCCCTACTGGAACGCCGAGGCCACGATGCTGATGCACACCAAGGGCATCCTGGTCATGACCCCGGAC
>PWTE01000351.1 GCA_003563915.1 Nitriliruptoraceae bacterium
CTGGCAGGGCCAAGCGCCCCTTCACGCGGGAGCGCGCACGCGGTCAGATGGCCGGGAACCTCCAAGGAGCCGTCATGTCCAGTTCGACCGACACCGTGACCCCCACCGCCAACTCAGCGGATGACGCCAGCCCCGCCTGGACCGTCCCCTTCGCAGCCGGCGACGCCAGCCAGCGCTTCCTCCTCGGCGGCAAGGGCGCCAACCTCTGTGAGATGACCCGCATCGGGTTGCCCGTGCCCCCCGGTTTCATCGTCACCACCGAGGCCTGCCGCAGCTACCGCGCCGAAGGCGCCGTCCCCGCCGGGCTGTTCGACCAGGTAGAAGCCGATCTCCAGGACCTGGAACAGGCCACCGGTCGCCGTCTCGGCGATCCCGACGAGCCCTTGCTGCTGTCCGTGCGCTCCGGCGCTGCGTTCTCCATGCCCGGGATGATGGACACGATCCTGGACCTGGGTGCGACCCCGGCCACCGTGCCGGGCCTGATCGAGATGGGCGGTGAGCAGTTCGCCTGGGACGCCACCCGTCGCTTCCTCGAGATGTTCGGCAAGGTGGTCCTCGAGGTGCCCGAGGAGACCTTCAACGGGCGGCTCGAGGCCGCTATCGAAGCAGCCGGCGTCGCCGACGAACGTGAGCTCACCCCAGAGCAGCTCTCGGAGGTCGTCGACGACTACCGCAAGGCCATCGCCGACGCTGGCGCCGACCTCCCCGAGGACCCACGCGACCAGCTGCGCATGGCGATCGAGGCGGTCTTCCGCTCCTGGGACGGTGCTCGCGCGCAGGCCTACCGGCGCATGGAGGAGATCGACGACGATCTGGGCACGGCTGTCAACGTGCAGATGATGGTCTTCGGCAACCTCGATGAGCGTTCTGCGACCGGCGTCGCCTTCACCAGGGACCCCGCGACCGGCGAGAACGTGCCCTACGGCGACTACCTCCAGGGTGCGCAGGGAGAAGACGTCGTGGCGGGTACCCGCCACCCGCAGCCGCTGGCCGAGATGACCAACGACTTCCCGGACGCGCACGCCGAGCTGCTGGAGCACCTGGACACCCTCGAGCGGCACTACCTCGACATGTGTGACATCGAGTTCACGATCGAGTCCGATCACCTCTGGATGCTGCAGACCCGCGTGGGCAAGCGGTCCGCCGCGGCGGCGCTCGGCATCGCGGTGGACATGGTCGACGAGGGGCTCATCGCCGAGGACCAGGCGGTGACCCGGGTGCGCCCGAAGCAGCTCGAGCAGCTGCTGCACCCGCGATTCTCCGCCGACGCGCCCGAGCCGCTGACCACCGGCCTGGCGGCCTCACCCGGGGCGGCGACCGGCAAGATCTGCCTGTCCTCCACCGAGGCCCGTGATCGCGGGATCGCCGGCGAGGACGTGATCCTGGTCCGCCCGGAGACCTCGCCCGAGGACCTGGAGGGCATGGTCGCCTCCGTCGGACTGCTGACCGCGCGCGGCGGGCTCGTGAGCCACGCTGCCGTGGTGGCGCGCGGCCTCGGCAAGCCTGCCGTCTGTGGGGCGAACGAGCTGCGGATCGACGCCAAGGCCGGCACGGTCACCGTCGGCGACACCGTGCTGCATGCCGACGAGATCATCTCGATCGACGGCACGACCGGCCAGGTCGCGATCGGCGAGGTAGAGCTGGAGATCCCCGGCGACGACCCGCGCCTGGAGCGCCTGCTGGCCTGGGCGGACGAGCGGCGGACCCTGCACGTCTTCGCCAACGCCGACACCCCCGACGACGCACGCCGGGCACTGGACGCCGGCGCGGAGGGCATCGGGCTGTGCCGCACCGAGCACCAGTTCCTGGGTGACCGGCTGCCGCTGATCCAGAAGATGATCCTGTCACCACCAGGGGGCGAGGAGGAGCGCGAGGCCCTGGTCGGGCTGGAAGCCGCGCAGCGCGAGGACTTCGAGGCGCTGTTCGGGGTGATGGACGGCAAGCGGGTCGTGATCCGTCTGCTCGACCCGCCGTTGCACGAGTTCCTCCCCGACGTCGAGGACCTGCACATCAAGCAGGCCACCGAGGAGCTCACCGAGGACGAGCAGAAGCTGCTCGACGCCGCAGAGCTCCTCCAGGAGCACGACCCGATGCTGGGCGTGCGTGGGATCCGGCTGGGCGTGCTGCGCCCCGAGGTCTACCGGGCACAGGTACGTGCCGTGCTCGGAGCCGCGGTGGCGCGGGTACAGGCCGGCGGCGACCCGAAGCCGGAGATCATGCTGCCGCTGATCGGGACCTCGCAGGAGCTCGAGTGGGGTGTCGCCCTGATCCACGACGTTGCTCGCGACGTCCTGGACGAGGCAGGTGTCGAGGTGGATTACACCACCGCCACCATGATCGAGACGCCGCGAGCGGCCCTCCGGTCAGGGGTGTTGGCGCCGCAGGTCGACGCGTTCTCGTTCGGGACCAACGACCTGACGCAGCTGACCTTCGGGTTGTCCCGTGACGATGTCGAGGCGACCTACACGCCCCGCGCGATGGAGCTCAAGCTCCTGCCCGTCGACCCGTTCCGGACGCTGGATCCCGACGGGGTCGGACGCCTGGTCGAGCTCGCGGTCAAGGAGGGCCGCGAGGCCAAGCCCGACCTGGTCACCGGCATCTGCGGTGAGCACGGCGGGGACCCGGACACGATCGCGATCGCGCACCGGATCGGTCTCACGCACGTGTCCTGCTCGGCCAGCCGGCTGAAGGTGGCGCGGCTCGCGGCGGCCCACGCGGCCCTCGAGGTCGAGGGCCCGGACGCCACCGCATAGCCGGAAGGTTCCGCGCGGGGCCGTGTCGCCCCGGGATCGTGCAGCCATCCGGCCTGATCCGTGCCGTTGCGCTGCACGGCTGAAGCCGATCGACGTGTGACGCGTCGGTTCGCTTCAGAGGCGGCCCCGTCTGGCTCCGCCGAGTGCGGGCGGTCACGCCCTGCGGGGAGTGCGCCGCGTACGGTTCGCACATGGAGCGCAGCGTCGCGAACGGGCTGGCCGTCTACCGCTGGATCGCGTGGATCTGGATGGCGACGGTCCTGATCCTCGCGCGCGGTGCGCTGGTCCGGCCCGTGGTGGCGGCGGGACTGGTGCTCGCGGCGCTCGCCGTGACCGTGTGGCTGACCGTGGAGGTCCGTGCCGACCACCCCCGCGCCCGCCATCCCACCCGGGTCGGCATCGAGGTGGGGGTGGGGCTGTCACTGCAGTTGGCCGATGGCTTCGTCTACCGGGCGCCGCACGTGTTCAGCCCGGAGCAGCCGCTCGGGGTCGCGTGGCCGATCGCGGGGGCGCTGTCGGCCGGCATCGCGTTCGGGCCGATCGGCGGGGCGCTCACGGGGGTGGTGCTGGGGGCTGGGCGTGCTACCTCGTCGATCCTGAACGCCCCACCCGTGCCGGCAGGCGAGGTGGAGCTGTTCCTCGGATTGACCCCCGCGTGGGCGCTGTCGCTGGTGACCACGACGGTGATGCTGGCGATGGCGGGCGGCGTCGGCGGGTACGCCGTTGACCTGATCCGCCGTACGGAGCGACGCGCGCTGGATGCCGAGCGGGCGCTGGCTCAGGCCAGCGCGCGGGAGGAGGTCGCTCGGCAGCTGCACGACGGCGTGCTGCAGACCCTGGCGGTGGTGGAGCGTCGGGCCGACGACCCGCAGCTGGCTCGGCTCGCGCGCGACCAGGAGCAGGAGCTGCGCCAGTACCTGTTCGGGGTGCCGGACACGAAGGTGGTCGGTGCCGGGGCGTTCGGTGATGCGCTACGCCACGTCGCCCGTCGTGCCGAGCGCACCCACGGCCTCCGTGTCGAGGTGCTGGTCCCCGACGATCTCCCCGAGCCCTCCGAAGAGGTGGTTGACGCTGTCAAGGGAGCGGTGGGTGAAGCGTTGACGAACGCTGCGAAGCACGGTGACGCGCACCGCGTCGTCGTCTACGCCGAGCCGACGGATGGCGCGGCACCCGCCGGGTTGTTCGTGTCCGTCCGCGACGACGGAGCTGGCTTCGACCCGGCAACCACGCAGGAACGGGTCGGGCTGAGCCGCTCGATCCGCGGGCGTATCGAGGAGGCCGGAGGCAGCGTCGAGGTGGCATCGAGCCCCGGCCACGGCACCGAGATCCGCCTCACCCTCCCGGCCCTCTGACCGGCAGGGTCCGCGGACCGTCCGAGGTGGCAAGGCGGTCGCCCCGCCGGTCCGAGGACCGGCGGGGCGACCCCGCGGGCGCGGATACAGGGGCATGTCCCGCACCCGCGGGTGCTCGGGTCAGCCGGTGAAGGTGGGTTGTGCCTCGACCGGGGTCGCTGGTGGGGCCTCGTCCTCCGGGTCGTCCGGTTCGTCGTCCTCTGGCTCGTCCGGGTCGTCGTCCGCAGCCGGCACCTCGAACGCACCGACGTCGCACGGCGACTTGCGGGCGACCCCCCGTTGGTCCGTCGCAGGACACGCGCCGGCGAGCGCTGACGCGTACGCCACCGAGGCCTCGTCGATCGCGTGGGTCTGGGTCGTGCCGCCGTTGTTCGCCAGGTCACCGAGCCCCAGGTCTGCGGCGGACACCCCGGCCTGATCGCCCAGGTCGGGGTCGAGGTTGCACGTGCCGTCGCTGTCGATGTTGCCCCCGAGCGAGACGACATCGCCGGTGCAGTCGTCGCTCATGCTGCCGACCACCAGCGAGTTGACGATCTCGACCTCCGCGCCGGTCAGCGAGAACACCCCACCGCCGATGTTGTCCGCGACCGTGACGTTACGGAGGAGGACGTCGCCGACGTCCGCCTCGGCGTAGATCGCGCCTCCGTCACCGACCGCCGTGAGCGGTCCGGTCGCGGCGTTGCCGCTGAAGGTCGAGTTCACGATCGTGACGTCGTCGTCGGAGGCCGGCCATTGGCTGGGGTCACTCCAGAAGGGGTCGCTCGGCCCCCAGTCGTCGAGGTAGATGGCGCTGCCGAAGCGCGCCTGGTTGCCGGCGAAGGTCGAGCCCTCGACCAGCAACTCGTTCCACCCCCACAGGTAGATCGCGCCGCCATCGAGCGACGCCTGGTTGCCCACGAAGCTGGTCCGGCGGATCGTGATGCGGTCCGCGTCCTCCTCGGCGCAGACCCCACACTCGATGTACAGCGCACCGCCGTAGCTCGCGCGGTTGCCCTGGAAGACCGAGTCCTCGATCAGCAGCGAGCGGTAGTTGAACATCCAGATCGCGCCGCCTTCGTCCTCCGCTTCGTTGCCGGTGAAGCGCGACCCGCGGATCACCACCTCGAGGCCGTAGTCGTCCTCGAAGGTTCTGCTGGCGTCGAGGTAGATGCCTCCGCCGACGCCGCTCACCACGTTGTCGGTGATGGTGGAGTTCAGGATCTCGATGCGGTCCCAGGCGCTCTCCACGTAGAGCGCTGAGCCGTAGCCGCCATCGCCCGAGTGGGTCAGGGTCAGGTTGTCGATGGTGAGGCTCCCCCGATCCACCGCGAACACGCTCCAGTTGTCCTCGGTCTGTTCGATCGTGGCGCCGGCACCCAACCCGACGACGGTCAGTGCGCGATCATCGTCGATGATCAGCGAACCCCCGGGGCCGGGGTCGTTCGTGAGCTGGTAGGTGCCCTCCGCGAGTTCGATGACGTCGCCATCGTTCGCGTCCGCGATCGCTGCTCGGAGGGCGGCCTCGTCCCCCGCGGGGACGGAGATGGTCGCGGCAGCGACCGGTGAGCCGAGCACGGCGAGCATCGCCAGCATCAGGCTCGTGACCGTCGCCAGTGCCGCCGCTCTCTGCCACGCGCCGCGCGCGATCGTCGTTCCCACGTTCATGGAGGGTCCTCCCGCTCCGGACAGCGCCATGCCGGACACTCGCTGTGTCCGGCATGGGTACTCCAGCCGGTCTGCGGAGGCGGCGGTAGAGCAATGCGTTACTCCATCCCCTGGAGGCCCTGTCGACCGTCCACCAACACCGTGGAACGCCGCGCGGTCATCGCCACCACACGTACGCTCCGGACCCGCCGACGAGAGAGCAGCGTGGTGAGCGAGCAGCGAGCGACCCCGCGGAAGCCCCGTATCCGGGTGGTGTTGGCCGACGACCACCCGATCTGGCGCGACGGGGTCGCGGCAGACCTCGGCGAGCGCTTCGAGGTGGCGGGTGTCGCCTCCACCGCCGACGAAGCGATCGAGGTGATCCGTGAGACGAGGCCCGACCTGGTGGTCTGCGACCTGCAGATGCCGGGCGGCGGCGGCATCGCGGTCGTCAAGGCGTGCGGTGGGGGCACCCGCATCGTGATCCTCACCGTCAGCGAGCAGGAGCGCGACCTGCTCGATGCCGTCGCGGCCGGTGCCGTCGGCTACCTCACCAAGTCGACCCCCGGTGACGAGCTCCGTGACTCGCTGCTCCGGGCCGCCGACGGCGAGCCGGTGTTCAGCTCCTCCCTGGCGATGCTGGTCCTCGGAGAGTTCCGCCGGCTGTCGAAGCAGGCAACGGGCACCAACCCGCTGACCGACCGGGAGCGGGAGGTGCTCCAGCACGTCGCCCGCGGCTACCCGTACCGGGAGATCGGGGAGCAGCTGCACATCTCGCCGAAGACCGTGGAGAACCACGTGCGCAACATCCTCGACAAGCTCCACCTCAACCGGAAGCAGGAGCTGATCCGCTACGCGATCGAGCACGGCATCGAGTAGCCGCCGTGCGTGCTCGCCTTCGGCTGCGCGCCACCGGCGAGATCGAGTGACCGCCGTGCGGCAGCAGGGCCCGGTGTCCGGGGTCAGGTGATGACGACCGGGGTGCCGAGGGGGAGGTAGCTGGCCATGTCGGTGATGACGTCGTTGTCGACCCGGATGCAGCCGTTGCTGACGGTCGAGCCGATCGAGTCCGGGTCGTTGGTCCCGTGGATGCCGATCACGCCCTCGCCGCCGGCGAAGCTCAGGTGGACGTCACTGAACCCGGACAACCCGAACGCGAAGGGCCCGTACACCCCGGTGGGGTCCGGCGGCTGCAGCAGCTCCGTGATGTAGTACCGCCCGCCTGGTGTCGGCGTGTCCTCGTCGCCGTAGCCGATCACCGTGTCGACGATCAGCTCGTCCTCACGGTGGACCGTCATCCGGAACTCGGCGAGGTTCACCTCGATCTCGTAGGGGTTCCACGCGAGCGAGACGTCCGCCTCACGGATCCAGCCCTCGGAGCCGTTGGGTCGGACGGGCAGCAGCACCCGCAACCACCCGTCGGCACGTTCCTCGACCAGGAAGACCCGCGGCACCCCACGTTCGGTCGGGTGCTCCAGCGTGTGGGTCAGCTCGCTGGCTTCGTCGGGCTCGGCGAACACCTCCACCTCGTCGACCTCCGAGGTGGCGACCAGCGTGCGCGGGTCGGGTTCCTCCGCAGCCGGCTCCTCGGGCTCCGGCTCCTCCTGGAGCGGTGGCGGTTCCTCGACCACCGCCTCGGCCGTGGCGTCCGCGGGCGGCTCAGGCTCGACCGGCACTTCCGCCGCGCCGCAGGCGCTGAGCAGGAGCGCGGCGGCCACGACCGCGGCCCCCTCGCCCAGCTTGCTGCCCCTCATCCGCTCGCTCCCGTGCCGTGAGGTCTCGTTTCGAGACCGTCGCGGAGCGTATCCCGCGGCTCGACCTTCGCCAGGCTCGACCTTCGCCATCGGTGCGGCTGGGGACCCCCAGACGGATCTGGGGGTCGACCCTGATACATCGCAGCCCTCCCGGGGTCGATACTGCAGGTGAGACTCAGGAGGACACCATGGGCACGCCAACGGACGGTAACGGCAACCTCCCGCCACCGGCGCCAGGAGACCGGTACGACGTCCCACCCCCGGCACCCGCGGCGTCGGCGCCGACCCGGGCCACACCGAGACCGACGCCGGCAGGGACGTCAGCGCCGGCACGGGCGTCAGCCTCGTCATCGGCTCAGCCGACCGGCCCTGTACGTCAGGACGCGACCCCGCCGCTCCCGGGCGAGCGTGCCGCTGACGGGCCACCCGTGCCGCCGACCTCGAACCGGCTTCCCTCGGAGGACGGCACCTCCCGCTCCACCGCCGCCAGCTGGGTCGCCGCCACCGGCGCCCTCCTGCTGCTGGTCGCCGCCGGCACCTTCCTCGCGGTGTCGTGGGATGCCCTCGGCCTGACCGCGCGGGTGGCGATCGTCGGTTCCATCACCGGTGCGGCGATCGTCGGCGGCTACCACCTGCGCCAGACGCTGCCTGCCGTGGGTGCGGTCATCTTCCACCTCGGCGCCCTGCTGCTGCCGATCGACGCGGTCGGTCTGGGTCTGCAGTTGGGGCTGTCCACCGCGGCGACCTGGATCCTGGCCGGCGCGGTCGCGGTCGGCGCGCTGCCGCCGTTGGCCATCGCCGGGCGCTCCCGCACCCTGGCCGCCGCGGCCCTGGTCGGTGTCCCAGCGGTCGCGACCGGTGTCGGCCTGACCGGGGCGGCCGACCCGGCCCTGCTGGTCGCGATCGTCGGTGCCGTCGGACTCATCACGCTGCAGCTCCGAGGCACCCGGGTCGCTCGGATCTGGCGCACCACCCCGACCGTGCTCGCCACGACCGCGGTCGTGCTCCCCCTGGTCGCCGCGCTGCTGGACGTCTCGCTCGCCCGCGGGCAGATGGTTGCCGCGGTCCGCGACGCCGGCTGGGCACCCACCGGCTGGACCCTGCCCACCCTGACCGGCCTGATCGCCGTCGCCACCGCGGCCACTGCCGCCCGGATCACGACGTCCCGACGGTTGGCCACCTTCGTTCCGGTCCTGGCCGCACTGGCCGCCATCGTCGCGATCCTGCCGGAGGGCACCCCCCGCCTCGCGGCCTTGCTCGCGGGCCCCGTCCTGTTGCTGCTGCTCCAGACGGTCGCGCTGCTGGTCGCCGACGACGCCGCGCTGGGCACGCCCGCCCGGGTCCTGGCCGGTGTCGGTGAGGCGTTCGCCGCGCTGTTCACCCTGGTGCCGATCGCGGCCCTGATCATCGCGCCGACGCTGTTCCTGGAACGCGCCACCGACGCCGAGCTCGGTGCCGCCTTGCTCGTCGCCACCACCGCCTGGCTCCTGGCCGCACTGCGACGGGTGGTCGCCGGCGAGCGCACCTCGCCGCTGGTCCCGCTGCTCGCCGGCTTCGCGGTCCTCCACCTCGCCGCAGCCCTGGCGGCCTTCGCACCCGCCGGTGCCGAGCCCGTCCTGCCCGTGCTGCTGATCGGGATGGCGGGGATCGCGCTGCTGGTCCCGACGGTCGACCTCGGCCCGGCGTCGCCGCGGCCCGTCATCGCTCCCGCGACCGCCGCCGGATCCACGGCTGCCTCGATGTCGAGGGGGCAGGCCCCCGCGCTGGTGCTGGCGGCCTCGGCGCTGGCGTTCCTGGCCGCTGCCGCCGCCTTCGACACCGTCGTCGCGTTGCCGGTCGCCGCGGTCGTCGCACCGATCGTCGGGCTGCACCTGCGGGCGTTGCTGGTGGCCAACCACCCGCACGCGACCCTCACGACGGTGCTGGTCCTGCCGGCCCCCGTGGTGATCGGAGCGGTCCTTGCCGGGATCAGCGAACCGGTCGGCCTCGTCGACCCGGACACCGTCTGGGCGGTGGTCGTGCAGGTCGCCATCGCGGTGGCCGCCCTGCTGGGGACCGCAGCGGCCGTGGACCGGCTGCGGGGAGCGGCGGACGCCCTGCGCGTCCTGGCGGTGCTCGTGCTGGTGTTCGCGGGCGGCACCCGCTTCCTGCCGGAGGAACTGACCGGGGCGATCACGACCTCGGCGCAGATGGCCGGACTGGACCTGCTGCAGCCGATCCCGGCCCTGCTGGCCGTGCTCATCCCCGCGCTGACCTGGCTGGTGGTCGACGCGGTGCGGCTCGAGCGTGTCCTCGTGGCGACGCTCGGCGCGGCGGTCGCGGCCCGCGTCCTGGCGGCCGGGGTGGCGGCGTTCGGGGCCGGACCGATCGTGCTGGGTGTCGTCCTGCTCGTCGCCGGGCTGGCCGCCCTGGCCGTCGCGATCGCTCGCGGCACCCGCGAGGTCGGATGGCCGGGGGCGATCTTCGCCCTGCTGACGGTCCCGGCCGGCTGGGCCCTGGTCGCCGCGACCCCGGAGGCCCAGGCGATCGCGCTGGTCGCGCTCGGGACCGCCGGCGTCATCGTGGGCGTCGTACGACGCAACCTCGTCATCGGTCACGGGGGCGGCATCGTCGCGATCCTGGGGATCTGGTGGCTGTTCGACCTGTCCGGGATCAGCGCGGTCGACCTGTGGGTGCTGCCCGTCGCCCTCCAGCTGGTCGTCGCCGGCACGGGTGCGCGACGTCGAGGTAGCCCGAGCTCGTGGGCGATCGACGTGCCACCGCTGCTGCTGGTCGCGATCCCCGCGCTGGCCGAGCGGTTGGCCGACGGGCCGGGTACCCACACGTTGCTGGCGGGTGCGGTGGCGTTGGTCGCGGTGATCTACGGCGGCGCGTCCGGCCGCGGCGGGCCGCTGACCACCGGGATGCTGGTGATCCTGGCGGTGGTGGGCATCGAGACGGTGGCGTTCGCCGCCCTCGTGCCGACCTGGGCCTGGTTCGCCGGTGCCGGCGCGGTCCTGATCGCGGCCGCCATCCTGATCGAACGGCACGGCCTGTCGCCGTCGCGGGCGGTCGGCAAGCTCCGTGACCTGGCCGGTGACGCGCCAGCTGACGAGACCGTGCCGTCCACCGTGCCGTCCGCCCCGCCGTCCACCGTGCCGTCGACCGCGACCTCCACCGCGACCCCGCCTCCGCCTCCGGGCGATGGTCCGGTCGGACGGGCGCCGGTGCCGGCGGACGCGCCCCCGCCCGCCGTGCGCGGGACGACGCGGCCGAGCTGACCCGCGGGTGCGCGGTGTGAGATGAGCGCTGCGCGCCGTTGTCCACAACCCACCACCTCGACGTCCCCGTGTCTCATCCAGCCTCTACGGTGCCGGTTGTGAGAGGACGGGTGTCTCGGGTACGTTCACCGGGTCAAGCGCGCAGCTCACGCGGCTGCGCGCGTCGTACTTCCCCGGATCCTGCACGGCGGGTCGTAGTGCTCGCGGCGCGGTGATCGGGACCACGACACGACCGCACCCCTGCTCCCAACGGTGGTTGCCGCGTCACCAACGCGTCGCAGCAGCCGCGCCCGCGGGGGCCCCACCCCGACTGCTCGTCGACCCCGGTCGACGGCACCGGAACCGCACCGCGCACCCCGCGCGGAGCGGCGCGACCAGAGGAGTGCACATGCGCCGCTACGAGCTGATGGTGATCATCACCGACACCATCGAGGAAGACGAAGCCCAGCAGGTGTTCGAGCGGGCCAAGGAGGTGTTGGCCCAGCAGGGCGGCACCCTGCTCGACGAGGCCTGGTGGGGACGCCGCCGGTTCGCCTACGAGATCAACAAGCGCGACCACGGCTACTACGGCGTGCTGGACTTCCAGGCGACGGCCGACGCCGTCACCGAGGTCGAGCGCCAGCTGAAGATCTCCGACCACGTCGTGCGGTTCAAGACCGTGCGTCCGGAGATCCGCGTGCGTTCCAACGCCTGACCCACCGACGCCCGGCCCGTCCTCTCACGACGGTCGCAACCACGCGTCAAGGAGCCTGTCATGGCGTTCGAGAGCAACTTCATCACCTTCATCGGCAACCTCACCGACGACCCCGAGCTGCGCTTCACCGGTGGCGGTGCGGCGGTCGTCACCCTGCGGGTCGCCTCCAACCGCCGCTGGACCGGACGTGACGGTCAGCAGCAGGAGGAGACCACCTTCCTGAACGTCAACGCCTGGCGTGACCTGGCGGAGAACGCGGCCGAGTCCCTCTCCAAGGGGGATCGCGTCGTCGTCATCGGTCGGGTCAAGGTCCGCAACTACGAGAACCAGCAGGGACAGACCGTCTGGGTCACCGAGATCGAGGCCGACGAGATCGCGCCGTCGCTGCGCTGGGCGCAGGCCCGGCCGGTCAAGAGCAGTGGCTCGTCCGGTGGATCCTCCCAGGACCAGGGCAGCTCGGCTCCGCCGCCGCCCACCGACGACGACGTCCCGTTCTGATCCCCGCGCCTGACCTACCCCCGCGCCTGACCCACCCCACCACCCCGGCGCCGGCGGCCTGACCGCCGGCCGCGCCCCCACCCGAGGAGCACGCCCATGCCGCCCAAGAAGACCGCGACCAAGGACCGGGATCGCCGACCACGCAAGCCCCGGCCCTGCCCGATCTGCTCGCAGGGCATCGAGTACGTGGACTACAAGAACCTGTCGCTGATCAAGCCGTTCCTGAACGAGCGCGCCAAGATCAAGGCGCGTCGTACCTCCAACGCCTGCGCCAAGTGTCAGGCCCAGCTCGCCGCGGCCGTCAAGAACGCCCGCGAGATGGCCCTGATCCCCTACACGACCCGCTGAGGAGGGCGCGATGAAGGTCATCCTGAAGAGCGAGGTCGACAACCTCGGGCTGGCTGGTGACGTCGTCGACGTCGCCAAGGGCTACGCCCGCAACTACCTGCTGCCTCGCGGTCTGGCCATCCCGGCGACCCAGGGCGCGATGAAGGAAGCCGAGGCGCTCACGCGTTCCCGCAAGGCCGCCGAGGCCAAGACGTTGGGTTCTGCGCAGGCCGCCAAGGACGCGCTCGAGGCCCGCACGTTGGTCATCTCGGCCCGCGTCGACGAGCGCGGGTCGCTGTACGGCTCGGTCAGCTCCCTGGACGTGGCCCGGGTGCTCAAGGAGCGTGGGCACGACATCCCGCGCAAGCGCATCGACCTCAAGGGCACGATCAAGCAGATCGGCAGCTACGAGATCCCGGTGCAGGTCCACCCGCAGGTGAGCGCCACCGTCACCGTCGACGTCGTCGACGAGGAGGGCAAGGTCACCGTGCAGGGCGGCGCCATCGTCAACGAGGACGACGTGCCCCCGCCACCGCTGCTCACCGAGGAGGAGAGCAGCGACGACCTCGAGGAGCTGCGGGAGCAGGCTCTCGAGGCGGCGGAGGAGTACGAGGAACAGCTCACTGAGGACGACGAGGGAGCCGAGGGGTCCGAGACGGCGGAGGCCAGCGCCGACGCCGACGCGACCCCTGACACCGACGCGGCTTCCGCCGCCGAGGACAAGCAGGACGCAGAGGCGACCACCGCGTCGTAAGGTGGCTCACCTCCGGTCTGGGCCGTGAGGCAGGGAGACGGACGGTGAACGCGGAGGGACCGATCACCTCATGACCGACGCCCTCCCACCACCGCCGGACGACCCGCCAGCCGCCGCTCCTCCCCCGGGCGGCGCCGGCGGGTCGTCGCGTGCTTACGACCGGGTGCCGCCCCACTCGCTGGAGGCGGAGGTGTCCGTGCTGGGTGCCTCGTTGCTGTCGAAGAACGCGGCGTCCGATGTCGTCGAGGTACTGCGCCCTGAGGACTTCTACCGCAACGCCCACCGGCTGGTCTACGAGGGGATCCTCGACCTGCACCGCGACGGCGGGGCCATCGACACGGTCACGCTGACGGAGTGGCTGGCTCGCCGTGGCCGGCTCGACGAGGTCGGTGGGGCCGCTGCCGTGTACGACCTGACCGTGGCGGTCCCCACCGCCGCGAACGCGGCCTACTACGCCGGCATCGTGCGCGAGCGCGCCCTGCTGCGGCGGCTGATCGACGTCGGCACGGAGGTCGTCAAGCTCGGGTACGAGGCCAGCGACGATGCCGTCACCGTCGTCGACCGCGCCGAGTCCCTGGTCTACGAGGTGGCACAGACCGGCAGCGTGTCGGATTACGCGCGACTGGGCGACCTGCTGACCGATTCGTTCGAGCAGATCGAGAAGCTCGCGGACCAGCGCTCCGAGGTCACCGGCCTGGCCACCGGCTACAACGACTTCGACCGGCTCACCGCCGGGCTGCAGCCCCAGAACCTCGTGATCATCGCCGCCAGGCCCGCCATGGGCAAGTGCCTGACCGGTGACACGCTCGTCCTCGATGGGGGGACCGGGGAGCGACGCCAGCTCGCTGACATCTACCGCGACGGGATCGGTGGCCTCCAGGTCGTGGCGTGCGACGACCATGGCGGGCTCGGGCCTGCGCCCGTGAGCGACGTCGTCGACAACGGGGTCCAGCCGGTCTTCCGACTCCTCACCGCCTCGGGCCGTTCGATCCGCGCCACCGCGAACCACCCGTTCCTGGGTCGCGAGGGGTGGACCGAACTGCGTGACCTGCTCCCTGGCTGCGAGGTCGCCGTTGCCGAGCCCCGCCCGCGGAACCTGCGAGGTCCTCGCGTATCCGACCCGTCCGGGGCGATGCCGCCGGGGAGAGCGGCGGCTGGGGTTCTCGTCCTACCCGAGGTGGATACATCGCCGATCCGCCCACTGGCCGAGGTGCTGTGGGACGAGGTGGTGGCGATCGAGCCGGCCGGTCAAGAACGCGTCTACGACCTGACCGTCCCAGGACACCACAACTTCGTGGCGAATGACATCGTGGTCCACAACTCCAGCCTCGCACTCGGACTGGCGCACTACGTGACCGCCAAGGTCAGCCGGCCGGCGCTCATGTTCAGCCTGGAGATGTCCAAGATCGAGATCGTGAACCGGCTGCTGTCGGCCGAGGCACGGATCGACTCCAGCAAGCTGCGCACCGGACGCCTCGACGACGCGGACTGGCTCAAGCTCGGTGACGCCCTGGGGACGCTCTCCGAAGCGCCGCTGTTCATCGACGACACCCCGTCGATCACCCTGAACGAGATCCGCGCCAAGTGCCGCCGGCTCAAGCAGAAGCACGGGCTCGACCTGGTGATCGTCGACTACCTCCAGCTGATGCAGTCCCACCGCCGCGTCGACAACCGTCAGCAGGAGGTGGCGGAGATCTCCCGCGGTCTGAAGATGCTCGCCAAGGAGATGGACGCCCCCGTCATCGCGCTCTCGCAGCTGTCCCGGCAGCCCGAGTCCCGCACCGACAAGCGGCCCATGCTCGCCGACCTCCGTGAGAGCGGTTGTCTCACCCGTCAGACCCGGCTGTTCCGCGCGGACACGGGCGCGACGGTGACCTTCGGTGAGCTGCTGGACCAGGGGCTCCGGGATGTCCCGGTGTGGGCCGCAGCGCCCGACGGCAAGCTCGTGGAGGGTCGCCTGACCCACGCGTACCCGTCGGGGCGCAAGCCGGTGTACCGCGTGACCCTGCGGTCCGGCCTCCGGGTCGAGGCCACCGCGAACCACCCCTTCCGCACCTTCGACGGTTGGGCAGCGCTCGGTGACCTCCGGGTCGGTGCCAGGGTCGCGGCCGCCCGACGCCTCCCCGAGCCGTCGGACCCCCAGCCGATGGATCCCGACGAACTGGTGCTCCTCGCTCACCTCATCGGGGAAGGCACGACCGTCGCGCGTCAGCCGATCCAGTACACCTCGGCGGACGCCGCCAACCTCGAGGCAGTGGAGAAGGCGGCTTGGAACCGCTTCGGCATCACCGCCCGCTGCGACCGTGATGGACGCTCCCGGTCGACGACGCAGCTCTACCTGCCAGCGCCACACTACCTCACGCACGGCAGGCGCAACCCCATCGCCGCCTGGCTGGATGACCTGGGGCTGTGGGATCGACGGTCATACGACAAGCACCTCCCAGCGCAGGTCTTCGCGCTGCCGCAGGACCAGGTCCGCCGCTTCCTGGCCGAGCTGTGGGCGACGGATGGCTGTCTCCACGCCCGCCACGAGGGGAGGAGCGGCCCTCCCGTCAGCCTCTACTACGCCAGTTCGTCGCCACAGCTGGCGCAGGACGTCGCGCTGCTGCTCCGGCGGGTCGGTCTGCTCGCGAGCATCCGTGAGGTCAAGGCAACCCCGGACCGGCCTGGCTACCAGGTGTGGATCGATGGCACGGAGCAGCAGCGCCGCTTCCTCGTCGACGTAGGTGTGGCGGGCTCGCGTGCCGCGAGTATCCCGCAGGCCCTCGCTGCGCTCGAAGGTCCACGGTCGAGCCCGAACGTCGACGTGCTCCGCGCACGCGCCGTGGACGACCTGGTCTGGGATGAGATCGCCGCTATCGAGCTGGTCGGCGAACGCGACGTCTACGACGCGACCGTCGCCGAGCTCCACAACTTCGTGGCCGAGGGACTCGTGCTCCACAACTCGATCGAGCAGGATGCGGACATCGTGGGGTTCATCTACCGCGACGAGGTCTACGACGAGGACAGCCCCGACAAGGGCATCGCCGAACTCATCGTCGCCAAGCACCGCAACGGCGCCACCGGCGTGGTCAAGCTCGCCTTCCTCAACCACCTGACGACCTTCGCGAACCTCGCCCGCAACACCGGAGGCGGAGGTCCGCAGGGTCCACAGGGCGGCGGCCAGTCCAACGGTGGTGGCCCGCCCCCTCCGACCCCGGTGTAGCCAGCTCCGGTGACGGCGAGGTAGCACGTCCGCGCCCGCCGAAGGTCACCGTCGTCCCTGCGTCCGGGGGGTGTCGAGCGGTACCGTCGCGGCCGAGGAGGACGCCGTGGACGAGTGGCAGACCGGACGGTTGCTGGTCGCGAGCCCCGTGCTCGCGGACGGCACCTTCGACCGTGCCGTCGTGTTCGTCCTGGACCACGACGACGAGGGTGCGCTCGGTGTCGTCCTCAACCGCGCCTCCGCGGTGACGGTGCGCGAGACCTTGGACGGCTGGACCGACCTTGCGGCCGAGCCACCGGTGCTCTTCGGCGGCGGCCCCGTCGAGCCCACCGCCATCGTCGCTCTCGGTCGGGCCACGACCGGTGTCGCGTCCGACGGCTGGACGCCCATCATCGACCGGATCCGGTTGGTGGACCTCGACACCGACCCGGCGTTGGCGGCCGCGGACCTGGAACGCGTCCGGGTGTTCGCCGGCTACGCCGGCTGGGCGCCGGGCCAGCTCGAGGACGAGATCGAACAGGGCGCCTGGTTCACGGTGGACGCCATCCCGGAGGACGTGTTCACCGATGACCCGGATGCCCTGTGGCACACCGTGCTCGGCCGCCAGCCGGGTGACCTGCGGCTGTTCGCCACCTTCCCCGAGGACCCCAGCCTCAACTGAACCGCAGGCCAGCTCTATCAGCCGATCGGCTCCTGCGGGTCATCGCAGCGGAAGGGCTCGCTGCCGTCCGCGCCGTGGTAGGCGACCTCGGTCCCGTCGACGTCCAGCAGGATGCGGTAGCCCTCGACCAGCGCCTGGGTGTACATCCCGTCGGGCTCCGGGCAGCCGATCGCGCCGTCGCTCCAGGTGACCGGTTCGGCCAGCACCACCTCGACGTCCTCGGGGCTCACGCCGGCCTCGGCGGCCGCGTCGGTCACGGCCAGGTCGACCTCGCTCGCCAGGCTCGCATCCACCTGTCCGTCCTCCACCGGGGCCTCCTCCTCGACCTCACCCGGCTCCTCGGCGGGCAGCTCGGGGGCGTCGTCGACCGCGCCACAGGCAGCCACCAGCAGCCCCGCCACCAGTACCGTCGACACTCTCAGCATCTGCCGTCGCATCGTCGTCCTCCGTCGCTCGTCACCGTACGGCCCACTCGCACGGTGGGCCACCTCGTCAGGTGGGACGTCGCAGGTCCTCGCCGGGTTGCGTCGCCTCACGCGTCGGTGGACCGGCCCTCCTCGGTCAGGAAGCGTTCCAGCCCCTCGATCGCGGTCGCGGCGGTGCGCCGGAACCCGACCCCCAGCACCGGGTCCAGCAGCAGGCCGGGCCCGCGTAGCGCGAACCGAGCGCGCCACTCCACCCGGCATCCCTCCGACGTCGGGTGGAACAGCACGTCGTCGGCGCCGCGGTGCCAGCGGCCCTCGGTCTCGAGCACCAGGTGGCCGGAGGTCGTGTCGGTCGGCGGGACGTAGACCGTGATCTCGTAGGTGAGCGGCACCTGCCGCGCCCCCAGCGCCAGTTGGACCTCGAACCGGCTGCCGAGCCCGGGTTCGCCGTCGTCCAGTCGTCGGCCGGCGACGATCGAGTCGTCCCACTCGACGGTCCGCGTGAAGTCCGCGACCGCGTCGAAGGCGACCCGCGGCGGGGTCGGAACGTCGAGGTGTTCGGTGATACGGGCCATGAGGTGCTCCGTAGACTCGGGGTGTCCGTCGCGAGGAGGTTGCCGGTGGGTGAGACGTCTTGGCTGTTCCTGATCGTCGGGTCGATCGCGGCCCTGGGAGCGGCGATGGCGTTCGGCACCATCGCCGCCCTGTGGCGCTACCACCGTACGGGCACGGTGCCGGGTTCGGATGTCCCGACCCGGATGAGTCGCGGCAAGGCGGTGTCCTTGTGGCTGCGCGTCGGTGTCGGCACGGCGGTCGCCGTCTACGGCGTCGTGTGGATGAACGACGCCGGCATCCTCTGACGGCCGTCGAGGCCACGGACCAGGACATCGCCACCACGTGGGTTCGCACGGTTCCACCTGGCCCGGCTGCTTGCCCGCACCAGCCTCTCTAGCGTTCCCCGGTCGATGGGCCGCGTCCCCCGCGGCCGCCTCTCGCTCCCGGAGGAACCTCCCATGTCCAGTACGTCACCCAGCACGTCGCCCGACCCGGCGTCCGACGCGCCGTCGACCCGTCGCACGCCGTTGGTGCTGCTCGCCGTCCTCATCCTGGCCGCGCTGGTCGCGCTCGCCGTCGTCGCGCTCGTCGGTGGGACCAGCACGGACCACGAGGTCTGGTCCCTCGACCAGGGCACCGACCGCATCCACATCTACGACGCCGACCACACCCAGGTCGCCGTGATCGACGTCAGCCCCGTCGCCCTGCAGGCGGTCGCGCCGGACTTCGACCCGGAGGCCGGCCGCACCGTGCCGCACATGATCGATTTCGACTCGCAGGACCGGTACGCGTTCATCGCCGCCACCGCCGGCGCGTCCACGATCGTGGTCGACACGGTCGCCCGCGAGGTCGTCGCGGTCCTGCCGACCGGCGGTGGCAGCCACATGGCGGCGGTCACACCCGACGACTCCGCCGTCTGGGTCGCGGCCATCGGTGCGCAGCAGCTGGTGGAGATCCCCCTGGACCTCGATGCCGACGAGCCCACCTTCGAGATCGGCCGCCAGATCGACGTCGAGCCGCTGCTCGCCGACACCGGCTACGACTACCCGTCGTTCTCGCCGGTCTGCCACGACTACGACGGCGACGGACGGGCCTGGGTCACCCTCGGCCCCGGCATCGAGCAGGGCGGACTGTTCGTGTTCGACCCCGCCAGCGCCGAGGTGGTCCACGCCTACGACCCGACCGAGGTCCGCGCCAACTGCGGCATCGGCTTCACCGACGACGACACCCGGGCCGTCGCCAACTGGTCCGGCATCTTCGGCGCCGACGTCGACGATGGCGAGGGCGAGTGGTACGTCTTCGACACCGCCTCCTTCGAGCTGCTGCAGACCGCGTCCTCCGACGGTGTCGACGCCCACGGCGTGCGCCTCACCCCGGACGGCGACGCCTTCTGGCAGGTCAACCGTGGATCGGACGACGGCCAGATCATCGACGCCGACAGCTTCCAGGTGGTCGGCACCCTGGATGCCGGCGACACGCCCGACATCCTCGACTTCTCCCCCGACGGGCGCTTCGCCTACATCACCCAGCGTGGCCCGAACCCGCTGTCGGGCGATCCGCACGTCGCCGTCGGGTCCGAGGCCGGCCTCCTGGTCGTCGAGGTGGCGACCGGCGAGCACGTCACGTTCCTCCCGACCCCGGAGATCACCGACGGGGACGGGCAGGTCCTCAACGACGTCCACGGTGTGGGCGTGCGCACCACCACCGGTGACGAGCGGGTCGTGGCAGCCGCTCCACCGCGGTTCGCGACCTCCACCGCGGCGACCGCGTTCACCTGTCACGTGCCTGCCTGACCCCGCACGCGGTACCGTGCCGCCCCGGAACGACTCGCCGAGATCCGTTCCGGGGCGGCGGCCGTCCGGCGGTGCGCCGTCCCCGCCCGGACGCACCGAGGAGCGTGGACGTGGACCGGCCCATCTTCACCGAGGAGCACGACGGGTTCCGTGAGCTCGTCGCCAGGTTCGTGCAGGACGAGATCGTCCCCCACCACCTCGACTGGGAGGACGAGGGCATCGTCCCCCGCGAGCTGTGGAAGCAGGCGGGCGCGATCGGTCTGCTGTGCACCGACGTGCCGGAGGAGTACGGCGGCGGGGGCATCCGCGACTTCCGCTACAACTCGGTGGTCACCGAGGAGCTCTCGCGCGTCGGCGCGTCCGGGGTCGGCTTCCCGCTGCACAACGACGTGATCGTCCCCTACTTCCTCGACCACGCCACCGAGGAGCAGCGGCAACGGTGGCTGCCCGGCATGGTGACGGGGGAACTGATCACCGCCATCGCGATGACCGAACCGGGCACCGGGTCGGACCTGGCGGCGGTCAGCACCACCGCGGTCAAGCAGGA
>PWTE01000378.1 GCA_003563915.1 Nitriliruptoraceae bacterium
GGACGAGCAGGACGGCATCGTGTCGGTCTCGGACTTTCCCGAGTGATGCCAGCACGCGAGCGACACCGGTCCGGTCAGGTGCTGGGCACATGGCGGCCGGCCCTACCGGTTTTCAGTTGTGCGCGGATCGAGGACATCCACACGTTTCGAAACCCGCCCAGAACGGGGATTGCTGCGCGGGTCGGCTCTTACCGTGGTCACCGGGGTGATGACCGCCAGCTATGTGCGGCTCGTCACCCTCGGCGCTTCCGCGGAAGCACCCACAACGGGCCCTTTCGTGCGGCCAACTGGGGCGGCCTGATGCAGCGCTGATGCGCCAGTCTCCAGGCTCGCAGCGGGCACCGAAGACGCCCTTCGGATCAGATGCCTACTTCGGCGGCGTCCTGCTTCGCGTGGTCGATCCGGGCGGTGCGTAGCCGCGGCGCAGCGACCATCGCCAGCAGGGCGTAGACGACCGCGCCCAGGATGAAGGGCGAGCGCAGGCCGAGCTCCCGGGTCGCGGTGAGCTCGACCACGTTGACCAGCGCACCGCCAAGCAGCGTGCCGATCGGCATCGCGCCCCAGCCGAAGAACCGGTAGACGCTGTTGACCCGCCCGAGCAGCGGGTCGGGGATCAGTGTCTGACGCAGTGACACCGTCACGACGTTCCACATGAGGGCGGTGAACCCGAACGCGGCCATGCCGGCGCCCGCGACGATCGGGTTCGAGGTGGTCGCGATGACCGCCAGTGCCACGATGGGCGCGGTGAGCCCGAAGGTGAGTGACGGCCCCGAACCGATGGCGCGCGTGACGTTCGGCGCGAGGATGCTGCCGAGCAGCCCGCCGACGCTTCCGCCCGCCAACAGCAGCCCGAACCCGAGTCCGTCGAGCAGCAGGATCTCCTGCACGAACAGCACGTAGGTGGCCATCGCCCCGGCCATCATCCCGTTCATGATCCCGAGGGAGATCGCCAGCAGACGCAGCAGCCGGTGCTGC
The DNA here is from genome assembly GCA_003563915.1 of Nitriliruptoraceae bacterium. Lineage (GTDB taxonomy): Bacteria > Actinomycetota > Nitriliruptoria > Nitriliruptorales > Nitriliruptoraceae > CSSed11-175R1. Next base: position 976 of record PWTE01000378.1, read on the forward strand.
CACAACCAGCGCAACCCCTCGGCGATCTGGGTGCGCATCCGTGGGCGTTTCTGCGTCGCATCGTGTGGCGTCCGGACCGACCCGGGGATCGCCGCGATCAGCGCCACGGACACTGCGGCGGTGACCGCGTCGATGGCGAACGGCAGTGACAGTGCCAGGCCGACCAGCGCCCCCGCGATGGGCCGCGCCACGAACTCGGCGATCACCATCTGCGCGCCCATGATGTTGCCGTTGGCGCGTTCCAGCCGCTCCCGCGGGACCAGTCCGGGCAGGATCGTCTGCGAGGTGTTGTCGAAGACCACCTCGCACATCCCGAGCCCGAACCCGACGACGTAGAGCAGCGGGATCGTCATCACATCGAGGAAGACGGCGACCGCTGCCGCTCCCACGACCAACGCCCGCAGCGAGTTCGCCACGATCATCAGGCGACGCCGGTCGAACCGGTCGGTCAGGGCCCCGGCCTGCAGGCTGAACACGAGCCACGGTAGTCGGGTGGCCAGCGCCACCCCGGCGATCGCCAGGGCATCGCGGGTCAACAGGCTCGCCAACCACGGGATCGCGAGTGAGACCAACCCGTCACCCAGGTTCGAACTCGCCACCGCGCCCCACAGCTTCCAGTAGCGCGCGTCCAGCCCACCGGTGCGCCGCTGCCACCAGGACGCGTTCGCGTGGGTGTGCGGGGGAGTGGCGGTCACGGACACACCTCGTGGCGAAGGGGCGACCCTGTCAGCAGACCACGACCAGTTGAGAGATGTCAAGTAGTCGTGCGCGGGACGGGGACGTGTGCGATGCTGCTGCGGGAGACGCACCAACGGCGACGGCGAGGTAGCACGGGAGGAGCCCGGTGGCGCAGGCGGACGAGAGCACGGATCACCCGGGACGGCGAGCGCCGACGGCGGCCGAGGCACGGGCGCTCGGGCATCCGACCCGGCTGCGGATCGTGTTCGCGTGCCGGGAGCGGGCGCGGACGAACAAGGAGCTCGCGCAGTTGACCGGCACGACCCCCGGGACGATCCACTACCACCTGCGAGCGCTGGTCGAGGAGGGATTCCTGGTCGCGGAGGAGCCGCGCCCCGGTCCGCGCGGGTCGCGCGAACAGCCCTACCGGGCTACCGGCAAGACCTGGGAGGTCGGCGGCACCCCGAGCACCGGCCAGGCGTTGCGCCAGGTCGCGACCGAGGAGCTGCTGGCCGCCGCGGACGACGACGTGTTCGGCCTCAGTCGCCTGGGCCTCACGCTGCCGCGGGACGAGCTCGAACGGTTCTCCGCGCGCCTCCAGGAGCTGCTCGACGAGACGAAGGCGCGCAGCCAACAGCTCCTGGACGCCGCCGACCCGGCACGTGACGACCTCGAGTCGGTGACCGTGCTCCTCGCGGTGCACCGGCAGCTACCACCCACCGGGTGACGGGGGAGAACGATGGCAACACCGGCGACCGACCCGCCGACGATCGACGTCCGCGGCCGCTCGGAGACGGAGCTGCGTGTCGCGGTCATCATGACCGGTGGTGTGAGCCTTGCGGTGTGGATGGGTGGGGTCGCGGCCGAGCTGCTCCACCTCGCCGACCGGGACGGGCCCTACGCGGAGCTGTTGGCGGCCAGCGGCTACGACCGGGTGCGGGTCGACGTCATCGCCGGGACGAGCGCAGGCGGGATCAACGGCGCGCTGCTGGCGAGCGCCACGACCTGGGGCGTCGGTGCCGCGCGGTTCACCCAGGACCTGCGACAGATCTGGCTGGAGCAGGGGGCGTTCGCGTCGCTGCTGCGCTCACCCTTCGAGCGCGACCCGGACGCGTTGCTGCGGGGCGAGAGCTACCTGCTCCCGCACCTGCGCGGACTGCTCGAGCGCTGGCAACCAGCGCCCTCCGAGCGCGACCAGCGCCGACGCCGCTACCTCGATCCTGCCGAGCCGCCGACGCGGCTGCTCCTGACCGGGACCTTGCTCGAGCCGATGGTCCAGGTGTTCGTCACCGCCGACCGGCCGCTCGCCGAACCGGACCATCGCGGGGTGTTCCGGTTCTCCGGCTTCGACCTGCTGGCCGACCAGGCGCCGGCGCAGGTCGCCCGGGCCGCACGGACCAGCTCGTCCTATCCCGGCGCCTTCGAGCCGAGCTACCTGTCCCTGGACGGCGAGGTGGAGGACCACCTGGCCGGCATCGCGAACGCCGGTGGGTACGCGATCGACGGGGGTGTGCTGGTGAACCGGCCCTTCCGTCTGGCGCTCGACGCGGTGTTCGGGCAGCGGGCGACCCGGCCGGTGCACCGGGCACTGCTGTACGTCGTTCCCTCGGCGCCCTCGGGACAGACCGAGGACCTCGACGCGCCGGCCACGGAGGAGCGACCGGAACCGCCGAGCTTCGCGGCCGTGCTCGGCCAGACCGCCGCGCTGCCGATGACCCAGACGATCCGCGACGATCTGGACGCGCTGGCCGACCATGACCGACGGTGGCGCCACCAGCAGGCGAACCGCATCGGGGGGATCGCCGCGCTGCTCCCGGAACAGCGCGAGCACCTCGCGGAGAGCCTGTGGCCGGAGTTCACCCGCCGCCGCGCCGAAGCCTCGGCGAACGCGACCCTACGCGGCGTCGTGGAGCGCAACGCCGACCTTGCCCTGGAGCGGCACTGGGCGACGGTCCGCGCGGGGATCGAGGCCGGTCGACGCCAGGCCGACTGGCACGGACCCAGCTTCGCGGCCAGCCTGCCGGAAGACACCGAGCCGCGCTGGTGGTGGGGCGTCTCGTCGCTCGAGTACCTCTTCCAGGTCGTGCTCGACCTGGTGCGGGTGGTGCCGGATCCGCCTGCGGGCTGGCGGCAGCGCCTGCACGACGCGCTCGACGCGGTCCGGGCGTTCCAGCGGCTCGATGCCCTCTACTGGGATGCGGCGTTCACGGGCGTGGACCACGACCCGGCCGACCGCGAGGCGTGGGAGGCGTGGGCCGCCGATCGGTACGCGCAGTGGCCCGCCGTCACGGCGCCGTCGTCTCCGCGTGCCAGCGCATCGCTCGCCGCCTGCCTCTCCCGCATCCGGGGTGAGGCTGACTCGCTGGATGCCGCCGACGCGGCCGAGCAGGACCGGCCTGGGCAGGACCAGGCGACGTCCACCGACGTTCCTGCCGAGCTCACCCAGGACGACGCCACCGACCGGCTGTACACCGTCGCCGCGTCGATCGCCGCGGTCGTCCGCGACTGGCTGACCGCCGCCGAGGGATCGGTCGTCGCTGCCGGGCAGGCTGGGACGTCGGACCAGAGCGACCACCTCGCCCTGGCGGATGCCCTACGCCGCGGCGACGGCTCGGAGGGCGCGATCCTGCGCACGCTGCTGAGCTTCTGGGTGATCCAGGCCACCACCCAACACGACCGGTTGGAACGGGAACAGCCAATCGACCTGGTGTCCATCACCAGCGACGGTGCCGTCACGGTCGATCCGCGACGACGTGACCGGCCGAGCCAGAAGCTCACGGGTGGGCAGCTCGCCAACTTCGGCGGGTTCGCGAAACGCTCGTGGCGGGCCAACGACTTCCTGTGGGGCCGCCTCGACACCGCCGAGCACATCAGCCGTTGGCTCACCGACGAGGTGGACGCGTCGGACCGCGCCGCGCGGTCGCGCCAGGAGGCGATCCTGGCCGAGGAACTGCCGGAGGTCGCGGCGGCGATCCGGGTCTCGCAGGAGGAGGGCGCGAACCACGCCGAGACCGCCGCGAGCTTCCTCGCCGCCATGGAGCAGGAGCCGACGCTCTCGGTCGCGGACCTGCTCGGGCACTGCCGGGTCGGGGAGGAGCGCCTGGCCGACGAACGCGGGAGCAACGCGCTGGTCCGCACGGCCGCCACCGCGACGGCCGGGGTCACGACGGTCCTGGCGGGGGCACGGGGCGGGCTCGGGTGGGTGCGTACGGCGGCGCGCCGCGCTCGCCGCTTCGTCGTGCTCCCCATCTACCTCGTGGTGCAGGCGACGCGTGCCGGCAACGCCCGAGGGTTCGCCGCCCGTCTGCTGTCGGGGTTGGGGGCCGTCGTCCGCGGGATCACGGGCATCCTGCGCCGCTGACCCCGGGATGCGATCTCGACGGCGGCCTCGAGGACGCGGAGATGGTCACCGTCGCGCTGTGGGAGTGGATCGGAGACGAAGGCGCGACGACCTTCAGCTACTGAGGCTTCGGCTACTGAGGTCCGCCGCGTCTCAGCGGGGCGCCAGGGCGAGCTGGCGCGACAGGGCGACCAGGCGCCCGTCGGCGCCCCAGATCTCGCCGTCCTCCTCGAGGTAGCCGCCGGCGGTGATCGCCGGGGAGGTGAACCGGGTGGCGAGGTAGCCCGGGGGAGGTGGGCGGCGGATCTGGACGGTGAGCTCGATCGTCGGGACCCACCCGAGCGTCGACTCACCGGAGTTGAACACCGCCGGGGGGTAGCAGTCAGCGACGACCAGCAGGCCCAGCGTGTCCATGGTCCCGCCGTCGGCCCAGTCGACGTACCCGCCGATCTCCGCGCGACCCAGCGGTCGGCCCTCGGCCCATCCAGCCATCTCGGGCGGCATGCGGTGGTCGAAGCGCACCAGGATCGGTGGGGCGGGGAAACCGCCCTCCTTGCCACGGCGCACGCCCGCCGCCGTAGCGTCGAGGCAGTCCGCGACCGGTGGCAGGTCGGGCGGTGCCCGGTCGACCCGGAGGTCCGGTCCGTCGGCGACCGTCGACAGGTCCGCGAACGTGCCGATGAGCCGAGCCCGTTCCCGATCGCCCTGCACGAGTCGCGCCGTCGCGGTGGAGTGGCGCCGACCGGTCCGCACCACCTCGACGTGGATGTCGATCGCACCGACCTCGGGTGGAGCGAGGAAGTGGGCGGTGAGCGTGACCGGGTCCGGATGCGGGATCGGCTGGCGCATGGCGCGGGCGGCCAGGGCCA
>PWTE01000156.1 GCA_003563915.1 Nitriliruptoraceae bacterium
AGGTTGATCATGGCGTGGTGAGGAACTCTTCTCGGACCGCGGTCTGCGTGACGGTGAGGTCGCGCGGCAGGCCTGGGACGAGCCCGGGGCTGCGGACGGTTGCGGTCATGGTCACGGTCGTCTCGGTCATGCTGGTTGACACGGTCAGGGTCTGGGCGGCGGAGTGGTCGCCGATGAGCTGACGGGTGATCTCCTCGCCTTCCGCCGTCGAAACGTCAGCGGTTGTCGCGACGGTCACGCCTTGCTGGACGGCCGTGATCGTTGCCTGGCGTGCCAGCAGGTACAGGCCGAGGTGCAGCACCGCGCCCAGCGCGAGCGCAAGCAGCGGCATCAGCAGGACACCGACCACCGTGGTGTCTCCGTCGTCACGCCGCCAGCGGTTCATTTAGTTGCCGACGCTGCCAGAGCCGGGGAGGTTCTCCGCCTCGCTGAGCACGAAGGTGCGGATGATGGCGATGACGGCGATCGCGATCGCGGCGAACCCGGCGACCCAGAGGATGTTCTGGACGAGTTCGCCACGTTCGTCGTCGTGGAGGTCGCGGGCCCGTTCGGCGATGCGTGGCAGCAGCGTCGTAGCGGGTGACAGGAGGATGAAGATCACGGTGGTCGCGACGATGGCAACCGGGACGAGTCTTGCGGTGTGGGGTGACTGCGGCATGGGACTTCTCCTTCAATCAGGGGCGGGCTTTCGTTGGGTGGTGCTGCCGGTCATCGTGGGCTCCGTTTCAGATCTGGCTGTCGAGCAGCGTGCGGACGGTGGGGTAGATCACGTACAGGACGAGGACGATCCCGAGGCTGGCCAGGACGATGTCCTGCTTGAGCTTGGCGGCTTTGGCGGCGGACAGTTGGTTGGCGAGCTCGTCCTGCCGCAGGGACTCGGCGCGGGCGAGCAGCGCGTCGGCGGGTGATCCGCCGGCGGTCTCGGTGAGTCGGAGTTCGGCCGCGAGCTGCCGGATCTCGGTCACATCGGTCTCGTTGCCGAGGTCCTCCAGGCCGACCCAGAGCTCGGTCTGGTTGGCCACAGCACGATCCATCGCGGCGGACAGCAGCCGGAAGCTCCAGTGGTCACCGGCGGTGGCAGCACGGCGCATGGCCTGCTCATCCTTGATGCCCGCCCGGATCATGAGTGAGGCCATCTGGGTCCAGGCAGCCAGTGCGAGCCCGAGGGTGCGGCGGCGTGCGCGCGCCTGGTCGTGCACCCAGCGGATGGCAAGGATCCAGCCGGCAGCGGCTCCCGCCGCCGCAGCCGCGGGCAGCAACGGGCCCGGTACGGCGAGCAGCCCGGCGGCCGCCGTCACCGCGATGACGGCGCTGGCGGCCCAAAGCAGCCGGGACACGACGAAGTCCTCGGGCGTACGTCCGAGCAGGGTCAGGTCCGGCAGCACGCTCGTCGGGGTGGCGGCTGCGAGCTGCTCGCGCCATCGCTGCCACGGGGTGGCTGCCGCCGAAGCGGGTCCGCCGAGCACCGCGGCAACCTCCCGGTCCAGACGTGGCAACGGCGGCCGGAACCCCCAGGCGATGGCGGTGACACCGGCGCTAAAGAGCAGCCCGACAGCAAGCGCGGCCAACACGCTCATGGCCGATCTCCCTCACGCTGGAAGAAGCGGTCGGGGCCCTTGATCCTCGACCAGACCACGAGCAACCCCAGCGCCCCTGCGGTCAACCCAGCCAGCACCAGCAGGACCAGTTGGCCCTCGACGGTGGCATAGGCGGCCATCAGCTCCGGTGAGGTCACCGCGAGGTAGACGGCAAGGATCGCCCAGATCACCAGCACGGCCCGCCGTGTCATCCGCAGGCCGTGTGCTTCGACCTCGACCTGCCGGAGGTGGTCGAGCTGATCGTCGGCCCACGCCACCAGCGCGCGCAGGGCCGGTCGCAGCCCCCGAGTGGAGTGGGTCAGCGCCGACGAGAGAACGACGGTGGCGGCATCGCCGACATGGTTGTCGAGGTCGGCGGCGAGCTGCTCCAGCGCAGCCTCCGTGCCCATCCAGTCGAGTTGATCGACGCATCGCTGCAGCGGGTGAGCTAGTGGCGAGTCGGAGCGGACCTGCCGAGCCGACTCGCGCAGGGCGGACTCGAGGCCGACACCGGCCGCGACGGTGGTGTCGATCTGCTGCAGCCAGGCGCGTGTGGCTTCGAGCATCTGGCGTTCGTGCCGCTGCGCGGCGGCCTGGCGGATCGTGTGGGGCACCAGCCACAAGGCCGCCACCACGGCCGCCGCGGCGACCGGCCAGCCCGTGGTCAGCCACGCGAGCGCGGCCGTCACAGCTATCCCGGCGACGATGGCGATGCGGCGGCCCAGCTGCGGCCAGTCCGCCTCGCGTCGCGACGTGATCTGCTCGGTGCCGATGACACCGACGGCGACGGCGACGACCCCGGCTGCGAACAGCAGCCCGACGGCGATCCCCGCGACCACCGGAGGCATGTCAGTCCACCGCCCGCATGCCGTGGCGCCAGCCGTGCGCAGTCAGCCACTGGCGCATCTTGACCGACGGGCCATCTCCGCTGAGCCGCCCCTCAGCATCAACCCGGTAGACCTCGTGCACCAGAAGCGTGTCGCCGTCGACGCCGCTGACCTCCAGAACCTCGGCCACGTAGCGCTGCCGGGACTTGGGGTCCTGACGCTGCCAACACACGACGTCGACCGCGTCGGCGACACGTCGGCGGGCACCGGCCTCGGACATGGTGGAGTGCTCCGCCGCCAGGTACTCCAGCCGTCCCAGTGCCGCCCGGGCCGAGGCCGCGTGGATCGTGCACACCGACCCGCCGGCCTCGCCCATCATCGCATCCAGCATCTCGGCGGCTTCGCTGGAGCGGACCTCGCCGACGACGAGCCGGTCAGGGTTGAGCCGCTTCGAGGCCCGCAGGCCGTCCGAGAGGGTGAAGGCCCCCTCGAGTTCGGCGTTGGGCCGGCGCGTGGCGATGGCGATCACGTCAGCGTGCAGCGGGCTGCCGTCGGCGTCGACCATCACGGGGTGGCTGAGTTCGAGCTCGCGGACATCCTCGATCGTGATGATCCGCTCTTCGGGGGCGATCTCGTTGAGCAGGCAGCGCATCGTGGTGGTCTTGCCCGCTTTGGGCCCTCCAGCCACAAGCACGTTGGCGCCGAACCGGACCACGCCGGCCAGGAACTCGGCGATGGTCTCGTGCAAGGTTCCCAGTGCGACTAGCTGGGACACTCGCTGGATCGTCAGGTCGGGACGGCGGATCGAGATCGTCGGCCGCGGGGCGACCTCGCGGACCAGCGTGATCCGGTGGCCCGATGCGAGGGTGACCTCGGCGACCGGGCGGGTCTCGGACCATTCCTGCTCGCCCTCGCGGCCGTAACGGCGGGCGAGGCGCTGCCCGAGCTTGAGCAGGTCCGCATCGTTGTCCGCGACCGGCTCTCCCTGGGTCTTGGAACCGTCAGCGCGGAGGATCCACACCTCGTCGCCGCCGTTGATGTTCACGTCCTGGATCGTCTCGTCGTCCAGCAGCAGCTGCAGCCGGCCCAGTCCCGCCAACTCGGCGACCGCGGCATGCCGCACGGTTGCCCACACCGCCGCCTGTTCGTCCGGGGACATAGCGATGGGGAGCAGGGTCGTGTCCTCCATCCGCAGCCGGCGGGTCTCGCTCATCACCAGGTCCGCAGCCTGGTCGTGGCCGAGCCGGTCGGTGTCGCCCAGGGCAGCCTGGGCGTCGCGCTGGGCATGCACGCCCTCGACGACCGCGCGGACCGCACGGCGCACGATCGGGTCGGACCAGCTCTTCATCCGGTGGCGACCTCCGACTCGGCGGCGGTGAACCGTTCAGCCAGCGCCCCACCCGTGCGCAGCAGTGGAGACCGATGCAGGTTGCGTCGAGGAGGTGACAGTCCGCACAACGCCCGCGCCGCCGGGCGGTCCTCGGGAACCGTGGCGACCACCGGCCACCCCAGCGTCGTCGCGACCGACGCGGCCGAGGCACGGGCAGGGTCCCCAGCCGTCTCGCGCACCAGCAACCCCACCGTCCCGGTCTTGTTGAGCCAGCCAGTCGCAGCGCTTGCAGCGGTCACCTGCTCCACGATCGGATCGACCAGCACCCACACCGCGTCGACGGCGGACAACAGGTCGAGCTGATCCGCCGACCCATCCACCCGGCCGGCATCAACGACGACCGGGTGTGTCACGGTCGGAAGCCGGTCCGCGAGCCAGCGGCAAACCTGGGACTGGCGCATCACCACGGCCGACGGGTGGGCCGGCAGCACCCGGGCCTGACCGAGCCACGGATGATGCGCCGCCGCCCACAGATCCACCGTGCCGGAGACATCCATCGCCAGTCTGGCCGTCGTGTTCACGACCGCGCGCACGTCCAACCGCCATCGGGCCGCGATCGCGCCACCCGAAGGCGCCGCCTCGATCACCAGCACCGGACGGTCACCGGCGGAGGCCGCGGAACACACCAAGGTGGTCACCCCCGGAGACCCACCCATCGACACCACCGCCACCGATCTCATGGTGCGACCACCGCGATCGAGGCACGCCCGGCACCACCCGCGTTGGCCACAACCGCAGCCGCCTCTGCCGGGACCGCCAGGGGGACCAGCCGGGCAGCGGCAACACCCTGATCGCCCAGGACCGCCACCGACTCCACCACAGCAGCCTCGACCAGCACCTGTGGCGCCTCGCCCTGCTGCGCCGCCGCCTCGATCACCTGGACCACATCGCCAGGACGCAGCCCCGCGATCGGGAACTCGCCCGGATTCAACCGCAACCCCACAAGCGCCTGGCCCTCCCCGACGGCCACCTGCTCGGTCACCAGCGCAGGCGACAGCAGGTGGTCGGCCGGAAGGTCGGCCGCCCACACCTGCCCGACCAGCTGTGCGCGAGAGGCAACCGACGCTTCAAGCAGCGACCCGGCCGCGCTGTTCGCAACCTCGACAGCGACGAGCTCGTCCGGATCGACAAGATGACCGCGCGACACCTCGGTCGCGGTCGCCCACACCAGCGTCGTCGCTGTCGCCGCGTTGAGCAGCGCCGCCACCAAGGCCGCCGACAGCGCGGCGAGCACCAAGCCGACCACCACCAGCACCGGACGTCGGCGCCGTGCGGGCTTCGGTAGCCCGGCGACAGCGTCGGTGTCGGTCCGTCGGGAAGGCTGCGCGCCCGTCGTCGGGGAGGTCACGGCTGCACCTGCCCACATGCGCGACCGCAGGTCCGAGCAGCCCGCCGCGATTGCGTACGCACCAGCAGCAACGCCGCCCGTGGAACTCCCAGCGGCGCCAGCGGATAGGGCACCTTGTAGCTACACATGATCGTGACCCACTGAGGATTCGAAAACACTACAGACTGGCCACCATGAGCGGTAGAGAAACTTCCACAGGTTGTGGAAAACCGTTCCGATGGCCTCAACCCACGTTGATGGCGGACGCCCCGACACCAGTCCGCGCTGTCTGACCAGCGGCGGCGACCCCGTCCGCGTCCGCACTCCGCTTGACGACGCTGGCGGGTGGCGGGTCGAGGAACTCGACACGGCTGGCCACCACGACCAGTCGCTCGCGGCGCCCACCGTCCGTGGTGGTCCACTCCTCGTGTTCCAGCGAGCCCCACACCGCGACGCGCCGGCCACGGGCGAGATGCTCTGCAGCCACCTCAGCCAACCGGCGCCAGGCCTTGACGGTGATGAAGTTCGCCAGTTCCCGGCGAGGATGGTCGACAGCCAACCGGAACGTGGTCAAGGGCGTGCCGTTGGGTGTCTCCTGCGGTTCGGGGTCGTGGGTCAGCCGTCCGATCAGCTGCACGCTGTTCATACGTCCTCCGAGAGTCGGGTACGCACAGGTAGTTGTCCCCGACCGCCCCGAAATGTGACACC
>PWTE01000198.1 GCA_003563915.1 Nitriliruptoraceae bacterium
CTGCCCAGGTCACCGGCGTCGTCGCGGATGCGGCGGCGGTCCGCCGCCTGACCGAGACCGAGCTGCCCCTGCGGTTCCTGGTCCGCGTCCGCGGCGACGAGTGGCGACCACCTCGACGGCCCGGACCGCTGCGGCACCTGCCCACCCCGCGGCTGGCGAGCCTGCCCCATCCCTTCCGCGGCCGCCAGCGTGACACGGACGAGGACGGCGACCCGGGCGCACCTCGCGTCGCGGCGATGGTCGACCTGCTGCCGACCGGGGGGCCGAAGCCGGTACGTCCACGACCGGTGCTGCCGGCAGACGGACCCGCGCTCGTGGCGGTGGACCTGCCCGACCCGGCCGTCGACGATGACGAGGACCACGACACCGGCGCCGACACCGACGACCCGACGGCGCCGATCCTCACCGAGCACACCCACCGGACGTTGCTCGCCACCGCCTTCCAGAGCCGCCTGTGGGTCCCGGACGTGCAGGCCGGCCGCGAGCGGGTGATGGTCGCCACGCCCCTCCACGACGTGGTCGGTATCGCGGTCGGGTTCCTGGCGGCTGTCCTGTCGGGGGCGACCACGATCCTGACCGACGCCGACGACCCGGGCGAGCTGGCCCGGGAGATCGAGCGGACCGCTCCGACCCTGCTGGTTGCCCGTGGTCCCCGTGTCGCCAGCCTCCTGGAGCCGGGGGATGCGGCACGCCGGGATCTGACCTGCCTGCGGGTGTGCCTCGCGATCGGGGACGGGCTGGCTCCACAGTTGGCGCGCGATCTGGAGCGGCGCACGGCGGGGGCGCGGGTCCGGCCCGTGGTAGGGGTCGGTGACGCCGCACCGCTGACCCACGCGCAGCCGGTGTACGGCCGGGTGGTGCCGTCGACGCAGGGTCTGCCGATCACCTCGACGGTCGCGATGGTCGTCGACGTCGACGACCCGACGCGGCTGCTCGCGCCGGACGAGGTCGGCCGTCTGCTGGTCCATGGTCCCCAGATCCCGCCGGTGGTCGACCACCTCGAGCTGCGTGACGGCTGGTTGGTCACCGATCTGCTGGCTCGTGTCGACGAGCAGGGCTGGTTCAGTCTGGTCGGTGTGAGTGATGAGGTCGTCGAGGTCGGCGGCCTCCTCCGTTCTCCCGCCCGGATCCGCGCGGCGTTGCTGCCCCACCCCGGCGTCAAGGACGTCGAGGTGGTGGAGGTCGACGGGGAGCTGATCGCTGCGGTGGTGACGGCCAGGCGGCGGGCACCGGACGTCGACACCTTGCGGGCCGCGCTCAGCCTGCCGCTGGCCCCCACGGACCAGCCCGACGATCTGGTCAGCCTCGAGCGGTTGCCGCGGGACGACGACGGCCACCTCGACGTCCCTGAGCTGGCGGACCGGGTGCGTGCCCGCTTGCGCGAACGCGCGGAACAGGCCACCTTGCACCCCGACGCGGCGGCAGACGCCGCGCCGGACACCCACGCGAGCGGCTCGTGACGCGGATCCTGATCGTCGACAACTACGACTCCTTCACCTACAACCTGGCGCAGGAGCTCGGTGAGCTGGGCGCCGACGTCGAGGTGGTCCGCAACGACGCGTTCACCCTCGACGAGCTGCGCGGCGACCTGCCCGACGGGGTGGTGATCTCCCCGGGCCCGGGGACGCCGAAGGATGCGGGGCTGTCCAACGACGTGGTCGCGGCGGTGGCGGGTGAGCGGCCGGTCCTGGGGGTGTGCCTCGGCCACCAGTGCATCGGCGAGGTGTACGGCGGCCGGGTCGTGCGGGCACCGTCGCTGGTGCACGGCAAGACCTCGGCGATCTACCACCGGGGCGGAGGGGTGCTGGAGGGGCTCTCGGTGCCCTTCGACGCCACCCGTTACCACTCGCTGATCGTGGAGCGAGACTCGCTGCCGACCGTGCTGCGCATCACCGCCGAGACCTCCGACGGGTTGATCATGGGCCTGCGCCACCGCGAGCTGGAGGTCGAGGGCGTGCAGTTCCACCCCGAGTCGATCCTGACCTCGGCGGGGATGGCGCTGCTGGGCAACTTCGTGCGGCGCTGCACGAGCCTGGCCGACACGCCCCTGGCCGCCTCGACCTAGCCGCTGCGAGGGTGGCCGCCAGGATGTCTGGAAGATCCGCACGGATATCCGTCGAAGGTTTCCACACATCAGAGGCAGCCCGCGGTCGGCGGCTAGGCGCTGCCCGAGCGCAGCAGGTCCAGGGCCTCGTCCAGGGGGGCGACGCCCAGCACCGTCAGTCCCTCCGGTGAACCGGCCAGCGCGTCGTCGAGCTGGAGTTGCGGGACCAGGACCAGGTCCGCGCCGGCCTCGTTGGCGGCCTGGAGCTTCTGGGGGATCCCGCCGACCGGGCCGACGGTCCCGTCGGCGCCCAGCGTCCCGGTGCCGTGGACGGTCCTCCCGCGCAGCAGGTCCTCCTCGGCCAGGAGGTCGTAGACGGTGATGGCGACCATCAGGCCGGCGCTCGGTCCCCCGATCCGGGTCCCCTCGCGCAGCGAGAGGTCGAAGGGCAGCCGCAGCAGGTCGACCCCGTCCTCGATGACGACACCCAGCCGCGGTCCGTCCGAGCCGGCGAAGCTGCGGAGGGTCGCGACCACCTCCCGTTCCTGGCCGGCGTGGACGATGGTCATCGCCAGCTCCTGGCCCTCCTCGGCGGCCTGGGTGATGGCGGCCAGCGCCTCGGCGTCGGCCAGGGGCTCACCGTCCACCTCGGTGATGATGTCCCCGCGGGTCAGCACGCCCTCGGCGGGGCTGTCGGGGACCACGTTGACGACCACCACCGCGGTCTCCAGCTCCACCTCGACCCCCGCGGCTCGGGCGCCGACCGCGGCGGCCACGTCGAACTGGCGGCCGAAGCGTTCGCGCTGCCCGGCCAGGAAGTCGTCGCGGTCGATGTCGGGTGGGAACACCTCGCGGACGGGCCGGAGCTCGCGGTCGCCGTCCAGCCACACCCCGATCGCGGGGATCACCGGCTGTTCGGTGTTGCGGATCGTCAAGAGCGAGGTGCTGCCGTTCAGTTCGGTGACCTCGACGCCGTCGATCTCGACGAGAGGGGCGATCTCGGTGGGTTCGCCCGGTTGGGTCTCGACGAACGGCAGCGGCACCGTGAAGCCGGCCGTGATGATGATCGCGAGGCTGATCGCGTAGAACGCGCCGCGTACGAACGACCGGCCCTGCCGGACCCGCCCTCGGTCCGGCGGAACGCCACCGTCCGGTTCGTCCGCGTCCGGTGGCGTGGTCATCGGGTCCCGCCCGGGGTCGTCGGCGTCCGCGAGGTCGGCGTGGCGCCGCGCCGGAGCAGGGCGATGGCGCGGGCGACGTAGCGCTCCTCGACGACCCCGACCGGCTGGCCGCCGTCGGTCAGCAGGACGCTGCCGTGGTCGCCCTGGAACGCGTCGACCAGGGTGTGCAGGTCGTCGTCCAGGTCCACGGTGGGCAACCTCGATGTCGAGGTCGTCGTTCCACCGACCACGCCCGTCGGTCCGTCCACGTCCAGGTCCTCGGGCGGGAGCAGCGGGAACGTGGTGGCCGGATGTTCACGGCCCAGCTCGAGGACCGCCCGGACCGTCGTCGAGCGGTACAGCTCGTCCAGCCGGCTGGTGCGGTGCTCCTGCCCAGCCGCCCAGAACAGGAACCCGCCGATCGCCAGCACCCACAGCGCCGCGATCGTCGCCGGGGAGGTCAGGGCGACCCAGAGCCCGTAGCCCGCCAACGCCAGACCCAGCGCCTGCCCGACCCGAGCCGACATCCGGACCGCGCGGGCGCGGTCACCGAGCACCGCCCACAGCCCGGCCCGCAGCACCCGACCGCCGTCCAACGGGGCACCCGGCACCAGGTTGAACACGGCCAGCAGCACGTTGAGCGCGGCCAACAGGCGCAAGAGCTGCTCGGCCGGGGCGCCGTACAACGGCAGCAGGTCGCCGGCCACCGTGCCCGCCAGGCCGAACACGGCACCGGCCAGCAGGCTGACGAAGGGCCCGACCGCGGCGATCACGAACTCGTCACGCGGTCGGGAACTGTGGGCGTGCATCTGGGTGACGCCGCCGAAGATCAGCAGGGTGATGCTCTCCACCTCGATACCGCGGTGCAGGGCTTCGAGCGCGTGGGCGACCTCGTGGGCCAGGATGGAGGCCAGGAACAGCACCATCCCGGCGAGCCCCATCACGACGGCGACCACCAGCCCGTGTTCCGCGGCGAAGCGGATCGCGAAGGTCCAGACGACCAGGGCGGCGAGCACGATCAGCGACAGGTCGAGGCGGACGTCGACCCCCCGGATCGTCAGGAGTCGGACGGCGCGGGTGAACATGGGACGAAAGTACCTCGACCGGACGGGGCGGTTCGGACAGCCTCGTGGCGCCGTGACCGTTACGGTCGTGGTGCCCTGGTGAGGACGCACCGCGGCGTACACCCGACGCCACCGGGCGTCCACGCCGCTCGCCCCGTCCCCTCCGTCACGCTTCCCCACCGCGAGGCACCGCATGAGCACCACGAAGGACCTCCGCGCCACCGCCGACCGCCTCATCGAGCTCCACGAGGAGGGCGACCTGGACGCGGTCCTGCACCTGGCCGACGAGCTGGCCGAGGAGGCCGGCGCCCACCTCGACGAGGACGAGGTCGCGCGCGAGTCGCTGTTCGTCGCCCGGTTCCAGCGAGCGATGGCACTGACCGAGCGCCAGGAGCTGGACGCCGCCGCCGAAGCCTACGGCGAGGCCGCCGCCACCCCCACCGACCCCGACGACCCGGACCAGCGGCACGAGGTCGCGATGGCGCTGCTGCACCGCGGCATGTGCCTCGATGCCATCGGCGAGACCGGCCGGGCCCGTGACGCCTACGCCGAGGTGGTCGCGCGGTTCGGTGACGCGGACGACCCCGTGACCCGCGACCAGGTGGTGCGGGCCCGGGTCAACCAGGCGGCCGGCCAGCTCGCGGACGGCGAGGTGGAGGCGGCACTGACCGCGGCGGACGACCTCCGCGCCGCGCTGGATCCGGCGGCGCCGCTGGACGGCGAGCAGTGGCTGCTCGCCAGCCGGATCCGTGCCGCGGCGCTGCGGGCGCTGGGCCGCCCCGACGAGGCGGTCGCCACCCTGCAGCAGGCGGTCGCGCTGGAGGCCGACGACCCGGCGGTCGTGGAGCAGCGTGAGCAGGCCGCCGCCGACCTCGCGGAGCTGGGCGACGGCTGAACCCCCGGGTGGCGTCGTCCCGTCGGTCCCCGACCAGCGCGGATGGAGCCAGGTGACGTCGGGAACGTCGGTTGGCTACACCCCCGACGACCCCGACACCCCCGACGATCCCGACACCCCCGACGACCCTGACGCGGAGACCCCGCCGTCGTCGGCCTCGGGTGCCAGCAGCTCGACCAGCTGCTCGCGGGCCCGTGCGACCCGCGAGCGGATCGTGCCGATCGGCACCCCGGCCGCGGCCGCGGCCTGCGCGTAGGGCAGACCCAGCAGTTGGGTGAGGACGAACGCCTCGCGGCGGTCCGGGTCCAGTTCGGCGAGCAGCCCCTGTAGCTCGACCTGCCCGGCGTGGTCGGGTTCGTCGGTGACGTGGGGTTCGGGCAGTCGCCGGCGGCGCTGACGGCGCCGGATCTCGTCGGCTGCGACGTTGCGGGCCACCCGCAGCAGCCAGGTCCGCGCACTGGCGTCACCGCGGAAACCGGGGATCGTGCGCAGCGCCCGCAGGTAGACCTCCTGCGTGAGGTCGTCGGCGGCCGCCGGGTCGACGAGGTGGGCGCAGAAGCGCCACACGTCGGGTTGGGTCCGCTCCACGAAGGCCTGCAGCGCCTGCCGATCGCCGTCGGCAGCCGCCAACAGCAGGCGGGTCGTCTCGTCCATGGGACGAGGGTAACCCCACCTACCCCGGGACTCCGTCGCGGTGGGAACCAGCGACCCACGCCACGCGACCACCTCCCACGAACCACCTCCGCGCCCGACCTCTCCCCGCCCCCGACCTGGAGGACGACCATGACCGACATCGCCTGCGGGCCGGTCCGGGCTGCGCTCTCGGCCGATGTCGACGGTGAGGACGGCGGGGTGGACGGCGAGGTGGTGGCCCGCCACCTCGAGGCCTGCGACCCGTGCCAGCGCTTCGCCGACGCGCTGCCGACGGTGGCACGGCGGACCCGGCTGGCCGCCGCCGCACCGGTACCCGACCTGACGGCGCGCATCACGACCGCCCTGGACACCGTCGACCTGGCCGGCACCGTCGACACGACCGACACGGCCGGCACCCCCGACAGGGCCGGCACCGCCGACCCCGTCGCTCGCGCGACCGCGGCCGCGTCGGACCGCCGCCGGCGTCGGCTGCGGGACCTGCGCATCCTGGTCGGTCTGGCGGGCGGGGCGCAGCTGATCACGGCGCTGCCGGTCCTCCTGGGTGTCATCGGTCCGGACCTGCACCTTGGCCGGGACCTCGGCGCGCTGCAGATCGCGCTGGGTGTCGGGCTGCTGTTCGCCGCGGTCCAACCGCGCCGGGCTGCCGGCCTCCTGCCGGTCGTGGCGGTCGTGGTCGGGGTCACCCTGGTCACCGCCAGCGTCGACGTCGCGACCGGGGGCGCGAGCCTGGCCGGCGAACTCACCCACCTGTCGGAACTCGTCGGGGTCCTGGCGCTGTGGGGTCTGGTCCGGCATCAGCCGCCGCAGACGTCTGCGGCCCGCGATGACACGGCGACCGATGGGGGCCGCGACAGCGCGGCCACCGACCGGCACCTGGAGCCCGCGTGAGGCGGGTGCTGGCGCTGGTCGTGCTCGGCCTGATCGCGGTCACGCTCACCGCGACGCCCGCGTGGGCGCACGCCGTGCTGCAGGAGACCAGTCCCTCGGACCGCAGCGTGTTGGACGCTGCGCCCGAGGTCGTCAGCCTGCGGTTCAACGAACCCGTGACGTTGCCCTCCGGGGGCCTCCGGGTCTTCGACGCCGGGGCGAACCGGGTCGACGAAGGCTCCATCGACGTCGGCGGCCCGGAGACGGTCGGTGCCGCGCTCCCGGACGACCTCCCCGAGGGTGGCTACATCGTCACCTGGCGGGTCGTCTCCGCCGACAGCCACCCCGTCAGCGGTGTGGTGACCTTCACCGTCGGCGACGCGCCACCGGTCGACGAGGCGCTGGTCGCCGAACTGTTCGCCGGCGGCGCCGGTATCGCCGGCACGATCGGCCCCGCACTCCGTGCCATCACCTACGTCGCGGTGCTGATCGGCGTCGGTGCGGTCTACGCGATGTCCTTCCTGGTGCGCCGTCGCCCTGACCTGCGCATCGCGCGGCGCCTGGGCTTCCTCGGCGCGCTGACCGGGATCGTCGCGACCTTGGCGGCCGTCCCGGTCCAGGCGGCGGCGGTCTCGGGAGGGGGGCCGTTCGCGGTGGTCAACGCGGCCGTGCTGACCGAGGTGTTCGGCTCGAGCTTCGGTCAGGGGACGGTCGTGCGCCTCGTCTGGCTGACCGTGTTGCTGGTGTTCCTCGCCTGGCGGGTCCAGGCCGTACCACGGCTGGTCGTGGCCACCGCCGCGGTCCTGTCCTTCCTGCTCGACGGGCACCAGCGGTCGCAGGAACCGGGCTGGCTGCTGCTCACCGCCGATGCCGTGCACCTCACCGCCGGGGCGTTGTGGTTCGGCGGGCTCGTGCTGCTCGTGTGGTTGGTGAGACGCCGAGGTATCGAGGACGATCCCGTGGATGCCGCACGGCTCGTCGCCCGCTTCAGCTCCGCCGCCCTGGTGTCCTTCGTCGCCGTGTCGCTGGCCGGCACCGCCATGGCCTGGGCGCTCGTCCGCGCCCCGCGCGCTCTCACCGAGACCACCTACGGCTGGGTGCTCATCGCCAAGGTCGCGCTGGTCGTGCTGGTCGTGCTGGTCGCCGCCTACAACCGGCAGCGGTTGGTGCCCGCCATCGCCGCACGCGCCGTCCCGGCGGGCGGCTCCTCCGACGCCCCCTCGACGGAGGGCCTGGTCGCCGACCCCGACGGACCCGACGCCGACGTCGCCGATCCCGATGCCAGCGATCCCGACGCCGCGGCGCGCGGCGAGAGCCCGCAGGAACCCGCCACCGTCCGACGCTCGCAGGCCGCGTGGCGGCAGCTACGCACCACCCTGCGCATCGAGGTGGCGTTGCTCGTCGCGGTGCTGGGTCTGACCGGTGCGCTCGTCACGATCCAGCCGGCGGCGCAGGCCGCCGGCGTCACTGGTGCGGCCTTCGTCTCCGCGCCCCTCACCGACGACCTGGACGTCGACGTCATCGTCGATCCGAACGAGGTCGGCGTGAACGCGCTGCACATCTTCGTCCTCGACGAGACCGGCCGTCCCGCCGCGGACGTCGATGACCTGGTCCTGGACCTGACCTTCGTGCCGGAGGACATCGGACCCTTCCGGGTCGAACCCTTCTTCGTCGGTCCCGGCCACTGGACCGCCAACGTCGACACGCTCCGCTTCGCCGGCGAGTGGCGGATCGAGGTCACCGCCGGCCTGGACCGCTTCACCGAGGCCCGTGCCTCGGTCTCGATCGTCGTCAACCGTTGACCCGACCTGACCGGAGATCCGCCGTCATGCTGCATCCTCGTGCCCTGCTCACCCGCATGGCCCCCCCGGCCGCGATCCTCGCCCTGGTGCTGGTCCTGCTGGTCGGCAGCACCGCGGCCGCGCACCCGTTCGTTCGCGGCGGGGAAGCGCCCGTCGACAGCCTGGCGAGCCTGGAGCTCAACATGGCGCACGGCTGCATCCTGGATGGCGGCGGGCACTCCCATGGCGACGCCGAGGCCGAAGGTGAACCCACCACCGACGTCTCCCTGCAGGTCCCGGCGTCGATGCGGATCGTCGAGGTCCCGGAGATCGACGGGTGGAACGTGGAGCTCGAGGCGGACGCCGAGGGCACCGTCGAGGTGGTGACCTGGACGGCGACGACGGCGGCCGAACCGGCTCCGGAGTTCCCCCTGGACGTGGTGATCGACGGGCAGCCCGGAGACGAGCTGTACCTGCGCGTCTTCCAGGCCTGCGACGATTTCGTCTACCGCTGGGTCGGCACCCCTGACGATCCCGCCGACGATCCGGCGGTCCGCATCACCCTGACCGAGGCCGACCCCGACCGTCCCGCACCTCCACCCGAGGACGCGCCCGACGACGCGGACACCGAGCCGGCTCCCGACGAGGACGCAGCCACCGACGACCCGGGTGCCGAAGAGGACCCGGAGCCCGAGGTCCCGACCACCGAGGAGAGCATCGTGGACGACGAGGACGTCGAGGCCACCCCGATCGCCGTTCCCGACGACGCCGACGCGAACCCGCTGCTGTGGATCGTGGTCGGGCTGGTCGCGGCCGCGCTCCTGGTCGCGGCGGCGCTGGCTCTGCGACGGCGACCCGTCGCGGCCGGCGCCCCTGACGGCACCGACGCGGACGCGGTGACGACGGACCCCGATCGCGACGGCCCCTGATGCGCTCTGCAGCACTCGCCGTCGTGGCTCGGCGGATCACCGTCACGGCAGCCGCTGTGCTCGCGCTGCTCTGCCTCGGCGCGGGTGCCGCCGTGGCCGACCCGGCGGTGCCGACGAACTACCGGTCCACGGTCAGCGAGGTGGCGACGGCCGACGGTGACCCCGTCGAGCTGGACGTCGAGGTGCTGGGCGGGGATGCGTTCCTGGTCGTCCACGTCCCTGAGGGCACCGAGGTGATGGTGCCCGGCTACGACGGTGAGCCCTACATCCGCATCGCGGCGGACGGCACCGTCGAGGTCAACCAGCGCTCTCCCGCGCGTTGGCTCAACGACGCCCGCTACGGCAGCGCCGAGGTGGAGGTCCCTCCGCAGGCCGACGCGGACGCCCCGCCGGCCTGGGAGCCTGCGGCGCGGTCGGGGACCTACGCCTGGCACGACCACCGCATCCACTTCATGTCCCCGGCGCTGCCCTCGCAGATCGATCCGGACCTGCGTGAGGTGCAACGCGTCTGGGAGTGGGAGGTACCGGTCACCGTGGACGGACAGGACGCGGTGATCGCCGGTGAGCTCGACTGGGTGCCTGGCCCGCAACCGGTCGGCACGGTGGCACTCGTCGTCGCGGCTTTCGCGGCGGCGCTCGCACTGGTCCGGATCGTCGGTTCCGGGACGTTGGTCGTCACTGCTGGGGTGTTGGCCCTCGGGTTGGGCGTGGCGGTCAACTGGGACGTGCCGCCCGGCGCGGACGGTCACCCGTCACTGTGGGTCCTGGCGGGTGGATCGCTGACCTTGTGGGCGGTCGCCCGGTTCCATCCCACGTTGTCGGAGCCTCGCCGCAGCATGCTCCTGGCCCTCGCTGCCCTCCCTGCGACGGTGGCGGCCCTGCTGGTCGTGGGCGCGCTCGTCCGGCCGATCGTGCCCGGGGTCCTGCCGGCCGTGGCGGTCCGCGGGCTGGTGGCCGTGATCCTGGCGGCCGCGGTCGCCAGCCTGTTCCCCCTGGCGGGTCAGCTGTGGCGCACGACGTCGCTCGACGGGTCGGGTGACCCCGCCGCGCCGCGGACCACGGACGCCTGAACCTGCCATCGCGCGATCGGGGCGCGATCGAGGCGCGCAACGTCCACGTGTGACCGTGCCGACGCCGTCGGTTCACCTTCCGGCCACCCTGCGGCAGGACACCAGCCGTACCGTCCAGCAACATGAGGACACTGCTCCTTCACGTCGGCGACGATGCCGTACGCGCCATCGTCGTCGAGGCGGTGCCCGGTGGCTGGTTCGAGGTGGTGGCGCAGCACCGGGTCGTCCTCGGACTCGGACGCGCGATCCGACGCGATGGGCAGCTCGGTGAGGGTCGTCGCGAACTGGTCGAGGAGACCGTTCGACGGCTTCGGGAGGCAGCTTTCCGTCGTGGGGTCGACCGCACCGTCGCCACCGTGACCCCGGCGCTCGCGGGGGCCGCCGACCTCGAGGCCCTGCTGGAGGGGTGCACCGAGGTTGCCGGGGTCGAGGTCGTCCTGCGCGACCCGGGGGAGCAGGCGTTCGGGCTCATCGTCGCGGCGGCCCGGGCGCTGGGGCGGCAGGCGCTGTGCCCGGTGCTGGAGCTGAGCGACTCCCAGCTGCGCTGGTGCGGGACGATCGACGGCCAGACGTTCGAAGGCAACGTCGCGGGTGGCATCGACCCGCTGCTGACCGAGCATCCCGATCCCCTGACCGCGGCCGGACGTGCCGCGGCCGCCCGGACGGTCGCAGAGCTGCTGCGTTGCCCTGGCGTGGTCGCCCTGCTGCCGGAGGTGCCGGAGGGCCGGCCACTGGTCGCCTGCGGCCCCGCAGTCGTCTCGCTGGCCGAGACCGTGCTCACACGACGGTGGGGTGGGCAGCGGCCTCACGTGGAAGGGACCCACGTGACGGGGGAGGACCTGCGCCAGCTGCAGCACGCGGTGGCCGACGCCGGCCCGGGCGGCCGTCTGTTGCTCCCAGAGGTGGATCCTGCGGAAGGCGACCGCGTCACCCTGGCCGTGCTCATCCTGCACGAGTTGACCGACCGCGTCGGAGCCGACGGGGTCGTCGTCACCACCGCCGACCGTCACGATGCCGAGGTCCTGGCCGCCCTCGAACTGCTGTCGGGCGCCGCGCCGCTCGACGCGCTGAGCCTTGCCGCCGGTCCGTCGCTGGTCGGGTGCGACGCCTTCGCGGTGCGCCTGTTCGACGCCCTGCGTGACCGGTTCGGTCTCAGCGACGTCGATCGTGACCTGCTGGCCCGGTCCCTGAGCCTGCCGGGGTCGAACCTCCCGTCCGCGCATCGTCGACAGGCCCGTGAGCTGCTGGAGCAGGGGGTGCGCGGGCTCGACCCCGATCGGTTGGTCGAGCTCGCCTGCCTGGTGCGCTTCCGCCGTGGCCGGCTCCCCGGCACCCACTTCTCCCCGTACGTACGGCTACCCCGCATCCGGCGTCGAGTGGTCGAACGTCTCGTCGGCATGCTGCGGCTGGCGGTCGCGCTGGACGCGGTCGTCGAGGCGGACGCCTGCGCGGTGGCCCTCGTCGACGACGGCGTGGTCATCACCGTGCCGGAGGACCGCGCCTCCTCGCTCAGCCGTCACTGGCTGGGTGGGATCGAACGGTTGCTCGGCAGTCCGGTGCTCCTCGTGCAGAGCCCGGCGGGCGTGACCCACTAGCCGCCGTCGCCGTTCTCGGGCTCCTCTGCCGGGGGTTGCTCGGGTTCCTCGGGCTCTTCCGGTGGCAGTTCGACCGGTTCCTCGACGCAGTCCGGGTCGTCGATCGTGATGGTCGGGTCGAAGGGGCAGGGCTCGGGCGGTTCCTCCTCGGGACCCAGACTCACCACGATCGTGACCAGCGTGCCGACCGATACCTGGGTGCCGGCGGCCGGATCCTGGCTGATGACGAAGCCCTCCGGCACGGTGTCACTGTGGTCGCGTTCGATGGAGACCTCCAGCTGCTGGTCCTCCAGTCGCGCGATCGCCTCGTCCTCGCTGCGGTTGACCACCGGACGGACGGTGACCAGTTCCTCGCCGAGGCTGACGACGTAGTTGACGCGGCTGCCGACCGAGACCTCCTCGCCGGGCAGCGGGTCCTGGGAGATGATCCGACCCTCCGGGACGTCGTCGCTGAACTGACGGTCCCGTTCCCCACGAACGAGGCCGGCCTCCCGCAGCTCCGCTAGTGCGTCGTCCTCCTCCATGCCCTCGATGTCGGGGACCAGGGTGGTCTCCTCGCCGATCGACACGACCAGGTCGACGCGGCTGCCCTCGGTCACCAGCTCGTCGGCGACCGGGTTCTGCTGCAGCACGATCCCCGGTTCGACGTCCTCTGAGGGTTCCTCGACGACGGTGCCCACCCGGAGGTTGGCTTCCTCGATCGCGTCCTGGGCCAGTTCGAGCGGCAGTTCGACGACGTTGGGGACCTGGACCTGGGGCCCCTCGTCGGTGGCGAACAGCCCGGCGATGACCCACCCCGCCGCGATCAGGGCCAGGATCGCCACGATCGTCAGCACCGTGTAGACGGCCCCGCGCTTGCGCCGGCCCGACGTGTCGTCGATCGGGCGCGGCGGCGGGGTCGCTTCCAGCAGCGCGGTGGTCTCCGCGGCGGACATGACCGCCGGGGCGGCGACCGGCCCACCCGTGCGGGCGTTGAGCAGGTCCTGGCGCATCTCATGGGCATCGCGGTAGCGGTTGGCCGGGTTCTTCGCCAGGGCGCGCATGCAGATCGCCTCGGCGGCCGAGCTGATCCCCGGGTCCAGGTCACGCGGTGCGCGCGGCGTCTCCTGCACGTGCTGGTAGGCGACGGTCACCGGCGAGTCGCCGGAGAAGGGCTGCAGACCCGTCAGGGACTCGTAGAGCACCACCCCCAGCGAGTAGATGTCGCTGCGCGCGTCGACGTCGAAGCCCTGCGCCTGCTCCGGGGAGAGGTAGGCGGCGGTGCCCAGCACCGCGGCGGTCTGCGTGACGGTGTCCTGGTCGATCGCCCGTGCGATGCCGAAGTCGGTGACCTTCACGCTGCCATCCTCGGCGAGGAGGATGTTCCCGGGCTTGATGTCGCGGTGGATCAGGTTCTGGCTGTGGGCGTACGACAACGCCGAGCAGACCTCCGCCGCGACCTCCAGGGCCCGGTCCTCGGTGAGTCCCCCCGCGGCGATCGCCTGCTGCATCGAGCGGCCCCGCACCAGCTCCATCACGATGTAGGGCTGGCCCTGGTCGGATCCGGTGTCGTAGACCGCGACGAGGTTGGGGTGGTTCAGCCGCGCGACGTTGCGGGCCTCGTCCTGGAAGCGACGGGTGAAGGCCTCGTCGTCACGGAAGCGCTCCAGGAGCAGCTTGATCGCGACCTCGCGGTCCAGCGTCAGGTCGCGGGCCGCGTACACCTCGGCCATGCCGCCGCGTCCGAGGACACGGAGGAGCTCGTAGCGGTCCGACAGGACCCGTCCAACGCTCACGTGGAGCCTCCGCAGGGGATCAGGGATGCCGCGCGGGAGCCTACCTGCGCGGTCGTAGGTTCCGACGGGGTTGGTACCGGCCGACCGTCAGCGGCCGGCCGTGCGCCGCGCCGCGACCTCCAGGACCTGGCGCGCGACGGGTGCGGCGACCGCCCCGCCGGTGGCACCCTCCCCCTCGTCGGGCAGCACCACCGCGATCGCGGCGTCCTCACCGGCGAACCCGACGAACCACACCACCGGGCCACCGGCGGCCTGGGCCGTGCCGGTCTTCCCGCCGACGGTGACACCGTCGATCCGCGCCGCCCGGCCCGTGCCGGTGTCGACCACCTCGATCATCATCTGACGGAGCTGCTCGGCGCTGCGGGCCGACAGCGGCCTGGCGTCGCCGCTGGCGCCGGTCCACAGACCCTCGTTGGGGCCCCGGACCACCTGGCCCTCGGGGCTGAGCACCTGGTTGACGACGTGGGGCCGGAGCAGCTGGCCGCCGTTGACGATCGCGGCGGTGACCAGCGCCATCTGCAGCGGGGTCGCCCGCACGTCGCGCTGGCCCAGCGAGCTCTGGGCCGTCGCGGGGACGTCCAGCTCCTGCGGGATGGCGCTGGTCGCGGTCGGGAGCTCGTAGGGCACGGCCCGGTTGAACCCGAACCGCTCGGCTTGGCGGATCAGGGCGTCGTCACCCAGTTCGACACCGAGCCGGGCGAACACCGTGTTGCACGACACCCGCATCGCGTCGGTCAACGTGATCTCCGGGTCGGCGCCGCAGCGCCCGCCGGCGAAGTTGCGGATGTCTGCGGTGGTCTGCGGGACGTCGTAGACGGCCTCGTCGGGGAACAGCGAGTCGGGCGCGAACCCGCGCTCCAGGGCCGCTGCCGCGACGACCAGCTTGAAGGTCGAGCCCGGCGGGTACAGCTCGCTGGTGGCGCGGTCGACCAGCGGCTGGTCGTCGCGCTCGCGCAGCTCGTCCCACGCGTCACGGATCACGGTGCGGTCGTGGCTGGACAGCGGGTTCGGGTCGAAGGTCGGGTTGGCGTAGCTCGCCAGGATCGCACCCGAGCGCGGGTTGACGACGACCACCGCGCCTTCGCGCCCGGCGAGCGCCGCTTCGGCGGCGGCCTGGATCTCGCCGTCGACCGTGAGCAGCACGGCGTTGCCCGGACGGTTCGCGCCGCCGAGCAGGTCGCCGAGGTTCTGCGCCACCACCTCGGTGGGCCTGCCGGTCAGCTGCTCGTTGAGGGCCCGTTCCAGTCCGGAGCGCTGTAGCACCACCGAGTAGTAGCCGGTCAGGTGCGCGTACCGGGTGCCCTCCGGGTAGGTGCGCAGGAACCGCAGCTCACCGTCGGTCGGCACGGAACTGGCGATCGCTTCCTCGCCGACGACGAGCGGGCCGCGAGGGATGTCGTACTCGCGGATGATCAGCCGCCGGTTCGCCGGATGGTTGGCCAGGTCGTCGGCCTGCAGCAGGGTGATGACGTTCAGGTTCACGAACAACGCCCCGAACATCACGATGAGCACGGCGCCGACGCGGCCGATGGAGCGGTTCATGGGCCGGCACCGCCTGCCGGCGCCGCGGCTGCCGGGGATCCGTCGCGGCCGCGGGCGGCCGCGCGAGACTCATCGCTGATGCGCAGCAGCGTGCCGATGATGAGGTAGTTGGCCAGCAGCGACGATCCCCCGAAGGAGATGAACGGCAGGGTGATGCCGGTCAGCGGCATCAGCCGGGTCAGTCCGCCGACGATCACGAAGGTCTGGAACGCGAAGGTGACGGTCAGCCCGAGCGCGAGCAGCGTGCTGAACGCGTCCCGGGCGGTCTGCGCGATCCGCAGCCCTCGGGCGACGAGCAGCAGGTAGGTGACCAGCACGGCGGTGGCACCAAGCAGGCCGAGCTCCTCACCGATCACCACGAAGATCGCGTCGGTCGCGGAGAACGGCACGTCCTGCGGTCGGCCGAAACCGAGTCCGGTCCCGGTCAAGCCTCCGGTGCCCAGGGCGAACAGACTCTGTGCCAGCTGGTACGCCGTGTCCTGCACGTCCGACCACGGGTCCAACCAGATGTGCACCCGGACGCGCACGTGCCCGAAGAGGCGGTAGGCCAACACGCTGGCGAGCCCGAACAGCACCAACCCGAACGCGGGGTAGGCGAGCCGCCCCGTCGCGACGTACAGCATCGCGACGAAGGTCCCGAAGAACAGCAGAGCCGAGCCGAGGTCGCGCAGGGACGCCATGATGGCCATGGCCCCGACGGCCGCGATGAACAGCGGCGCGAGGTGGCGCGGGGCCGGCACCAGCAGTGGGCCGATCCGTTGGGTAGCGACCGAGAGCACGTCGCGGTTGCGGGCGAGGTAGGCGGCGAGGAAGATCGCGCCGGTCAACTTGGCGAGCTCCCCCGGCTGGAAGCGCATCCCGAAGAGTTCGATCCACAGCTGCGCACCGTTGATGACCCCGGCGGTCAGGCCCGGCACGATCGGGAGGAGCAGCAACACGATGGTCGCGAGCCCGAAGGTGTACTGGTAGCGGGCGAAGGGCGCCACGCTGCGGATGAACAGCAGCGCCGCGCACATCAGCCCGACCGTCAGTGCGGTCCAGACGGTCTGGGTGGCAGCCAGCTCGGTACCGGAGGCCAGGTCGACCCGCCGCACGAACACCAACCCGAACCCGTTGAGCAGGAACGCGAGCGGCAGCAGGGCCGGGTCGGCATCGGGGGCGGTGTAGCGGACGGTGATGTGCGCGACGATCGCGATGACCGCCAGGGCCACGCCGGTGACGATCGCGGCCGGGGGCAGGTCGGGGGACTCCGACCAGCCCAGCAGCGTGCCCGCGAAGGCGGTGAGCAGCACCGCGCCCGCGAGGAGCTGGGCTTCGACCCGTCGAGGGTTCGCCAGGGCGGCGGGTTGCTCCGTCGTCGCAGCGGCGGAGCGTCTTCCGGTGCGGCCCCCGGCGTCGCTTCTCACGACGTCCCGGTGTCCGCGTCGTCCTCGGGCACCTCGCTGTCGTCGAGGGTGTCCTCGCGCAGCGGGATACCGCGGACCCGGCGACGGGCGTCGTTGATGTCGGCGGCGTTCAGCCCCTCCTCCAAGGTGAGGTGGTAGTAGGAGGGGATGTCGTCGAGGGTCAGCTCGGTGCGCTCGGCGACCCGGTAGAGGGAGAGGGGGCCGAGGTCGGCGTCGATGCCCTGGTAGATGACGACCGCGCGGTCCTCCAGCCCGACGAAGTAGCTCTGGTTGAGCAGGAACCGGCCGCCGCCGTACAGCACACCGATGATGACCGCGATGCCGACCAGGATGGCGAGGCTCTTGAACACCATCCCGCTGAACCGGGAGGCGTCGTCCGTGTCGGGCTCGGTTCCGGACAGGATGACGCGGTTGCTGCCGAAGGCCCCGTAGGAGCCCAGTCGGCCGGCCCAGTCGTCGTTCTCCTCGCCCTTGAACGTGCGGATCGCGACGGTTTTCGGACCGTCGGAGACGTCGGCGTCGGGATCCTCGAACCGCAGGACCACGGCGGTGATGTTGTCGGGCCCGCCGGCGGCGTTGGCCTGGTCGACCAACACCTGCAGGGCCTGGTCGATGTCGTCGGTCTCCTGCAAGGTGCGGGCGATGTCCTCGTCGGGCACGACGCCGGTCAACCCGTCAGAGCACAGCAGGATCTGGTCGTCAGGGTGCAGTTCCAGGGTCATCGCATCGACGTCGATGTCGGGCGACACGCCGATCGCGCGGGTGATGATCGAGCGCTGCGGGTGGGTGGCGGCTTCCTCGTGGGTGAGCTGGCCCTCGTCGATCAGGTGCTGCACCAGGGTGTGGTCGTCGGTGAGCTGGCTGAGTTCGCCGCCTCGGAGCAGGTAGGCACGGGAGTCGCCGACGTGGGCGACGTGCAGCCGCCGGCCCTCGACCAACGCGGCGGTCAGGGTGGTCCCCATGCCGCGGTAGGAGGGCTCCTTCTCGGCCATCTCGGAGACGGTCTCGTTGGCGGCGACGACGGCGTCGCGCAGGGCCGTCAGCGCGGCCGTGGAGTCGGGGAAGATCCGCCCGTCGAGGTTACGGAGAGGTTCGAGCGCGGTGGCGGAGGCGACCTCCCCGGCGAGGTGGCCACCCATCCCGTCGGCGACGGCGACGACGCTGTCAGCGACGAGGTAGGCGTCCTCGTTGCCCTCGCGCACCTGGCCGACGTCCGAGGTTCCGGCTGCGACGAACCGCCTCATCGCCGCACCTCGATGCGGGTCTTGCCGAGGCGCAACTGGTCGCCCGAACTCAACGGCGTCGCGCGGGTGACCTTGGCGCCGTTGAGGAAGGTGCCGTTGGTGGAACCGAGGTCACGGACCACCCAGCCGTCGCCATCGAGCTGGATCTGGGCGTGCTCGTCCGAGACGTACACGTCGTCGAGAGGGAGGTCCACGTAGGTGGCCCGACCCAGGGTGAGCCCGTCGCCGTGGAGGGCGACGATCTGCGGGCGGCCGGAGGGGTGGTGCAGGACGAGTTCCTTCGGAGCACGGCGGGTCTTGTTGCGGGGGTCTGGGGTAGCGCCGGCGGCGGGCGCGACGGCGATGCGCTTGGGTTGGGCGGCGGTCTTGCGCTTGGGGCCATACAGGTCGACGACCACGGCACGGATCGTGCTGGCGAGGAAGAGGTAGAGCAGCAGGAGCAGCCCGAACTTCAGGAGGGTGAGGAGTTCGAGGGGCATCTCAGGCCTCCACGAGCTCCACGACGGCGTCACCGAACTCGATCCGGTCGCCGACGTCGATGGGTTGTTCGGCCGCCTGGACACCGTTGACGCGGGTGCCGTTGGTGGAACCGAGGTCGACGACCCACCAGGTGTCACCGCGCCGGACGACGGCGGCGTGTTCGCGGGACACGGTGGAGTCGGGTAGCGGGACGTCACAGGAGCTGAGCCGGCCGACCGAGACGCGGTCACGCTGGAGCGGCACGTCGGTGCCGGCGTTGTCGCCGGAGTGGATCCGGAGCTTGAAGGTGGCGGGTGGTGGCCCGGAGATGACCTGGGTGCGGTCGATGTCGGCGCGGCCGTCGGAGGAGGCCGAGGGGGCGGCGCTGGTGGCTGCGGCTGCCACGCCAGCGGCGGCGGTACCGGAGCTGGGGCGCTGCTGGTTGGCGCGGGAACCGCCGGCGAGCCGGCTGGCCTGGCGAGGCTGTTCGGGCTCGACCACCTCGACGCGCCCGGCGAGTTGGAAGCGGCCCACGCGGACCTCGTCGCTGCGTTCGATGCGGACCTTGATCGGTCCGCGCAGCCGCCAGCCGCGTTCCGAGGCGGTCTTGGCAACGACCTGGCCGAGCTCGCGGGGCAGCGACTCACCGAAGGTCTGGAGACGGTCGTGGTCCTTCGGGCTCAGCGAGAAGCGGTAGACGTTGGGGACGACGACGCCGTCGGCCGTGACGTGCTGGTTGTCGGCGGCGTAGCGCTGGACACCGCGTGCGAGCTCGACGGGCTGCAGGCCGGAGCGGAAGACCCGCGAGAAGAAGCCCTCGACGGCTCCTTCGAGGCGGTCCTCGAAGCCCTGCAGTACACCCATGACGTCCACCGGTCGATCGTTGCGGCACGCTGGCGGAACCGGTTGTGGCGGGCTCGCGCAGCCATGTCGTTCGCGGTCAGGAGCGTAGCTGAGCAGGTCGTACGGGCGACCCGTCCGAAGGTGCGCACACCGGCCGTCCGCTGCGACCTCGGGGATCGGAGGTTGAGGTACCGGTGTTCTGGATCGCTGGGCGCGTGGCGACCGGGGCGCCTGGGGCGATGTGGCTGCCGGGTCAGGGCATTGCTACCCTCCGCGATTCACCCGGGCGGGTGGCGGAATTGGCAGACGCGCACGGTTCAGGTCCGTGTGTCCGTAAGGACATGGGGGTTCAAGTCCCCCCTCGCCCACAAGCTCGTAGAGGGGTCTAGCACCCCAGATTCGCCAGAATCACCGAAACGCCCTCGCCGCCCGCGAGGGCGTTTCTCGCTCCCGTGGCAACGAGATGGCAAC
>PWTE01000149.1 GCA_003563915.1 Nitriliruptoraceae bacterium
CGGCGCGGATCGTCAGCGTCAGGTAGGTGGCGGTGAGCACGAAGTACAGCGTGATCACGACCACGTCCCACGCCAGCGGCGAGGTCTGCAGGGTCTGGGGCAGGTTGGGCAGGATGCTGGTGACCACCCGGCCGGGCCTGCCGAGGTGGATGACGATGTAGAGCCCGGCGTTGGCCAGCGCGGCCAGGGTCAGCAGCTCGGCGATGCGGGCGACGGGCGCGAAGGCGTCCATGCGGAACAGGCGCACGGCTGCGGAGACGATGATGCCCCCGTGAGCGATACCCACCCACCAGATGAACGAGCCGACGTAGAAGCCCCACGGGATCCCACCGGCATAGCCCCAGTCGCCGAGGTTGGTCACCACCAGGCCGTGTTGCAGCTGGAACGCCCACGCCTGGGCGAACCAGGCGAGCCCGGCCAACGCGACGGCCAACACCACGTACCAGCGCCACGACGGCCGGCCCAGCGGCCGCAGGATCGTCGCGATACGCCCGGAGGGTTGGGTCGCGACGTCGGTACCCGTCGCACGGGACGTTGTGCTCGACGTTGTGCTCGCCATGATCAGGCCTTCCCGGCCAGGCGACGGAACCACGGTTCCGGGCCCTCCAGCACCGCTCGACGGTCCTCGGTCAGCCCCCAGTCCTCGTAGGCCCAGTCGCCCTCGACGATCTCGGCCTGTGACGAGGGCGGCTGACCGATGTAGATGATGTTGGGTTCGGTGCCGAGGTCCTCGAGCAGCCGGAAGGTCGGCAGGTTGCCGCCGGCCTCCTCGCGACGCTTGGCGAGGTGGCGGTTGGGGGCGCTGTCCGGATCGTTGAGGTCGCCGATGTGCAAGGCCTCCATCGAGCAGGCGTCCACGCACGCCGCGGTGCCGCGCTTGTCGGGGTCGTCCTGGCGGAGTGGACAGAGGGTGCACTTGCCCATCACCCCCTTGGGCGGGTCGCCCTTGACCGCGACCCCACGGGCGTCGCGGCGTTCGCCTTCGAAGCCGCCGCCGTAGCTCGACGGTTCGCCCCACTGGAACACGTTGACGCCGTAGGGGCAGGCCACCTGGCAGTAGCGGCACCCGATGCACACGTCGTAGTCGGTCAGCACCAGCCCGTCCGCCAGCCGCCGATGCCGCGCCCCGGTCGGGCACACCATCACACACGGCGCACGGGTGCAGTGTTGGCACAGCCGCGGCAGATACCTGGGGTCGACGTCCGCGGGCTCCTGGTAGGCGAACACGTACGGCCAGATCACCCCTTCGGAGAGCCCGTTCTCCTCGCTGCACGCAGCCACGCACCGCAGGCAGCCGTCGCAGCGTTCGAGATCGATCACCATCCCGAACTGCACCGGCAGCTGCTGACCCGGCGCCGCCGTGCCGCCCGAACCCGCCAGCGGTAGCTCATCGCCGATCCCGTAGCTCGGGCTCGACGCGAACGCACCGCGGCGGAACAGCTCACCGAAGAACAGCGCCCCGACCGCAGCGCCACCGAGCGCACCCAGCACGGCCCGGCGCGGGACCACCCGGGGCTCCTCCACCCGGGGCTCCTCCACCCGGGGCTCCTCTACGGCCCCGCCCTCGCCGCCTCCGGCCTCCAGGCCTGCCTCGGCCGCGGTGTCGTCAGCGTCGCCGCCGTGACGGGCGAGCCCGTCCGCGAGCCGCGGACGGTCGTCGACACCGAACGCCTCCAGGTAGGCATCCGCGTAGCGTGCACGGAACTCGCTCTCCTCGAGCTCGCCGGCAACCACCCGCTGAGCGTCTCGGGAGATCCGTACGCCCAGATCGGAGTCGGCGCCCGCCCCCTCCAGGACCGAGCGGGCCCATGGCTCCCAGCCCTCGCGGGGATCGGTCGTGCGCTCGCCGCCGTCGCTCATCTGCTCCTCCTTGCGTGAGGCGTCGATGGGTCCGATGGGGTGAGACGTCAACCGGTGACGACGAGCATCTCCCGGCGCTGGTGGTCGTGGCCGGGCCCGCACTCCTCGGTGCACCGGAAGTCGTAGGCGCCCTCCTCGCCGACGGTGAACGCCAGGCGTGCCGGCTCGTCGCCATGGGAGTCCAGGAACGCTTCCACACCGATGCCTGCCACCATCAGTGCGTGGTCCTGTGCCGGTCCGATGTGGTCGTGGCCGTCGTGAGCGATCGTCAGCGCCTCGCCCAGCGACACGCCCTCCGCCTCTTCGAGATCGGGGATGTGGCCCATCTCCACGTCGTGATGGGCGCGCTCGTGCCAGTCCAGGGAGGCGATCGACGCGGCGACCGGTTCCGGCAGCTGTTCGATGGCGTGCGTGGCATGGTCGTTGACCGCGATCAGCTCGACCTCGCTGCCGACGGGCCCCTCGAGCACCTCGAGCTCCGAGCCGTCCTCGTCGAACAGTGCCCATCCCCAGTGGTAGCCGACGACGTAGACCGTGACCTGCACGGGTTCGGGCGCCTCGACCGTCTCGTCCTCCGCGGCCTCCTCCTCCGGCTCGACGACCTCCTCCGCGGAGTCCTCCGATGCAGCCCCCGCATCCTGCTCGCCTGCCGACGCGTCCACGTCCTGCTCGTCGGTGGCATCCGTCACCCCGTCGTCACCCTCGACACCGCACGCTGCCACCAGCAGCAGCAACGCCGAAAGCACCGTCGCCTGTCGCATCAAGGAACGTCGCCTCATCATGAGATCTCCTTCTCCTGGGTCTCACCCTCAGGCTGGACGCCACGCGGTCGCCACACACGAGCCGAGCGTCCCGACCTGCGGTGGTGGAAACCCGTCCAACCCCCGCGAGCGCCTGCGGGTTTCCTCTCACTCCCGGTCAGCGGTACCCCCGCATGCCGACCGCAGCGATGATCGAGCCCACAGCCGCGCCGGTGCCCGCCGGGGGCCCCACGACCCGGTAGGAACGGGCCCAGCGATCCCTGACGAGGATCCATGTCAGGTAGGTGCCCTGCTGATCCCTTACGAGCGATCCAGGACTGCCTGGGAGACCGTCCACGTCGAGGCGAAGGGGCTGACGTGCTCCTCGGCGGACGACATCATCGCTGTGAGCTCGATCGCCGGCCGAGCGTGGTGTTGCACGCGGGTTGAGCAGCGCCACGCAGGCAGGACGGTTGCGGTCACCGTGACCGTCGCACCGCCGAGGGAGATGGCAGACAGCCGTCGAGGACGATGCTGATGTCTCACGCCTCCAGGCGGTTGGCCAACGCGTGACCCTGACGTCGTGGTCCCGCTACTCAGGCAACCGCTACCGCGGTGACGGTTCTCTGGGTCCAGACCACCCGGGGCAGGATCGCACCCGGTCCTGCACCGCAGACCACGTTGGATGAAGGGATGACCGCAGGAGAACTGCGAGCGGACCTGGCGGAGTTCAACGACGACGAGTCACCCCTCGCCCTCGTACCGGACAGCGAGATCGTCGCCGATCTGCCCTGACCTGTCGGGACCGACCTGTATGGGTCGAGGGTGGTCGGTGGCGGTCGATGTGCTGCTGCGTTCGGCGAGGTGTGGTGTTCCGACAGCTCCGCCCGTGACCCGACCCCGACACGGGACCATTGACCCTAGCTCTCGCTGGCTGACGTGTGCAGGGTCGCGTCTTTGTCCTGTCCTCGACGTGGAGGGTTCGGTCTGCAGACGCCGGCGATCATCCAGGGCGGGATGGGGGTCGGGATCTCGGGTTGGCGGCTGGCCGCTGCGGTGGCGCGGGCCGGTCAGCTCGGGGTCGTGTCGGGCACGGCGCTGCCGGTCACCCTGGCCCGCCAGCTCGCGATCGGGGATCCCGAAGGCCACGTGCGTCGGGCGTTGGCGTGCTTCCCGCTGCCGGGGGTGGCCAAGCGGGTCCATGACCGGTATGTCGCCACTGCGGATACGCGGCCTGGAGACCGGTTCCGGGCGGTGCCGCGCCCGACCTTGCAGCCGGGAGCAGCGCTGGTCGAGCTGACGGTGGTGGCAAACTTCGTCGAGGTGTTCCTGGCCAAGGAGGGCCATGACGGGCCGGTCGGGATCAACTATCTCGAGAAGATCCAGCTGCCCACCCTGCCGTCGTTGTACGGCGCGATGCTGGCCGGCGTCGACGTCGTGTTGATGGGTGCCGGGGTGCCCGCCCGTATCCCGTCGGTGCTCGACGAGCTGGCCGAGCATGAGCGGGCGAGCCTGCCGGTGGCGGTGACCGGCACCCACGACGCGAAGTATGCCACCAGCTTCGACCCGCAACAGCTGCTCGGCGAGCATCCGCCGCCGGCGGTGTCCCGGCCGGACTTCGTCGCGATCGTGTCGTCAGCCACCCTGGCCAGGTACTTGGCCCGCGCCGCGTCGGGCAGCCCGGACGGGTTCGTGGTCGAGACCCCGGTGGCTGGCGGCCACAACGCCCCGCCTCGTGACCGAACCGCCCGTGACTCCACCGGCCAACCGCTCTATGGACCCCGAGATCAGCTCGACCTTGACGCCATCGCCAAGCTCGGTCGGCCCTTCTGGCTCGCGGGCGGCTATGCCACCCCGCAACGGCTCGCCCAAGCCCAAGCCGCCGGCGCTGCCGGGGTACAGGTTGGCACCGCCTTCGCGCTGTGTGACGAGTCCGGGCTCGCCGAGCCCCTCAGACAGCAGCTGCTCGCTGCGGTGGCCGCTGGCAGCACCACGGTGCACACCGATCCGGTGGCCTCACCGACCGGGTTTCCGTTCAAGGTCGCTGCGCTCGCCGACACGCTGTCCGACCCCACGGTGTACGAGCAGCGTGACCGCCGCTGCGACCTGGGCTACCTGCGCGAACCCTACCGCCGGCCCGACGGCCGGGTCGGGTATCGCTGCCCGGCCGAGCCCGTCAACGACTACGTCCGCAAGGGCGGCGATGCGGCCGATACCCACGGCCGGATGTGCCTGTGCAACGGGCTGGTCGCCAACCTCGGGCTCGGCCAGATCCGCCACGACGGCTACGCCGAACCGCCGCTGCTCACCGCCGGCGACGACCTCACCCACCTCACCCGGCTCCTGACCGACGGCACAGCCAGCTACACCGCCCGTGACGTCATCGACCACCTGCTCGCCCCCGCACCCACACCGTCTGCCCCACGTGCCTGCTGATGTCCACCTGGCCACCGGAGCGCCCATGACGACCCGTTTCGTCGAGCACGACCACCTCGCCGTCCTGCCCTACCCGCGGGCAGCGGAAGCCCTTCGACAGGCAGGCACCGTCTGGCTGGCCGAGCTCGCCTGGGGGGCCTGCATCGACGCGTACACCGTCTGCATCCGGGTCCCTCCCGGCGAGGTCGCCGCGCTGCGCAAGACCTTCGACATCACCATCGGCATCCCCTACGAGCTCGCCAGCGGACTGCTGATCCCCACCCTGTGGCAGGCCACCGGTCCCCGCACGCTGTTCCCAACGATGGAGGCCGACCTGCGCATCTGCCCCGCCCCCGACAGCGATACCCGGCTGTGCCTGCAGGGACGCTACACCCCGCCGCTGGGCGATCGCCGAGCTCGACGGGACGACCTGCTGCTGCACCGGGTCGTGGATGCCAGCATCGACACCTTCCTGGCCGAGCTCGCCCGCACCGTGACCACCACCGACGCTTCGACCGAACGCCCACAGTCAGACAGGCAGCCGCCTCGCCCGTGACACGGGTGGCGGTCCGGGCGCGCTGCTCGTCTCGCGCCTCGCCCGGACCAGCTGCGCCCGTTCCTGCACGTCGAGCACGCCGAGCTTGCCGTCGTCGGTCGTCGCCCAGTCTGCACCCACGGGAGGCACGGACACGGGGCGATGACGCGGCTGTGGAGACCGGAGGTGGGGCCTCAAGCAGCGCGGGCTCCATACGGTCTCCATCTGCCCTC
>PWTE01000343.1 GCA_003563915.1 Nitriliruptoraceae bacterium
GGCCCCAGATCGTGGCCAACGAGCCCGCGATCGTGACGGGACGCAGGATGTCGATGATCTGCGACCCGGCCGTGTGGGTGCCCACGTCGATGAGGTTGAAGGCGTGGAACCCGATCCCGCCATCGAGGTTGCGGGGCCCGATCAGATCGGCCTGGTGGTACTCGCCGGGCCCTGTCGCGGTCGGAGGCGGATACGGCGCACCCTTGGACTGATACCCCGGTGCGCGGCCCCGCCGGCGGGTCACCCCCGCGTTGGCCAGGATCCGGTTGATGGTCCACACCTCGGGCACCGGGTCCACACCCAGCAGCTGCAGCTCCCAGGCGATCGCCAGCGCGCCGTACTGGGACATCGGGTTGGCCTCGAGCTTCGCGCGAGCCTCCAGCACCTGCTGACGCAGCCGATCCGGTGTGCGTCGCGGAGAGGACTTCGGTGCCCGTGACTGTGACTGGGCCCAGTCCTGACCCGCCTCGGCCGCATCGTGCCGAGCGACCCACTTGCGGACCCACCGTCCCGTGCGCCCCAACGAGACCGCGATCGCCTCCGTGGTCTCTCCGGCCTGCCGGCGTCGGACAGCCTCACGACGCAGCTCTACCTCGTTCATCGTCCCTCCGGGCTCTGGGCTGCCACGGCGACAGCCACTCCCCAGGACGAAACCGGAACGATGTCCTGCTACACCGCAACCTGCGCACCCGGAACGATGTCCTGCTATTCAAGGGCGGAACGATGTCCTGCTAGTCCTCACCTACGGTGGGACGCCGCGGCACGATCCCGCGGGGAGGTAGGGCTGGGGAGGCACACCCACTACCTTCCGCTCGTCGCGGCACGAGGTCCGGTCGGCCGATCGGTGGAGGCGAGAGCTATGCAACGCACCCGGTGGGCTGCCGGCGCGCTGGCGGTCGTGCTGCTCGTCGTGGGCTGTGGGAGCGATGGCGCCGGTGGCTCGAGCGATGGCGACGCGCCGCTGCGGATCGGGGTCATCGGCGAGCTCTCCGGTCCCTTCGCCATCTGGGGGGTGCCGGCGCGCGACGGCATGCGCCTGGCCGTCGAGGAACTCAACGCCGACGGAGGGATCGACGGACGGCAGATCGAACTGGTGGAGCGCGACACCCAGGGGGTCCCCGAGGAAGCGGTGACGGCGTTCCGGGAGCTGGCCGAGCGCCAGGACGTGGTCGCGGCCGGAGGCATCATCTCGAGCGACGTCGGGCTCGCGGTCGCGCGGGTCGCCGAGGAGGAGCAGGTGCCCCTGTTCCTGGTCATGGCCGGGTCCGACCGGATCCTGTCCCCGGACAGCCGGATGACCTTCCGGACCTGCCTGCCCTCCGCGTCGATGATCGTCGACCCGCTGGCCGCGTACATCGGGGAAGAGGGGATCACCCGCGTGGCGACGATCGTCGCCGACTACGAGTGGGGGCGTTCCGTCGAGGATGCGGTCGAGGGTCGTCTACGTGGTCTCCTGGGGCTCGACCTGATGGTCGAGGTCGCCCCGGTCCAGGAGCGCGAGTTCACCAGCTACCTGCGACGTTTCCAGGAACTCGACCCGGAACTGATCATCGCCACCTCGCATCCCCCAGGAGCGCTGCCGCTGACGCGCCAGGCGGCAGAACTCGGGATCGACGCCGTCGTCAGCGGATCCAACTCCCCGGCCGCCGCCGTGGTGACCGAGGTCGGGGATGCGGCCTACGACCGTTTCCTCGACCTGGCCTGCGCCGACTTCGAGGACCCGAGCTACCACGAGCTCGCGACCCGCTACCACGACCGGTTCGACGGGTTCATGGAGGATGCCGCGGTCGCAGGGTATGGACAGGTGCTGATGCTCGCCGACGCGGTGGAGACGCAGGACAGCACGGACCCCCAGGCGATCACCGACCACCTGCGGTCCCGCCGGTTCGAGCTGCCGGGCTACGCCTGGGACCTCGGGTTCACCGCCAACGGCGATCTGGCCGACGCCACCCCGCTCCTGACCATCCTGCGGCGCACCGACCCACCGGAGGGGGTCAACCCGGGCGCGGACTGGTACCCGGAGGCCGTCTTCCGCTCCCCACCGCTGAACCCCAGCGAGCCGTAGGGCTGCGATGACCCCCCTGCTGTCCCTCGCCGGGATGACCAAGCGCTTCGGGGGGCTTCCCGCGGTCGATCGGGTCGATCTGGACGTACCTGAAGGCCAGATCCTGGCGGTCATCGGCCCCAACGGGGCGGGCAAGACGACGCTCCTGTCGCTGGTGGCCGGGGCGCTCACCCCCACGGCCTGTCGCCGGTTCACCCTGGCCGGGCAGGACCTCCGCGGGCTGCCGGTCCACCGGATCCGTCGCGCCGGGGTCGGGACGCTCCGCCAGACGC
Source organism: Nitriliruptoraceae bacterium (assembly GCA_003563915.1). GTDB lineage: Bacteria > Actinomycetota > Nitriliruptoria > Nitriliruptorales > Nitriliruptoraceae > CSSed11-175R1. Next base: position 2,338 of record PWTE01000343.1, read on the forward strand.
CGACGCGGTTCCTCTCGATGACGGTGCGCGAGGACGTCGCGATCGGGGCGCGCTTCGGTGGGCGCGTCCCGCTGGGTCACGGTCAGGCGCTGGCCGCGGCCGACCGTGCGGTGACGGAGGCCGGCTTGGCCGCCCGGTCCGACGATCCGGTGACGAGCCTGACGCTCCACCAGGCGCGGTTGCTGGGGTTGGCGCGGGCGCTGGCCGGCGACCCGAAGCTGCTGCTGCTGGACGAACCGCTCGCCGGGCTCACCTCGGGCGAGCTGGAGGAGGCGCTCGCGGTGCTGAGACGGCTACGCGACGAGCGGGGTGTGACGATCGTCTGGGTCGAACACGTGATGCCAGCGGTCGATGCCCTGGCGGACCGGGTCGTGGTGATGGACGTCGGTCGCATCCTCGCGGACGGGGCTCCTGCGAGCGTCCGACGCGACCCGGCCGTGATCGCGGCCTACCTCGGCGCACCCGACGCCGGTGCGTCCGCCGCCGGCGGAGACGCTCCTGGTCGCGAGGATGGCGGTCAGGGACGACCGGAAGGAGGCTCCCGTGCTGCAGGTACGTGAGCTGACTGCCGGGTACGGGGACCTCCGGGTGCTCCACGGAGTCGACCTCGAGGTGGAGGAGGGGGAGGTCGTCGCCCTGATCGGTGCGAACGGTGCGGGCAAGACCACCTTGCTGCGCACCGTGGCGGGCCTGCATCCCGCGGGTGCGGGGACGGTCACGTTCGCGGGCGAGGACGTCACCCGTCGCCCCGCCGCGACGGTCGCGCGTGCCGGACTGCGGCTGGTGCCGTCGGATCGCCGTCTGTTCCCACGGATGACGGTCCGCGAGAACCTGCTGCTGGGCGCGCACCCGCACCGGCCCGACCCCGGGGACCTGCGGCGGGTCACCTCGCTGTTCCCACGACTGGCGGAACGGTGGGGACAGCTGGCGGGGACCCTCAGCGGGGGGGAGCAGCAGATGGTGGCGGTCGGCCGGGCCCTGCTCGGCCGACCGCGACTGCTGGTGCTGGACGAACCGACCACCGGGTTGGCGCCGCAGCTCGCCACGGAGCTGTACGCGTCGCTCGCATCGCTGCGGGAGCAGACCGGCATCACGGTGCTGGTCGCGGAGCAGCAGCTGCCTCGGGTACTGGCACTCGCGCAGCGTGGGGTCGTCCTCGAACGCGGCCAGGTGCGCTACCAGGGGACCAGCGAGCAGCTCCGCGACGACCCCGAGGTCCGACGGGCCTACCTGGGGGTCGGCTGATGGCGATCGTGTTGGACGGCGTGGTGCTGGGCCTGCAACTGGCCGTCCTCGGGGTCGGGGTCAGCCTGGTCTTCGGGCTGAGTGACGTGCTGGACCTGGCCTACGGCGCGAAGATCGTGCTGGCCGCGATCGTCGGATCGCGGGTGATCGCGGGCGGTGGTGGCGTCGCTCTCGGGGTGCTGGTGGCGCTGCTGGTCGCCGTCGGAGCCTCCGTGCTCGTCGACCGGACGGTCCTGGCGCCGGTGCACCGCCGGCACGGCGAGGCCCGGGTCGTGCTGAGCCTGCTGGTCACGCTGGCGGTGGCGTTCGTGATCGACGGGGTGCTGGTGAGCACCCACCCGTTCGCCGCGCTGAGCCTGAGCGTCGCCGGACCACCGATCGACCTGCTGGGGGTACGGATGCGGGGAGGCAGCCTGCTGGCGGGCGGCATCGCCGCCCTCGCCCTCTCGGCCGCGTTCCTGCTGCTCCAGGCCACCCGCGCCGGACGGGCCATCCGCTGCGTGATCCAGGACGAGGAGGGCGCCCAGCTCTGTGGTATCGCGCCGGCGCGCGTCCGGCTGGCGGTCGTGAGCCTGAGCGGCCTGCTCGCCGGTGTCGTCGCGGTGACCCAGGGCCTGACCTCCTCGGTCGGCGTCGCCGACGGCTTCGACCTCACGATCCTGGCGGTCGTCGTGGCCGTGGTCGGCGGGTTGGGCCGGGTCGCCGGCGCAGCGGTCGCGGGGGTGATCCTCGGCCTGGTCCACGCAGCAGCCACCGCGACGGTGGGCGCCGCCGCGACCTGGGTCGTGCTCCTGTTGGCCGCCGCCCTCACGATCGTGGTCCGACCGGAAGGTGTCCTGGGGATGGCGAGGTGGTCGGTGCGCCCCGCCGCGCCGGGGTCCGTCCCGGTGGCACACACCGGTGCCGGGAGGACGCGCGGCGGAGGGCGGCCGTCGTGAGCTTGCTCACGGGCTCCGGCCATGGTCCACCGCTCGCGCGCCGCGACGGCATCGCCCGTGGCTACCTCCCCGTCGTTGCCGGCGTGGGGTCGCTCGCGCTCGGTCCCGTCCTGGCGGGCGGTTCGCGCTACCTGTTGGGGGTCGGCACGTTGATGCTGGTGCTGATGACCTACGCCGTCGCGTTCAACGTGGCGTTCGGCGGAACCGGCCAGTTGCTGCTCGCCATCGGGGCCTTCGGGGCGGTGTCGGGCTACACGACGGTGCTGCTCCCCAGCAGGCTCGCGTGGCCGGTTCCGCTGGCGCTGGCGGTCGGTGTCGTGGTCGCGGGCCTGTTCGCCGCGGCGCTCAGCTGGATCGCTGTGCGGCGGCGGCTGGACACCATCTTCGTCGGGGTCGTCACCCTCACCTCGTCATTGGTGGTGCACAACCTGCTGCTCGGCAACCGTGAGCTCACCGGCGGCGAGACCGGTCTGGTGGTCGCCGCGGGCAGCGGCAGCGCGCTGCGTGACCCGGTGTTCGGCTACTACGCGCTGCTCGCCGTACTCACGGTGGGCCTCGTCGGTCACCGGGCGATCCAGCGGTCCGCGCTCGGGTGGGCCTCCCGCGCGTTGCGGGACGATCCCGACGCCGCGGCTCTTGCGGGTGTCGACGTCGCCCGCACCAAGGTCCTCGCCGCGACCTTCGCCGGCACGCTGGCCGGGTTGGCAGGTGGGCTGTTCGCGCTGGTGGAGGGGTTCATCAGCCCCACCACCTACGCCTTCGCGACCGTCGACGTCCGCGTCATCGTGGTGGTCGCGTTCGGCGGACTCGGGACCCTGCTGGGACCGCTCGTCGGAGGTGCGGCGGTCATCGTGCTCGACGAACTGCTCCGACCTCTCGGACAGCTCCGCTTGGCGGTCTACGGGGTGGCGCTGCTCGTGCTGTTCCTCGGTCTGCCGCGTGGGGTCGTGCCGGCGTGGCTGCTGGTCTGGCGTCGGTGGCGTCCACGTCGGACCCGTCCGGACGCCGACGAGCGCACGTCCGCGCGCTGACGCCCGGCTTCGTTGCGAGCGAGGCAGGGGTGGCCTACCGTCATCGTCACAACCTCATACCGGCCGTTCACCCCGTTCGGGAGAGCGCTGGGATCACGGTGACGTGCTGCGTCGCTGCCAGCCGCCGAAGGAGCAACTCCCTCCCCGGAATCTCTCAGGCCCCGGTACCGGACGGGCAGGCCACTCTGGAGAGCAGCC
>PWTE01000276.1 GCA_003563915.1 Nitriliruptoraceae bacterium
CCGGCACAGGTACTGGCCACGACTCTGCTCGCTGCCCCGGCCGCGACACAGATCCGTGAGCAGCGCGCGCGGGAGGAGGAACAGAAACGACAGAAGCAGCGCGAGATCGACGAACGCAGAAGCGCGCGCGCGAGGCAGGAGCGGCTGGCACGACAGGAGGCGGCCGAGAAGCAGATGCGTACACTACGACGCGGGTCGTTGGTCGGGATCGGTGGCGCGGCCACGGCGATCCTGGCCACGATCGTCATTGGTCTGAGCGGCGGTGCCGAACCGGTCAACTTCCTCTTCCACGCTGCACTCGTGCATCGACCGACGTCCTGGGTTGCGAGCAACGCACTCCTGATCCTCGCGGTGGCGGTGCCCTTGCTGGTAATGCAGATCATCGCCTACCAGCGCAGCAACGGGTGGGAGATCCAGGACGACTCGCTCGTGACGCTTGGGCGGATGACGAGCCTGGGAGGTGGCGTCGGCTACCTCGTCATCGCTGGCCCCGTGCTCTTCTATGTCGGCCGGTTCGTCCTGGGCATTGCGGTGTTTCTCCTCATCCTCTGGGTGTTGCTCCAGGCTGCCACGGATTGATCGTCGGTCGGGGGTGCGCACGGGCATCGCGGGTGCGTCGGGTTCAGGCTTCAGGCTCGCGCCCGAACGGCCGTGGTTGCGACGAACCCCACGACGAAGGCCGCCCCGATGACGAGTAGGCCGGTCAGATCCGGGCCGCAGGGCGGGTTGTAGCCCGCGAACGTCAGCGTCAGGGCCAGTAGGCCGATGGCCGCGAGGTCTGCGCCGGCACGGGGCCGCAGTCCGATGAGCCCGGCGATGAACGTGAGCAGAGCGAGCAGGACCAGCGGCGTCCAGACCGACGCCTGCTCGTCGAGCACGGGGATGCCTCCGGGTGCGACCGCGACCGCGCCCAGACCGAGCACCGCGAAGACCGCCAGCGCGAGAGCTGCGGCCTCCTCGGCCGGGACGATCGGGCGCCCGAGCCTGGGTCCGAGCAGCGCCCGGCTGGAGAGCAGCCCTGCGACCGGCACCAGCGTGAGCCAGGCGGCGGTGCGCGAGGGCATGGCCCCGTCGCAGCCGTGGACGAACAGCGCGGCCAGGGTGGCGAAGCTCGCGGCGAGCCCCACCAGCAGGTAGACGCTGGCTCGCAGCCAGCCCAGCGGCCCGCCGACGGCGGCAGCAACGCCGACCAGCGCGGCGATGATCAGCCAGGTCAGTAGCGAACCGTCGGCGAGGAAGCCCGCGAGGTGTGCCACCGCGACCATGGCCGCGACCAGCCCACCCATCGCCTGCAGGTCGGGACGGTCACGGCGACGCCCCCCGAGCAGGGAGGTGTCCGGGCTGCGCGTGCTGCTCAGCGTTGGGCGGCCCCGACCGAAGCCGACCGCGTAGGCCAGCACGAACAGCAGCATGACGGGGACCAGCGCGATCTGCAGCGCAGGGACCGCGACGAGCACGATGACCACGCCGATCCACAGCCAGATCCATCGCGGCATGGTCGTCCCCTGGTCACGGAACCGCGTCGAGGTACCGGCTGCTGGCCCAGCCTGTCGTGCCGTCGGCAAGTTCCAGTTCGATCCAGAGAATGTCGCCGACCTGGCGGGTGCGGCCGGTCGCCGGTCGTGACTCGCCGTCGCTGAGCGTGGTGAGCACCCTGCTGTCGAGGCCAGGCTCGGCCCGCACGTTGAGTTCGAAAGCGCCGCTGACTCGCCAGTGCTGCGGCTCGGGGTCCGGCTCGGGGTCGGGTGGCGCGTCCTCGGGTTCGGGCTGCGCGACAGGTTGCGCAGTGTCGGTGGTCTCGAAGGTGCGCTCGGCCCAGTCGGCTACGCGGTCGGTGACGGGTGCGGCGAATGCCACCAGGTCGCCGTGGGGTTCGGCCGGGCCGAGCTGCCAGGTGGCCGCCGCCGCGGCAATGCCGCCTGCGATGATCACCAGGAGCACGCCGACCGGGGCCAGTCGAAGCTGCACGCCCAGCCGACGCAGCATCGGGAAGGAGCGGTCGTCGGGTGTCGGACGCAGCAGGACGAAGGTGGCGACCGAAACGATCGTGGGAAGGAGCAGTCGATCCCGAAGCTGGGCAGGCTGGCCGACCACGTCGGGAAGCGCGCTGCCGAGCACGGCGGTGACCGCGACCACCACGCCGACCGCCAGTCCGGTGAAGAACGCGAGGACGACCAGCTCTCTGGCCAGCCGCAGCGCGCCCGTCAGGACCCAGCGCAACGCGAGGAACGGCAGGGCAGCCGCCCGCGACCGCGTCAATTCAACCGCGGACTCTCGCCGGAGCCACACTACGATCGCAGCCCCGTATCGGTCGACGGCGGCGACGACCGCCAGCGCCACGACGGTCACCATCGGTAGGAACGCGGCGAGCGCGCCCACGAGCAGGGCGGCACCGACCCGGCTGAGGCGCGCCGTGCGCGCCTCAGCGCTGGAGGACGCTCCCCGTTCACGCAGCCGCTGTTGACGACGCCGGTCACGGCCCGCGGCGAGCTCATCGAGCATCGGAGTGAGCAGCGCTCGAGCAACGACGAGCTCAGCCGGACCGGCATCTTCGGCGAGCAGCTCGCGGTACCACCGAGGCAGGTCCTCGTCGTCGTGGGTTCGGACCTCGGCGGCGACGCGCTGCAACTCATCCGGGTCGACCAGGAGCTGCACGAGCCGGAGGCGGGCCAACGCACGCGTGTCCTGGTCGACGTCGAGGTCTTCGGACGCGACGGTCCGCAGCAACTGCTCGAGCTGTTGTTGTGCGGGTCCGATGACCTCGGCGATCGCGCGGTGCATGGGCGATCCGGTCAGCTCTGCGATCGCACCGAAGGCATCCTGGTCGAGGATCGAGGTGACGACCTCGGCCTCGCGGCTGCCGGGCCCGCCGACGACCGCTGCAGCTGTGAGCCCGCGCAGCCCCTCGGGGCCGACGTCGAAGCCGCGGTAGACCGGTGGCAGCTCAGGGTCTAGCCGCAGAGCGGTGCGCAGAAGCCGGCCATGACGGTCGTAGGGCCCGCGGTCGAGGTCGTCGAGCCAGGCGACCAGCGCCGGGTCGTCCTCGTTCTGGGCGACCCAGGCACGCACGTGCTGGACGCGGGCGGTTGCCTGCTCCCAGTTGGCCACCAGCGCTCGTGCCACGGCTGGAGTCGTTGTGTAGTCCTCGCCGAGGAACCGGAAGGGCCGAGCACGGTGCTCGGGGGCCGCAGGGTCGGGCACGTCGTCGACCGGCCGTCCCGCCAGCCAGTCCTGCACCGTGCCGATGGTCCAGCGGTGCTCGGGCTGACGGTGCAGCACGCCCCGGAACAGCTGCTGCCAGCGCGGGTCTTCGACGGCGTCGTAGGGGATCGGCCACGGCTGGTACAGCAGGTGGTAGTCGATGGTCGCGTCGGCGATGTCCTCCAGTGGGTGGCGGCCGAGCAGCAGCTCCATCGTGATCACGCCCAACGCCCAGACGTCGGGCGGGCGACCGTGGGCGCCGCCGACCTGCTCGGGGGCCGAGTAGCGCAGGCTGCGCCGTTGGTCACCGCCGAAGGCGATCGTGGCGTCGGTCATCGCGGCGAGGCCGAAGTCGGTGAGTACGAGGTCGAACTCGGGCTCCTCGCTGCGTACCAGGACGTTGCCAGGTTTGAGGTCGCCGTGCTTGACGCCGAGCCCGTGCAGGTGCTCGATCGCGTCGGCGAGTTCCTTGAGCACGAGCCTGACGAGCTCCTCGTCGAGTTGTGGTCCGTGGCGCTGCTGGAAACGCACCAGGTCACCGGCGGCGAGGTATTCCAGCAGCTCGAAGCTGCGGCCTTCGACGCGCCCATGCTCCTCGATGTGCACAACGTGGGCGATGTCCGCTTCGCTGAGGGTTCGCAGGACCTGCTCGTCGAGTTCGACCCCGAGCCGGTAGAGCTTGAGCATGAAGCGCCGACCGGCTTCGTCCTCAACGATGAACAGGTCCGCCTCCGCGCCGCTGGCCGGCAGGGGCTCGACCTGGGGGAAGCGTGCAGCGAGGGCAGCGGGCAGCGGCGAGGAGGTCGCGCTCGGCGACTGGGCGTCGTCCCCGGCGGCCTCGGGGGCATCCGGGGGGGTGTCGAGGGTGTCGAGTTCGCGTAGGCAGTAGGGGCAGTTGGTGGCCTGATCGTCCACCGGCATGCCGCAGTCGCTGCTCGGGCAGCGCCGCTGCGGGGGTGGTCGCTGCGGGCGCTCGTCCGCGTCATCGTCGACCGAGGGGGTCGGGGCAGGTGCGGGGGCTGGCGCCGGCCGGCGGCTGACCGCGGCGTTGCACTTCGGGCACATCAGATCGATACGGCTGAGCTCGAATCCGCACACGCCGCACTTCAGCGTCGCCATGACACCTCCCGCAGCTCGATACCACGGGCCGCGAGCGCCGCGCTCAGCCGGGGGAGGTCGCCGGGTCGGGGGATCCCGATCATCCACACGACGCCGTCAGTGACCGCGACCTGCAGACGGGGGGCGGCGTCGACGTCGGCCGACGCGAAGCGCGCGCGACCAAGCTCGCTGAGCAGTACGAGCGGTTGGTTGCCCGACCCGTGCCACGGCCCGGTGGGTGGCACCTCGGCGCGGTAGGGCTCGGGGATCAGGGCGTCGAGGTCGGCCAGCACCTCCGGGTGCTCCGCGGCCAGGTCGGCCAGCGCCCGGCCGCTGTAGACGAGCAGGTCCGGCTCGCCTCCCGTGCGCCGACCCCAGTCCCGCAGCGCCCGGACCAGGTCGTGCAGTGCTGCCGGCTGCTCGAAGGGTTCGCCACCACTGATGGTGATCCCGTCCACCCCGTCCGGGGCCAGCCGCTCGACCGCTGCGACCACCTGCTCGACCGTGGTCTGCTCGGCTGCGTCAGCGGGCCAGGTGTCGCGTGACAGGCAGCCGGGGCAGCCGAGGGAGCAGCCCTGGAACCAGATGCCCACACGACGCCCCGGCCCCAGTGCCGTCACCGGGTGGTGGATCCGGTCCAGTCGCAGCTTCATACCACGTCGAGCTCGACGCCGGCCCGGGTCCGTCGGGCTTCGGAGACGGTGATCGTTGCCCCGGCGCCCGGAGTGACGCCGCGTTCGAACATCGCCCGCGCCAAGGGGTTGACCAGCATGCCCTCCAGTGCCGCGCCGATCCCGCGTGCGCCTTTGGCCAAGTCGGCGGTGCACCACTGCATGATCGCGTGCCGGGCCGGTTCGGCCAGGACCAGTTGCATCCCATGGACGTCGGCGACCCGTTCGGCGACGTTGGCGGCCATCAGGTCGAAGATCCGAGGCGCGATGTCGGGACGGATGAAGTCGAACACGACGATGTTGTCGCCGATACGGGTCAGCAGCTCGGGTCGCCCGAGCTGGTTGGTGATGTAATCCTCGATGCTGGTGCGGATGCGCTCCTCAACGACCTCGTAGTCCTCGTCAGGCTCGACGAGTCGTACCGGTCGGCCCTGCTCGTCAGCCCCGACCACCCCGAGGTTGGAGGTGAAGACGATCAGCGTTTCGGTGAAGTGCACGGTCTCGCCCTGCCCGTCGGTGAGCCGGCCGTCGTCGAGGATCTGGAGGAACTTGTCGAGGATGCGGCTGTGGGCCTTCTCGATCTCGTCGAAGAGCACGAGGCGGAACGGCTGCTCGCGGATGGCCCGGGTCAGCTCACCGCCGGCGCCGTGCCCGACGTAGCCCGGAGGTGACCCGATGAGCCGCGCTTCGGTGTGCTCCTGCGCGAACTCGCTCATGTCGAAGCGCAGGTAGGCCTCCTCGGCACCGAACACGATCTTGGTGATGCGCTTGGCCAG
>PWTE01000212.1 GCA_003563915.1 Nitriliruptoraceae bacterium
CGAGGTGGTTGCCCTCGGCGGTGTGGTTGTAGACCACGTCGAGGATCACCTCGATGCCAGCCCGGTGCAGGGTCTTGACCATCTGCTTGAACTCGGGCACGACCTGTTCCGGGCCGCTGGATGCGTAGGCGTCGTGGGGGGCGAGGTACGCGATCGAGTTGTAGCCCCAGTAGTTGGACAGGCCCCGGTCGACCAGGTCGTTCTCGCTGACGAACCGGTGGACGGGAAGCAGCTCGATCGCGGTGACACCCAGCGTGGTGAGGTGGTCGATGACCGCCGGGTGCGCGAGGCCGGCATAGGTGCCGCGGAGCTTGTCCGGCACGTCGGGGTGCAGCATCGTGAGGCCCTTGACGTGGGCCTCGTAGATGACGGTCTCGTGCCACGGGGTGCGAGGGTGGCGGTCGTCGGCCCACTCGAACCACGGGTTGGCGACGACGCTGCGGGGCACGGATGCCGCGCTGTCCAGCTCGTTGGGGGGTCCGGCGGGGTCACCGAAGGTGTAGCCGAAGACCTCCTGGCCCCAGTCGAGATCGCCGACGACCGTCTTGGCGTACGGGTCGATGAGCAGCTTGTTCGGGTTGCAGCGCAGGCCCTCCGACGGTTCGTAGGGGCCGTGGACGCGGTAGCCGTAGCGCTGACCCGGCCCGATGTTCGGCGTGTAGCCGTGCCAGACGTAGCCGCTGCACTCCTCGAGGGCCACGCGGGTCTCGACGTCGTCCTCGTCGAACAGGCACAGCTCGACCCCCGTCGCCACCTCGCTGAACAGGGAGAAGTTGGTGCCGACGCCGTCGTAGGTCGCCCCGAGCGGGTAGGGCTGACCGGGCCAGAGTTCGATCGTCACAGGGATCCTCGGAGGAGAGGCCGGGAGGGAGAGGTGCCCCGGCCAGACGTAGCCCCCAGCCTACGGGGCGCCGCTCGACTCCGACACGTCGGCGAACCTGGCCGTCGCGGCGACGCCCGTCAGCGCACCCCGGAACCGGGCCGCCTGGGTCTCGGGCGGGTAGCGCAGGTCGACCAGCGGCACCGCGGCGACACCGGGTGCATGGCGGTCCGTGACGGTGAGCTCGCCCCACCAGCGGCCCGTGCCGTCGGGCAGCTCGGGGTGCACCACGACCTTCGCGTCGAAGGGTGCCAGCGCCGGCTCAGCCTCCGTATCGAGGTGGTTGTCGGCGGCCAGCTGCCCGTGCACGCCGGCGACCCACCCGGCGATCAAGGTCGCGACGTCCCGCGGATCGGCGTCCTGGAACCGTGTCGGCCCCTCGGGGACCAGCCACAGGTCGAAGGGACCGAGCGGCACCGGCGGCGCCACCGATCGGACCCCGTCCGACGCCGCCACCGTCACGTCGTCGTCCAGCAACTGACGTGCAACCTCGGCGTGGCCCCAACGACCCTGCTGGGCGACGGTCTCGGGCGGGACCACGGCCGGCGTCAGCACGTGGCCGTGAGGGTGGTACTGCGACGCCCCGGCGCTGCGGCCCGTCGCGGCGGAGAGCATCGACCAGCGATCGGGGCGGCGAGCGGCCAACTGCTGCTGCACCGCGATCATCGCCGCCCACTGCGGCACGAGCTCGTCGTGCAGGTGGGTCAGCGTCGGTCCGTGATCGATGGCGTAGGCCAGATCGGCCGTCCCGGTCCCGTGGCTCAACGGCGGGTACAGGTTGTGCATCGCCGCCCACTGGACACCGTCGACCTCGGCGGCCTGTGGGAGCAGGCGCGGGTCCGGGTCGTCGAAGGTGCAGAAGGGGCAGAAGGGCAGGTCGGGGACCAGCAGCAACCGCTCAGGGCGGGGCTGCGGCCGACGCTCGCGCAGTGCGGTCCACATCCCGACCCGGCCGGTCAGGGGACACACCGTCAGCCGGGGCTCGGGCTGGTCCGGCGTGTCGTGCTCGTTGGTGGAGATACTCACGGGTCGATCACGACGCCATGGCGCGACGTCCGGGGTCGTCGTCGGAGCCGTCCGTGCCGTCGCCACGCGCAGCTACAGGGCTGCGCGACGAGGGCTGCGGGGGCGCCATCACCTCCGGCGGCACGTCCACGGTGGCCTCCCAGGGAGCGTCGGAACCACTCCGGTGCGGTGCCCGTTGGGCGGTCGAGGTCGCACGTCGCTTACGGCGCAGATCACGGATCCAGCTCATGAACCGCTCAACGACCCGGGCCGCCCAGACGTGCAGGTCACGGGCCCACTCGTACTCACGAGCCAGGATCGCGATGCCGAAGACCGCGGTCAACGCGCCCGGACCCGGGACGAAGGGCGAGGCGAACACCGCGCTGAGCAGCAGCACCGTCAGCCCCAGCACCGTCACCCAGACCCGCCGCGCATGATCCTTGACCCCACGTTCCATGGGCGGCAACGGCGAGGTGAGGCTGGGGTCGAAGTTCGCGGGCGCTACGAGGTTCTGGTGATGCAGCGCCGCGAGGACCCGACCCACCGACCGCGAGCGGACCCGGCTGGTCAGGTTGAGGTCGACCTGCGTGTGTCCGTTGTCGCCCTGCACGCTCACCGACACGACCGACGGCTTGCGACGGTCGAGGTCGAACCCGGTGAGTTCGGCCAGGGGCGTCGAGGTGTCCGGGATCGTCGAGGTGGCAACGTGCAGGAGCAGCCGACGATCGGTGACGATCAACAGTCCCGGCGCGCGGGTATCCGGGAGGTTCGCGTGGCTCCAGGCCACGATCTCCTCCCCCTCCGCGAGCCGTGTCCGGACATGACCGAGCACCAGTCGTTCGCGGAAGCGCTGCACAGGTCGCATGGCGACCAGCGTAGGGCGTCGCTGCGACGGACCAAGGCCGAGTGGACGGTGGTCGCATCTCTGCTGGCAACATGCGTACACGCAGGCAACCTGCGCACGTCGCGTCGGACGTGCGAGCATGGCGTGGAAGGCCCACGCCGGCGGTGCACGATGACGAGGAGGCCCGTGATGGGGGCATATCGCCTGGACCCGACCCTGCCGGTCGACGCCGAGGTCCGTCGCGTCGCCCGAGCGCAGCTCGACCGGGCGATCCAGGAGCTCGACCTGACCGACCGCCACGAGGCCGCTCACGAGGTCCGCAAGCGCTGCAAGAAGCTGCGTGGCCTCATCCGGTTGGTGCGAGGGACCGCCGGAACGGTGCACCAGGAGGAGAACCCGGCGCTGCGCGACACCGCACGACGGCTCGCCGGCGACCGCGACCTGGCCGCCAGCGTCGAGGCGCTGGACGAGCTCGACGCCGCGGCGTCCGTCGACCTGGACGAGAGCGACGTCGAGGTGGTACGTGCCGGGCTGATCGAGGAGCGGGATCGCGACGTGGAACCGTGGGACCAGCAGCGGACAGTGGTCCTCGCCGAGCTGCAGGCCGTCCAGGAGCGGGTCACGGGGTGGGTCCTGCCGGGCGTTGGGTTCGAGGTGCTGGCGGGTGGGCTCCACCGCACCTACCGGCGGGCGTGCAAGCGCATGGTCGACGCCGCCGAGGTCGGGACCCCGGAGGCCTTGCACGAGTGGCGCAAGCGGGTCAAGTACCACTGGTACCACCTGCAGTTGCTGCGCAACGCCTGGCCGCCGGTGCTCCGCGCCCAAGCCCGACAGGTGCACGAACTGTCGGAGTTGCTGGGACACGAGCGTGACCTGACCCTGCTCCTCGGTCGACTGCACACGTCCCCGGACTCCTACGGCGGCGCGGCGGTGGTCGCCCGTATCGGGGTCGCCGTGGAGCAGCGCCGTGGTGAGCTCCGCGCGGCCGCCTTTCCCCTCGGCCAGCGATGCTTCGCCGAGCGTCCCCGTGACCTGGTGAACCGGATCGAGGGCTACTGGCAGACCGCGACCTGACCGCTGTTTCCGAGCCTGGACCGGCGCGGATGCTGTTCCTGCGCGCCGGCTGGGTGGTCGGCAACGCGGGGTTCCTCGGCGCGGTCGTGCTGATCGTGGTCGCGTTCCTGATCACGGGGACCACGGCGCTGTCGCTGTCGTCGGTGACCACCAACATCCGTATCGGTGCCGGTGGCGCCTACTCGATCATCTCCCGCTCGCTCGGGATCGAGGTCGCCGGCAGCATCGGCATCCCGCTCTACCTCGCCCAGACCTTGATCGTCACGCTCTACATCTTCGCGTTCCGCGAGGGCTGGCTCGAACTGTTCCCGCAACATCCCGCGCTGGCGGTCGACCTGGTGGTGCTCGTCCTGATCCTCGGCATCGCTGCCGTCTCCGCCGGGCTGTCGTTCCGCGTGCAGTACGTGGTGCTGGCGCTCATCGCGGCATCACTGATCTCCGTCGCGGCGGCCGCCTTCAGCGCGCCGTTCGACGAACCGATCACGCTTTGGGGCGAGTTCCCAGGCGCGCCGGAAGAGGGCTTCGAGCCGATGACCTTCTGGCAGGTCTTCGCCATCTTCTTCCCGGCCGCCACCGGCATCCTCGTCGGTGTCAACATGTCGGGCGAGCTCCGGGACCCGCGCCGCAGCATCCCGCGAGGAACCATGGCGGCGGTGGGGGTGGCGATCGTCGTCTACATCGCCCTGGCCTACTGGTTCGCGCGGATCGCCCCGCCGACGGCACTGGTCAGCAACTACACGGTGATGGTCGACCGCGCGTTCGTGCCGGAGGTCGTGCTCGCGGGACTGCTCGGCAGCGCGTTCTCCTCCGCCCTGGCCGCCCTCGCGCTGCGGGAGCTCAACGCCATCGCGCCGCTCATCACGATGTTCTTCCTCATCACCTACGCGATGCTGAACGTGGTGGTACTGATCGAGCAACGGCTCGGGCAGGTGAGTTTCCCACCGCTGCTGCGGATCCCCCCGTCGGTCGCCCTCACCGGTGCGGTTGGCTGCTCGGTCACGATGTTCATCATCAACCCGCTCTTCAGCCTCCTCGCGATCGTGATCGTGGTGCTGGTCTACGGCTACCTGAACCGCCGTCAGCTCAACGCGCCCTACGGCGACGTGCGCAGCGGGCTGTTCCGCGCCGTCGCGGAGTGGGGGGTGAAGAAGGCCACCCGGGTCCAGGGCACCGACGAACGCTCCTGGAAGCCCAACCTGCTCATCCCCGTCGAGGATGCCACCGAGCTACGCGGCACCTTCCTGCTGATCCACGACCTGGCGTCACCACGGGTGAGCGCTGAACATCATGGGGGTGGCGCCAGCCGACAAGCGGGCAGCACTCAGCCAGGACCTCCAGATCGCCGCCGGTCAGTTCCGTGACGAGGAGGTGTTCGCGACCTGGGCTGTGGTCGAAGCCGATCGCTACGTCGACGGGTTCGTCGCCGGCATGGGAGCGCTGCACGGTGCCTTCTTCCACCCGAACATGGTGTTCCTGACGATGCCACACGACGTGGACCGGGCCCGCGACCTCTACGAGGTGGTCGACCGTGCGCCGGACTACGAGCTCGGCATCGTGCTCTTCGCCGACCACCCGCGCGCCAACCTCGGCCGGCGGCACAGCATCAACATCTGGATCAGCACCCCCGACTGGGAGTCAGCGCACGGCGTGGCCGAGGTCGATCTCGCCCTGCTGTTGGGCTACAAGCTGCAGCAGAACTGGCAGGGGCGGATGCGGCTGCTGACCGCGGTCGCGTCCGAGGAGGAGAAGCCTCGCGCACGCGAACAGCTGACACAACTGATCAACCTGGCGCGGCTGCCCAACGCCGAGACCTACGCGATGGCCGCAACCTTCGAGGACGCGCTCCGGCGCGCCCCAACGGCGGACATCAACCTGTTCGGCCTGCCCACCGAGATCGACTTCGAGGACGCGCAGCGCACCGTGACGCTGGTCGACACCGC
>PWTE01000230.1 GCA_003563915.1 Nitriliruptoraceae bacterium
ACGTACCCGTCGACCAGCACGGTCGGGAGGACGTCGCCGTTGCGTCGGATCACCTCAGGCCGCAGATCGGGTGGGATGACCCGGGACCGGTCGGCGTAGGCGAGCAGGATGCTGTCCCACATCGGGAGCAGTCGGGCCGGGGCGGGCGTGTCGCCGTCCGGGCGCGGACCGTCCGGGACGTCCAGCAGCGTCTGCCCGTCAGGGCCGTCGAAGGTGACGAGCTCGTCGGTGAGCGCTGCCGCCGCGTCCTTCAGCACCCCCATGCGCAGCAACGTGAACTGCGCGAGGTCGCGGAGGGTTGCCGGGCCGAAACCTTCGAGGTAGCGGAGCATCAGCCGACGTACGGTTTCCTCGTGCGGAGGAGGTTCGAGGTCCGGCGCTGCGACGAACGCGCCCCTGTTCTCGAAGGCCCATGGGCCGCCGGTCGGGGCATGGTGGAGCGGGGCGTACATGCGCAGCGCCCACCAGGCCCGCGGCTCGTGCTGCCCCAGGCGCTCCTCGAGGAAGGTCTCGATGTCGCCCTTCGTGCGAGGTTCGGTCAGGTACGCGCGCAGGTCGGGCAGGAGCTCATCGAGCTGCTCCGCTGTCAGACCGGTGTCGGTGAAGCGGCGATCGTTGAGCCGGGACGCCCGCAGGCTCGGCAGCATGGCATGGTGGAAGTCGGGATGGTCGTCTCCGTGCACCGCATGCAGCGTCAGACGCAGGAGCGACGACCGGACGATCGTGCCGTCCGCGTAGGCGGCGTCGAGATCAGCCGGGTCGAACGCCGCGATGCGGTTCCACAGGGCCAGGTAGGGCGACGCGGGCTCCTGCGCCTGGAGCGCCACGACCCGGCGAACGGCCTCGGGAACCGTCTCGGCGCGGCGCTCCAGCAGGGACTGCCGCGCCAGGGTCGCGCGGTTGAGCTCCGGCGCGCTGAGCGTCACTGGCTACCGCCGGTGACCGCATGGCGCAGCGGTTCGATGGTGTGGTGCATGCGGGCAGCCTAGAGGTGGCGCGACCTCGTGCGCGTCCGTAAGGTCCAGAGCCCGCCCTCACGCGATCTGGAAGGCGATGAGCGAGCAGATCGTGCGCCGCGATAGCCGCGGGGGTGGGCCCTTGCTCGAACGGCAGGAGGCCCTCGCAGAACTGCACGATGCTGTGGGCCACGTCCGCGAAGGGCAGGGCCGGCTCGTGTTCATCCGTGGTGAGGCCGGCATCGGCAAGACCTCGCTGGTGCAACGCTTCTGCAGCGAGGTGGTCGGGGCTCAGGTGGTGGTCGGTGCCTGCGATCCTCTCGACACACCGCGACCTCTCGGTCCGATCCTGGACATGGTCGATCAGACCGCCACGGCAACACCGTCGCTGACGTCGGATGATGCGCCCCGACATGAGCGGTTCCGTGGCTTCCTGGACCTGCTGTCCTCCTCGCATGCTCCCGTCATCGCGGTCGTGGAGGATGCCCACTGGGCCGACGAAGCCACCCTCGATCTGCTCCGGTTCGTCGGGCGACGGCTGGGAGGCGCCGGCGGTCTGCTGGTGGTCACCTACCGCGATGACGAGATTTCCGTTGGGCACCCCTTGCGGACCGTCGTTGGCGACGTCATCCGGGAGACCGCGACCATCGCCATCGATCTGCCGCCGCTGTCACGGGAGGCGATCGCACACCTGCTTGCCGAAGCGGGTCGGGATGACCCGGACGAGGTGGACGAACTGCAGCAGCTGACCGCCGGCAACCCCTTCTTCGTGACCGAAGCACTGAGCCCAGCCGCGCACGCCGTGCCTCTGAGCGTGCGGGATGCGGTGCTCGCCCGTGCTGGGCGGCTCGATCCTCCTGCCCGTGAGGTGCTCGATGCAGCCGCGGTCGTGCCGACGCGGGCCGAGGTGTGGCTACTGGAGGAACTGGTGGCCGCGGAGGACGCCGACCTCGATGCGTGCGTGGACGCTGGCATGCTCCGACCGGACCGACCGGGCACCGTGGCCTTCCGTCATGAGCTCGGCCGTCGGGCGATCGCTGACGCGTTGCCGCCCGCACGCGCCAGGACCCTGAACCTCGGTGTGGCGACGCAGCTCGTCGAGCGGTATGGCGAACAGGTCGACGCCGCACGCGTCGCCCACCATGCCGCAGCCGCCGGTGAGGTCGAGCTGACGCGGAGCTACGCGGTTCAGGCCGCCGAGCGCGCGACCAGACTGGGGTCTCACCGCGAGGCCGTGGCCCACTATGAACAGGCCCTTGACGCTGCCGGCAGCCTCGACGAACTGGAACTCGCAGACCTGCTCACCGCGTTCAGCCAGGCCGCCTCGATGGTCGGGCGCGAGGAGGACGCCCTCGAGGCGATCCACCGCGAACTCAGCTTGCGACGGGTGCATGACGATCCGCGTGCGCTCGGGGAAGCGCTGATCCGACAGGGCCTGACGCTCCTACGTCTGGGACGCAACCCGGAGATGGATGAACCGCTCGCGGAGGCACGGGAGCTGCTCCAGCGACTTCCACCGGGTCCCGAGCTGGTTCAGGCGGCGGTGTTGGCCTCGACTCGTGCCTCGTTGGTCGGTGAGCACGACCTGGCCGTGCAGCTCATCGAGGATGTTGTGACCCTCGCCCGGGGGATCGGTACCCCCGAACTCATCGTCGTGGTCGAGCGTGCCAAGGCCGCTGCCCAGATCCGGCGAGGTCACACCGAGGCTAGGGAGGACCTACGGCGCAGCATCGCGATCGCGGCAGATGCCGACCTGGATCGCGAAGCCGCGCAGGGCTGGATCATGCTCGCGACCGTGGCAACGGCCGAACGTGACTACCCCGCGGCTGCTGAAGCGCTGGACGAGGCGTCGCTCGTGGCCGTCGATCGCGACCTCGACTTCCACCGGGTGTACACCACCGCGTTGTGGGCACGCC
The DNA here is from genome assembly GCA_003563915.1 of Nitriliruptoraceae bacterium. GTDB lineage: Bacteria > Actinomycetota > Nitriliruptoria > Nitriliruptorales > Nitriliruptoraceae > CSSed11-175R1. The sequence goes on from PWTE01000230.1 coordinate 2,873, forward strand.
TCCACCTCGAACAGGGTGACTGGCTGCGCGCCGCGGAGCTCGCGAACCAGGTCCTCGAGAGCGACGAGCCCACCGGCGGCCAACCCTTCGCCCACATCGTCGCCCACACCGTCCTCGGCCGGTTGGCAACGCGGTGCGGTGGCGCGGACCCGTGGGATCACCTCGACCATGCCTGGCAGCTCGCCTCTGGCACCGGGGAGCCGATGATGGTGTGGCCGCTGGTCGCGGCACGGGCGGAGGCCGCGTGGCTGAGTGGTGCCCGCTCGGTGACCGATGAGCTGCAGGGGGGCGCGGCGCGGGTGGTCGATGCGTCCCGACACCCCTGGGCCAGCGGTGAGATCGCGCTCTGGCGTCTGCGTGCCGGGACCCTTCGTGGCGTGCCCGACGGCGTCGCCGAGCCGTTCGCGTTGCACCTGGCCGGCCGCTTGCGGGAGGCGGCTGGGCGCTGGGAAGAGTTCGGCTGCCTCTACGAGGCCGCTGATGTCCTCGCTGACAGTGACGAGGCCGAGGATCTGCGGCGGGCGCTCGACGTCTTCGACGGGCTCGGTGCGAGAGCGGCGGCGGATCGGGTCCGTCGCCGCCTGCGGGAACGGGGGGAACGTGACATCCCTCGCGGTCCGCGCCCGGGAACCGTCGCACATCCTGCCGGGCTGACGCCGCGACAGGCCGAGGTCCTCGCCCACCTCTGCGAGGGCCGGTCGGATGGCCAGATCGCGGAGCGACTTCACATCTCGCGCAAGACGGTGAGTCACCACGTCTCCGCGGTCCTCGAGAAGCTCGCGGTGCGCAACCGCACCGAGGCAGCCCGGGAAGCCCGTCGCCGCGGCCTGGTCGCGAGCGATGGGGAACCTGCTGAGCCGGCCTAGGGACCGTTCCCCGAAGATGGGGAACCGGCTGGACCGAACCTGGGCAAGGCGCCCGATTCCGGCTCCTGACCTCCTCCGTAGCGTCGAAGACATCGGATCGACGCAGGAGGAACACCATGAGCACACGCCAACCGGCATCCACGCGGGCTCCCGCCGGCCCGACGCAGAACACGGCCCGGATGATGCCCAAACTGCTGCTGCTGCTGGCCACCCTGGCCCTTGGCTCGTTCGCCGCCCTACCGTTGGACGGTTCGGCAGCGACCGAGCTTGGCCAGACCGCATCGGCCGCGCCGGCCGTCGCCACATCGTCCATCGCCGTCGCGCCGGACCGGCCAAGACGGTCCTGCGAGCTCCCACGTCGGGTCGCCCTGGCCGAGCACGTGTCACCCACGATCCTGTGCACCGCACCCGCGGCCAACCTCCGCCGACGCTGACGAACCGGCTCTGAGGTCCGCGACGGCGAGAGCCGCTCGCGGGCCGGTCAAGCCGGGGGGATGTTCTGGTGCAGACGGAAGAGGTTGTCCGGATCCATCCGGCGCTTGAGTCGGCGGAGCCGCTCGTAGTTGTCCGCGCCGTGTGCGGCTCGCAGGGTCGCGTCGTGGTCCTCGAGGAACCCCGGGAAGTTGAGGTACTCCCGTCCCGTGGACAGCTCGTCGAAGGACGCAGCGCAGCCGCGGGTCCACCGCAGGTTCGCGTCGTCGTCGTTCGGGTCTTCCCAGTTGGCTTCGATGCCCAGGAGGAACGGGTCACGGCGATCGCCGTAGGCGGTTGCGTCAGGCGAGACCCGTGACATCGCACCGCCCAGGTGCCAGAGGTCCAGGGTGGTGAGCGGTGAGGGTCGGGTCTGGATCCACTCGATCGTGCGTGCGATCACCTCGTCGGCCAGTCCAGGCAGGTGCACCGACCGCCAGTAGTAGCGCATCCCGTCGGGGTAGTCGGCGTCGAAGAGCTGTTGCAGCTCCACGTAGGGCACCGGTCCACTCAGGTCGGCGAGCGGCTCACCCAGGTGGCGGACGGGGTGCGTGACCTGTGCGCCCTGATCGAGGTCGGTGGCGGCTGCCGCAGCGATCATCACGCAGGGATCGCCCCAGTGCTCCTCGGGGAAGTGCTCGTCTTCGGGGACGCTCGCGCAGGTGGCCAGCGACGACACCTCGTCGGCGAGGTCATCGGTCCAGTCCCGGTACGCGCGGAGCACCTCCTCTGCCTGATCGAGCGGGTACGCGGTGAGCCCCAGGAAGACCTCGGGTCCGACCGGATGCAGCTGGTAGGTCAGCTCGGTGATGACACCGAAGTTGCCACCACCGCCACGCAGGCCCCAGAGGAGTTCCGGATCGCTCTGCTCGTCGACGTGGTGGACGGTGCCGTCCGCGGCGACCAGGGTGGCGGCGACGAGGTTGTCGCACGTCAACCCGTGCTTGCGGCGGAGCCAGCCGATCCCTCCGCTGAGGGTCAGGCCGCCGATGCCGGTCTTCGACACGACCCCGCCCGGGGTGGCGAGACCGTGGGCCTGGGTCGCGGCGTCGAGTTCGCCGAAGGTCGTCCCACCGCCGGCGCGGGCGCGACGTGCGGCGGCATCTACCTCGACGTGGTTGATGGCCGACAGGTCGATCACCAGCCCGCCGTCGACGCCGGCGGTGCCCGCGACGTTGTGACCGCCGCCGCGCACCGCGACGAGCACGTCGTTCTCGGCGGCGAACCGGATCGCCGCACGGACGTCGTCGGTGTCATTGCAGCGTGCGATCGCCGCGGGCTGTCGCTCGGTCATGCCGTTCCACAGAGCACGGGCGTCGTCGTACGCCGCATCGGTGGGTCGGATCAGCTCACCCGCGAGGTCCGCGGCGAGCCGGTCGAGTCCACCGTCGATCTCTATGGTGTCGCCGGCGAAGGTCGTCATCGTGGTCATGGTCCGGTCCTCCATCGTTGGGGTCGTCGTCCGAACACGCAGGTCGTGGATCGATCGCCCGCTGGCAAGGGCGGTTACGGGCGCTG
>PWTE01000139.1 GCA_003563915.1 Nitriliruptoraceae bacterium
GAGTCTCGCGGTGGACGTGGTTCGGGACGTAAGGTGTGCGGCATGAAGCCTGACATCATCATCGACTACATGCAGCTGGACGTTGACGGTTTCATCACCGTCAACACGGCCGACCTTCCCTCTGGCACGAGTGAAGGTGACCACATCGTGGTCGGCGACCATGACGCCGAGTCGGCTGTCGCACGCGTGGTCGAGATCCGCTCGGACGGGGCATCCATCTTCGTCCTTGCCGGTACAGCGGGCGACCATTCGGCTCTGCTGGGGAGCAGCCCGTCGGGCGCCTGATCGCCTGCCCGTCACCTCGATGTGGCGGCCTGGATGGAACTTGTCCACAGGCATGGGAACATATGTTCGACTCTGTCGCAGGGGTCGTCTACAGTCGGGGTCATGAGTTGGTCACCCTTGCAGCTGACGATCGCGGCTCCTGGCGGAGCCCGGGGTCGCGTGCGCCGGTGTGCGGCAGAGGGACAGGACCGTCGGACTCGCCGGCTGTCGTGGGATCACGGGTCGTGCCCTGGGGAGGCTGCGCCGGGTCGCCGGGAGGTGGTGGGCGCCAGCGAAGCGCAGGCATGTGACGTGCCCGTGGGTTACCAGCGGCGGCGCGGGCAGCTCGACCTCGCTGCCGAGCAGCCGCCTGAGACCTACGACGGGGCGCCTCAGGATGTCGCGGACCCGTCGGCCTTCGAGCGGCTGCGCCGGGACCTCGAGGAGGTTGGGAGCCAGCTGCGTGCCGTGATGCAGGGGGCACCGTCGTCCGAGGAGGCGCGCGGGCAGTCGGTCGCGTCCTTGGACAGCTGCCTCGACGCCCTCAAGCAGGTCGAAGGCGCCACCGCAGCGATGAAGGCCCGGCTGGTGTCCTACGTGTCGGCAGCACGTACCCACCGGAACACGGGGCACGCGGACACGGGCGCGTACCTGCGCGATCGGATGCGGCTGTCGGGGCGCGAAGCCAAGAAGCAAGCGGAGCTCTCTCGCGCGATCGACGCGATGGACGGGGTGGCCGAAGGTCTGGCGCAGGGGACGCTCGGTGTGGAGCAGGCCACGGTGTTGGGTCAGGCGCTGCGGCGTGGGCGGCTCGGCGGCTCCGACGAGGTGCAGGCGCAGCTGCTGGAGGCGGCGGCGTCGTCCAGCCCCGAGGAACTCCGCCGCGAGGTCAAGCGCCGCGAGCAGGCCGTGGACGGTGACGCGCTGCTGCGCGACGAGAACCTGGCCCACTCGCGCCGGACGGCGTCGCTGGTGAAGCAGGACGATGGGATGTGGCAGCTGCATGCGCGGCTCGATCCCATCGCTGGGGAACACCTCCATGTCGCGCTGCGGTCCTTCCGTACCCGCGACGACAAGGGGACCCCGCCCGAGCGGCGGCGCACGCCCCAGCAGCGGACCGCGGACGCGCTCACGGAACTGGCGCGAGCCGGGTTGGTCGCTGGTGCGCCGATGGCCGGACGGGTGCGTCCGCACGTCTCGGCGGTGTTCATGCTCGGCCAGGCGGCGGATCACGTGGGCGGGGATGGTGCATCGCCGTGCACGTGTGGCGGCGGCCCCACAGCGGAGGATGCCGAGGGCGGCGGGTCAGGTGCGGGTGGCGACGGGGCGTCGTCGGCTTCTGGACGGTGCGGTATTGGCGCTGACGGGTGTACGCGGACGCAGGCGTACCTGCCCGGCGTGGGCTCGTCGTTGCCGGGGGATGGGCCGGGGGTCGGCATCCTCGACTCTGGGACGCTGATCTCGCCCGAAGCGATGGAACGGCTGCTGTGTGATGCCGGCGTGACACCGATCCTCATGGGGCGGCCATGGCAACCGCTTGCCGTCGGGCGCGCCCGACGAGACTGGACCATCGCCCAACGACGTGCTGTTATCGCCCGGGACGGGGGATGCCGTGGACCCGGGTGCGACCGCCCCGCCGACTGGTGCGATGTCCATCACATCGACTGGTGGACCAACGGCGGCGAGACCTCGGTGGCCAATGGGCTGCTCATCTGCCGCCGTCACCACAGGTTGATCCACGAGGGTCGCTGGACCGTGGAACTCGACCACGACACCGGTCGTGCCATCTTCACCGATCCGCGCGGGAAGGAGATCGCCACCCTGCCGCGCGGAGCGCCCACGCTGATGGCCTGATCGACGGGTGGGGTGCTGGTTCCGGGTGCTCCCGATGGGAAGACGTCATGCCCTCGCTGCGGGATCCTGACGACCCTGTCTGCGGTACAGTTCATACCGCACGCAAGGAGTGGTGATGGTGACATTGCTCGACCTCCTTGCCTCCCTCGACGAGCTCGACAGCTCCGGGGAGGTCAAGGCCACCTCGGTGCGGATGCCGGAGGCGCTGCACCACGCGGTGGCGATCGCGACGGAGCTCGGGATGGCTCAGTCGTTCACTGCCGCGACGAACGACGCACTGGCCTCCCGGGTCCGCGCGTTCGCGCGGCAACGGGCCGTGGCTGAGCACCTCGGCCGGTTCCCTGACGACCATCCCGAGCTCGAAGCGGTCGTGCTCCGCCGGGTCAGCGGCACCGACCACCCCGCCGCCCTGCACGAACAGCTGACCGTGGAGGCCGCCCAGCGCTACGCGCGGCGATACCCGGACTGGGCCGTCGCGGGAGAGGTCGACCACGCCGTCGACCAGGTCTTGCAACTGGTCGAGATGCTGGTCGACATGCCGGCAACGGCAACCGCGACCTGATGGTGGCACCCGTCCGCCACCTGGTCCTCGACAACGAGGCCGTCTCAGCCCTGCTGGCTGCTGCGCCCCAGCACACCAAGCGTGCCCAGGTCCTCGAGGCGGTCATGGCCGCCAACGGGCGCACGGTCGTGCCGACCGCCGTGCGGTGCGAGGCGCTGTGGGACCGCACACAGCAGATGTCCGCGGTGGCGAACCTGCACGTGCGTGAGGACGATCCCCTTGACGCAACTGCGGCCAACCGCAACGTGCAGCTGCGGAAGGCTGCGCCGGCCGCCTCGCTCGTTGACGCTGCCGTCGTGGTCAGCGCCGAACTGTTGCCTGGCGATGACGTGGTCGAGATCCTCACTTCCGACCCCGACGACCTGGCCGCTCTGGCAGGCCACGCCGACGTGCGCATCGACGTTCGGAGTCTCTGACCGGTGCGCCGCTCGACCTCTTCCCAACGCGATCCTGCGCGACGGCTGGACGCGGGCCGGTACGTCACGCACGGTCCCCGGTCGCGGAGTGCCTCGATGGCTGCCGTCGGGGGAGCGAGTACCGTTCGCTCAAGGAGGTGAGCTGTGGCCAACATCCTGTTGCTCCATGGGCCGAACCTGTCCCAGCTCGGCTCGCGTGATCCGGAGCAGTACGGGACGGCGACGCTCGACGACGTCGTTGCTGCGGCCCGCGCGGCGGCCGAGGCGGAGGGTGCGGAGCTCACGCACCTGCAGACCGAGCACGAGGGCGAACTCGTCAGCCGCATCCACGACGCGCGCACCGACGGCACCGACATCGTGATCGTCAACGCGGGGGCCTGGTCGCACTACAGCTACGCGATCCGCGACGCCCTCGAGCTGCTGACCATCCCGAAGGTCGAGGTGCACCTGTCCAACATCACCGCCCGCGAGCCGTTCCGGCACACCTCGGTACTGACCGCCGTGTGCGACGGGGCCATCCTTGGGTTCGGGATCGACGGCTACCCGTTGGCCGTCCGCGCCGGGTTGAACCTGCACGACGGGGTCAGCACATGAACGTTCGCAGGCAGTGGGTCGTGCGGTGACCGAGGGGCTGGACCACGGGCTCCCGCCCCACGATCATGGCGCGCGGCGGGAACGGCTGCGCGACAGCCTCGCCGGGCGATGGTTGCTGGTAAGCCACCCGGTGAACGTGCGCTACCTCACGGGGTTCACCGGGACGGCAGGCCCGGTACTGGTGGGGCCGTCCGCGGAGCACGACCGGCTCCTGACCGACAGTCGTTACACGGAGCGCGCGGCTCGGGAAGCGGGGGACCTGCCCCTCGAGCTGACCCGCACGCCACAGGAGGTCGCGACCGAGCTCGTGCGGGAGGTCGGGGACGACGGTGCCGAGACGCCCGTGCTCGGGATCGAGGCCGACCACGTCACCTGGGTGCAAGCTCGGGAGGCCCAGCGTCTGACCGAAGCCGCGGGGGTGCGCCTACTGGGCGTGACCGGCGCCGTGAGCCAACTGCGCACCGTCAAGGACGACGCCGAGCTGGCACGGCTCCAGCGAGCCAACGACATCACGGCGAGCGCGCTGGAGTGGCTGTTCACGGAGCACGTGAGGCCGGGGGTCAGCGAACGCGAGCTGGCCATCACCCTGGAGCGGCGGTTCATCGACCTGGGGGCCGACGGCGTCGCCTTCTCCTCGATCGTGGCCAGCGGCCACAACACCGTCTCCCCGCACCACGATCCCGGTGGGCGTCAGCTCCGGGCCGGCGACCTGCTCACGATCGATGCGGGCGCACGGGTCGACGGCTACCACGCCGACCACACGCGCACCGTTGGCATCGGCCACCTCGGCGAGCAGGCCAGGCGGATCCACGAGGTGGTCCGTGTCGCGCAGCAGGCGGGTCGGGAGGCCGCGGTGGAGGACGCGCTCACCGGCGATGTAGACGCGGCCGCTCGCGGGGTCATCGAGGAGGCCGGCTACGGCCGCTGGTTCGTGCACGGGACGGGCCACGGGGTGGGGCTCGAGATCCACGAGGCGCCATCGGTGGCCAAGGGCGGCACTGCTACGCTCGCCGTCGGCACGACGCTCACCGTCGAACCGGGCGTGTACGTCCCGGGCATCGGCGGCGTCCGCATCGAGGACAGCCACGTCATCGTCCCGGACGGACCAGCCCGTGCCTTCACCGACGCCTCCCGCGAGCTCGTGATCCTGTAGCTGCGGGCACCTCGCTCACCCCGGAGCCCCACCCGATCACCCCCGGAGCCCACCGTGGTCTCGACCAACAACCTCAAGAACGGCATGACCCTCCTGATCGACGGCAAGCTCCAGCAGGTCGTCGATTGGAACCACCACAAGCCTGGCAAGGGCGGCGCCGTGGTGCGCACCAAGCTCAAGGAGGTCGAGACCGGCAAGGTCGTCGAGAAGACCTTCCGCGCCGGCGAGGACGTCGAACAGGCCATCGTCCAGCGCTCGACGGTGCAGTTCCTGTACCGCGAGGGCAGCGACTTCATCCTCATGGACAACGAGACCTTCGAGCAGCGCATGGCACCGGAGGCCGCGATCGGCGAGGCCGCCGACTACCTCGTCGAGGGTGACGAGTTGCAGATCCAGGACTACGAAGGCCGCATCGTCGGCGTCGAACTGCCTGCCTCCAAGGTCCTCGAGGTAGCGCAGACCGACCCGGGGTTCGCGGGGAACACGGCGACCTCGGCGACCAAGCCGGCGACGCTGGAGACCGGCAAGGAGATCCAGGTCCCGCTGTTCATCGAGCCCGGCGAGAAGGTCAAGGTCGACACCCGCTCGGGTGAGTACCTCTCGCGCGCCTGATGGGCGACGGCGAAGCGCGCCGCACCGACACGCGCGACCCCCGCTGGTCGCGTGAGCGGGCGCTCAAGATCCTGTTCCAAGCCGACGTGCGCGGCGTCGATCCCGACGTGGTGTTGGCGCGACTGGACGATGATGCCGGCGCGCGCGAGATGCTCGACGAGGTGGATGACCTGGCCGACGGCAAGGTGCTCCTGCCCCCGATCGCGGGCGAACCTGGCGTCGAGGTGGACCGGGTGGACGAGGCGAGGGAGCAGACCACTCGTGCC
>PWTE01000172.1 GCA_003563915.1 Nitriliruptoraceae bacterium
CGTGTGCCGGCTCCTGGTCCGCCAGCCCGGCCAGCCCGGCCAGCTCGGCGACGAGCCGCGACTTGCCTACGCCGGCCTCCCCGCCGACGAGCGCGACCCGTCCGCTGCCGGTGCGGGCCTGCTCCCACAGACGCTGCAGGTGCTGTAGCTCCCGCTCGCGTCCCACCAGCGCAGCCCGCCGGGCGGCACGCAGCAGGGGCGGGATGCTCGCCACCGGACGCGTGGCGCCGGCAGCTTGCGACGACGCTCCGGCCGCCAGCCGCGTGCCGGCCAGCGCCTGCGGGTCCATCAGCGCGGGGTCCTGGCGCAGGATCGCCGCCTGCAGGGCCGCCAGCTCCGGCCCGGGGGTCAGGCCAAGCTCGTTTGCGAGCTGACGATGGGCGACCTGATGCGCAGCGAGCGCATCTGCCTGCCGACCAGCGCGGTACAGCGCCAGCATGAGCTGGGCGTGCAGCCGCTCGCGGAACGGATGGTGGCTGACCAGCGCCTCGAGCTCGGCGACGAGCTCGTGGGAGCGGCCGGCCGCGAGGTCCGCGTCGATGCGGCCCTCCAGAGCGGCCAGGCGAAGCTGCTCAAGCCGGGCGGCAACCGGCACGGCGAAGCGGGGCGCGCCGAGGTCCTCGAGGACCTCCCCACCCCACAGGTCGAGCGCCGCGCGCAGCAGCCGACGGGCCTGTCCGGCATCGTCGCCCCGCAGGGCACCGAGCCCCTGCTCGACGAGCCGCTCGAAGCGGTGCGCGTCGATCTGTTCCTCGGCGACCATGAGCCGGTAGCCGGGAGGGCGCGTCTCCAGCAGGTCGCGGTCAGCGAGCCCGTCCAGGCTCCGGCGGAGGCTTGCCACGTGGCTGCGCAGCGTCACATCGGCAGACGCCGGGGGGTCACCGTCCCAGACCGCATCCACCAGCTGCGGGGCGGGCACCACCCGGCCCGGGTGCAGGAGCAGCACCGCCAGCAGCCGACGTGGCCGGCGACCCCCGAGCTCGACGGACCGCGTGCCCGACCGCGCCTGCAGCGTTCCAAGAATCCGGAACCCGAACTGCATCGTCGGCCTCCACCGTGGCGATGGGGTCGGCTCCTCCGGGACCGGGGCGGCGACGCTGCACGTCGCCTCCACGCAAGCTCCACGCCGCGCTGCGAGCCTCCCCCGCAGCGAGGCTAGTCAGACGCGCCGAGGGATGACGCGGGTTTGCGGGCAGGTCAACCCAGCCCTCCCACCCACGGCAGCGTCCGTCCCGACCTCCGGGGAGGCTCCCTTGGACACCGATCATGCCAGCGCAATGCTGCGCTTCTACGACGGCTTCAACCGCCACGACCTTGACGCCATCAGTGCGTGCCTGTCCGAGGGGTTCGTCTCCCACTTCGCGGGCACCGAGTCGCGCGCCGCGTTCTTGGGGTTCATGCAGGGCTTCTTCGAGGCGTTCCCGGACCTGCACGTCGAGGTCCTCGACGTGGTCGGCGAAAGCGAACGTGTCGCCGCCCGCATCCTGGCCACCGGCACCCACCAGGGCGAGTTCAACGGCATCCCGGCCACCGGACGGTCGTTGGAACTGGAGGGCAGCGACTTCTGGCGGGTGGATGCCGACGGCAACCTGTGTGAGCACTGGGGCCACGCCGACAACCTGTCGATGATGCAGCAGCTGGGCGTGATCCCGGCGTAGGACCCGCACCCGTCGATGCTCGTGCCAGGGTCACGACCCGTGCCCATCGACCGAACAGAGGACCTGCGATGCGCGCGGTTCGGTGGACCGGCGGCGGCGTGCTGGGACTGCTCGGGCTCGGCGCGCTCGTCGTCGGTGGGGCAGCGTTGCTCGACCGTCCGAGCAGCAGGCCGATCCGGCTCGACCGCAGCGCACCGGAGGTGGTGGCGTTCCTCGACGCCGAGCGGCGGTGGTTCGCCTCACTCGGCCTGGCCGCCACCGAGCACGTCGTCGAGGCGGGCGACGCGCAGCTGCGCATCCGCGTGCTGGAGGTGGGGACGGGACCTACGGTGGTGGTGCTGGGCGGCGGTGCCGGTGAGGCGGGACACGTCGCATCGCTGGTTGCGGAACTGGAGGGCTTCCGGTTCCTGCTGGTCAACCTGCCCGGCGGTGGCGGGAGCGACGGCATCGACCTGCGCGCGATCGACAACCGCCGCCTGGTCCGCGACCTGCTGGACGCGGTCTACGACCGGTTCGAGCTCGCCTCCGCCCCGATCGTCGCGACCTCCCGTGGTGGACACCACGCCTGGTGGTACGCCCTCGATCGGCCGCAGCGGGTCACCGCAAGCGTCCAGCTCGGCGCTCCCGGCTTCGTCGAGTTCACCAGGGTGCCGGCCCCGCTCGGTCAGCTGGGTGTTCCGGGCATCAACCGCCTGCTGGCGTCCACCCTCCTGGTCCCACGCTCGCCGGATCGCGCCGTCGCGGGCCTCCGCGACGTGTTCGGCCATCCGTCCGCCACCGTGCGGACACTCCCCGAGGAGTTCGCGCAGTACTGGTACGCGGCGCAGCACCTGCCCACCTTCGGACCGACCCTTCGCACGGGCCAGGAGCTGACCGTGCGCCTCGGAGGGCTGCGAGGCTGGGACCCGGACGTGCTGATCACCACCGACGAGCTGTCCGGGATCGACCATCCGGTGCTGCTGATCTGGCCCTCCAACGATCCCTTCGGCGATCTGGCCGCCGGCCGGCGGATCGCCGGCGTGCTCCCCGACGCCCGGCTGATCGAGGCGGGCATCGGGCACGGGCCCTGGCTCGATGACCCCGACGGGATCGCAACGCACGTCGGCAGCTTCCTTCGTGCGCAGGCACCCCTCAGCGGCAGCTCGCACCGAAGCAGCTGACGACCGCTCCCCCGTCCGCGCCGTCCGGTGGTCGACGGGCGTCCCGGGGTGGCAGGCCCGCGGCGGCGCCGGATCACTCCAGCACGACGGGGTCCATGATCCGGACCGGTCCCGGGACCACCACCTCGGCGTACACGCCGGAGCAAGCGAGCGTGCCGACGCGCTCGAAGCGCTGCCGGTTGGTCGCCGCGGCACGCAGGATCCCCGGGTCGTGCCCGAGTCCGGGTTGCTCGACGGTTGTCATCACGCAGCGAGGGGCCCTGGTCGTGAGCCGGATCCGGGCACGGTCACCGACCCGCAGCACCCCACCGACCCAGCCGTCCTCGAGGAACGACGGCGGAACCCGCCCGGTGTCGAGCACGAGGTTGGGTCGGAACCGGCGAGCGTCGACGACGCTGCCCGGGCTCAGCTCCGCGAGCTTGTCGAGGGTCGCGGTGGTGATCACGTGCAGTCCGGCGACGTCCACGAACCGCACCGCGTCGGTGCGCAGCGCCATCGCGAACTGCCGGGGACCAGCGAGGCTCACGCCCTCGACCTCGGGCCAGGTGGAGTCGTAGCTGCCGAGGTGGCCGGGTCGGGCCGTCACGACCTCGACGCGGCGACCGGTACGTGCCGTGACAAAGTCGCACAGCCGGGGATCGTGGATCGACCAGCGCTCGCCGGTCGGGGGGCGCACGAGCACCTCGCGGCCGTCGGTCTCCGCCGTGAGATCGAGCAGTGCGCGCCAGGGACGCGGCTGCTTGGCGCTGGCGATCCGACCGGTGTCCAGGTCGTGGAAGGCGTGGAGCCGGTCGCCGTCAACGCCGTCAGGCCGCAGCTCACCCGCATCGAGCTGCTCTCCCTGCAGCGACTTCACCGGGTACCGGGTCAACCGGGCGAGCGTGGCGACGGTGGTCATGATCCCTCCTCGAGGCGGCGACGTAGCCGAGGGCTGCCTCAGGGCGTGAGCTCGAGGACGCGGTGCAGCGGGGTCGAGGCGACGCGCTCGCAGCCACGGAACCCCGCGTCGAGCGCGACCTCACGGAAGTCGGCGTCGGGGGCCTGGGCGCCGAGGTGGCGCTCACCGGGCTGGGACAGAGCGCTGGGCAGGCAGATCATCGTCGAGGCGGACAGGAAGCTGCGTCCCCGCGGGGTGCGGTTGTCGTCGAGGGTGTCCCCGGCGACCGGCTCGATGAGCATGAGTCGTCCCTCGTCCGCCAACGACTGCCGCACGCGCCGGCAGACCCCGACCGGATCGCCCATCTCGTGCAACGCGTTGCACATCGTGACCAGGTCGTAGTCGCGACCGGGAAACGCGGCGGCGTCGGCAACCTCGAAGGTCACCCGGTCGGCCACCCCGCCCTCGGCAGCGGCGTGCCGTGCCGCCCGGATCGACGGACCGTGCTGGTCGAAGCCGGCCACGGTCGCCAGGGGGTAGCCCTGCGCCATCAGCACGGCCGCGGACCCGAACCCGCAGGCGACGTCCGCGATCCGACCGCCGGTGCGCAGCCGGGCGTCGATGCCGCCCAGCGCAGGGATCCACGAGGCGACCAGGTGGGTCTCGAAGGCCGGTCGGAACGCCCTGGCCACCCCGGAGAACAGCGCCGGGTCGTGATCTCCCCACGTAACCGTCCGCTCGCCACGGAACGCGGCAGCGACTTGCTCGATGCTGCGGTGGGTGGCGCTGATCGTCGAGGTCCCGCCCGCCACGAACCAGGGACCGCCGTCGTCGGCCAGGCAGGCCTGCTGCGCCGGGTTCAGCCAGAAGAGATCGGTTGCCGGGTCGTGCTCGCAGTAGCCGCTGACGGCCTGGACCCGCAGCCACTCCAGGACCAGTCGTGGCGTGAGCTCGGTCCGCTCGGCGAGCTGCTCTCCCGTATGGGGTCCGGCGGCGGCCAGCGCCCGGTACAGCCCGAGCTGCTCGCCGAGCACGACGGTTGCCAGGTGCATCGCCGCCGCCTGGTCCGCGCCGAACCTGGCCAGGAACGCCTCGCGTTCCTGGGCATCCAGGGCGGCTCCCGGGGGTGTCGCCACGCCGGGGAGGGGTGGGTCCTGATGGTTGAGAAGGCTCATCGTCGGGAGCTCCCGCGTCGGCGGCGCAGCCGGTCTGCGCCGTCTCTGGGCAGATCGTGACGGCACGAGCCGACGGCGACATCGGGGACGGCACGCAACCCCGGAGCCGCGCTCTGCGTGGTTCCACCCACCCGGTGACGCGCGAAGCCCGTCCGGGCCGCCATCGGGCGGATCAACCGCGCGGCGCACAAAGGAGCATCGACGCGCTCCTCGGCGAGCGCACCCCCAGCTGGCAGGAGAGCTGACGGGCGATCCCGAACTCGTCGCGGGTCGGGTCTCGGTCAGGTCGCGGGCTGCGGCGCGAGACCGGTGCTCGCGAAGAATCCGGTGAGCTCCTCCGCGACGGTCCGCGGGGCCACGAACGGACCCAGGTGCCCGAGACCGTCGATTGCCCGGACCTGCGCGCCCGGGATGTGCTCGGCGAGGTAGCGCACGGACCCGATCATCCAGTCGGCCAGCGCCGTCTTCGACCCGTACAGCAGCAGGGTCGGGACCCCGATGCGTGCCAGCATCCCCGGCTTGGTCGGGCTCGGGTGTCCGTCACCCTGCCCCTGCGCGATCTCGTCGAGGTGCAGGGGCACGGTGGCCCCCGCAAGCTCGACGTAGTCGGGCTGGAGCCCGGCAGCCTCCTCGTCGTTGGACACCGCCCGCAGCAGCTCCCGGGCCGCATCGCTGAACCTGCCCTCGGCCGCGGCCGCCTCGAAGCGTGCGTACATGGTCATGATCGTGGCGGCGTCCTCCCCCGAGAGGACCTCGGGTACGGCCGGCTCGTAGGCGGCGACGGCCGCCA
>PWTE01000101.1 GCA_003563915.1 Nitriliruptoraceae bacterium
CACCCCGAACCTCTTGGTGATCGCTGGCACAGGGCAACTCGACACGCTGGGTTCGTAGGCGTCGCGGCAGCACTCGGACGACCACCAAGGATCGTCGACAGACGTCGGCAGCTGCTGAGAGCGCCCCTCTCGTCCGCCCACCCGGCGCCGCCACCGTGCTCAAACGACGTGTCGCTCACACCGACGATGTCCAACAGGCCCCGCTCGTAGCGCTGTCGACCATGATCGACACTCTGGTCGAGCCTCGCCAGACCGCCTACCTCGCCTACCGAACTTCGCTCGGCAGCGACGGCCACCCCTGGCAGGCTCGACACCGCCGCTGGACCGACTGACCGATCCGCGTAGAATCACCAAGCGATCGACCGGACACCCTGAACAGGCTGCACCGGTGACACACAACGGTCTCCTCCGACCCTTGCGTCCGCGCACCGCGTGGGTCCAAAATGGGTCCGAGACCGCCCCACACCCACCCACACGGACCCAAACCCGAACCGCCGAAACAGCCGCTGACCCCCCAGAAACGGCAGAATCGCCGTTTCCTGCCACTGCCTGGATGCCATGGCGATGCTATGGCATGGAGGGGGTCGTGGGTTCAAATCCCATCCGGTCCACCCGCGGAAACCCTCGCTAGACGTCGTCTAGCGAGGGTTTCTCGTTGTTTCGGCTGCCACTGCTTGGGGACCTCGTGCGCACCTTGGGCACAAATTGGGCACAGGGCCCGACCCACTGGGACCCAAGGGAACCCACGATGGCATCCCTGACCGAGCGGCCCGGCACGACCGGGACCTCCTACACGGTGCGCTGGCGCGAACGCGGCGCACAGCAGCGCAAGACCTTCCGTCGAAAGAAGGAGGCCGAGGCGTGGCGCCGCAAGGCTGAGGACATCGAGGCCGCCGGCAAGGGCGTCGACGATCGCGTCACGGTCCATCAGGCGGTGGACATGCTGCTCGACTACGCGCTGGGCAGTGACCATCGGATCACGGCCCGCGGACGAATCCGATCTGGCGCCAGGTCTCGTAGATCGCGATGGATGCCGCATTGGCGAGGTTGAGCGAGCGCCGCTGCGGGAGCATGGGGATCGTGACCCGTCCGCTGATGCGCGGATGGGTGAGCAGGTCGTCGGAGAGATCGGAGGTCTCGGGTCCGAACAGCAGCACATCATCCGGCCGATAGACCACCTCGGTGTACACCGTGCTCGCCCGGGTGACGAACGCGAACACCCGAGCGTCCGGCAGCGCGTCGAGCGCCGCATCGAGGCTCGGATGCACCTCGACGGTGGCCAGGTCGTGGTAATCGAGTCCGGCACGACGCAACTTGGGTTCGTCCAGGTCGAACCCCAACGGTTCGATCAGATGCAGCCGTGCTCCGGTCACGGCAGCGAGCCGGACCGCGCTGCCCGTGTTGCCCGGCAGGCGCGGCTGGAAGAACATCAGATGCGGCAACCTCGACGTCGGTTGCCCTGTCGTCCCGCCGTCACCCTTCGCGGTTCCGCCAACCTGACCGGGCATCGCCGTGACCTCCCTTGTCTGCTCACCGACTCCGACGGAGCGGACCCAACGACTCTACGGCCGGTGCGCTGGGTTGATCCGGCCAGGATCCGTCGGCGACCAGGTCCACGTGCGGGTCGGTAGCGACGAGCAACGACCTTGGACGATGGCCGTCGACCGGGAGCCAGCGGCCACAGGCACCGACTCGCCGTCCTGAGCGTCACGCTCCGGTCCTTGCGGAAGACATGACCTGGCCCCCGCACGGGAGGGAACGGGGGACACAGGGGGCACGGCCAGTGAGCCATGCCATGCACTGTCGCTCAACGTCGGCCTTGCGGCGTCACCGAGTCCTCCAAGCCGAGGGGCTGTGGTCTATCAGCTCACGGCCGATACGGGGCGTTCACGGCACGCGTCGCGATGCGGCCCTGGGTCCGAAGAGGTCCGCGTGACCCACGACGGGCGATCGGGGATCGTGGAGCGGCCATCGCTGGTCGCCTCGATCGTCAGCAAGTGGCGGGCCTTTGCCGGGATCGCGGTCCACAGGGGCGACCCGGACCGCCACCTTCGCGACGCTGCCAGGCTGCGGAGCATCGTGCCCTTGCGCGCCAGGACCAGCGCGAGCGCTTCTGGGCGGTGTCGGCGCCCACGAACAGCAGTTCGTCGACCATCCGGTCCACATCCGAACCGGTCAGCCGGTATCGGGGCCGAGCCGCCTCCTCCATCACGACACCTCCTGCGACGCGGCTCTGGAGGGTCGTTCGGCGGGCAGCTGGCGGGTCGCCGGGAAGGCAAGCAGGGCCAGCAGGACGCAGGCCAGCAGCCCGCTCTTCAACGCGAACAGCTGCGCGGCCTCGTAGTCCTCGACGAGCGCGTCGACGACCTCCACGTCCAACCCCGCGTCGGTGGCCCGTGCCCGCACCTGGTCCGACGGCAGGAAGGACACGTCCTCGCTGACCGTGATCGTCGTCTGCTCCACGACCGCGGCCGGCAGACGGGGATCGTCCTCGACCTGGGTGAGGAAGTTCGAGACCAGGCCCGACAGCACGATGGCACCGATCAGAGCGACCCCGACCGCCGAGCCCAGCTGCATCGAGGTGTACTGCAGGCCCCCAGCCTCGCTGCGACCCGACGCATCCACGGAGGACTGCACGACGTCACCGAGCTGGGAGGCGATGAGCCCCATCCCGATGCCGAGCAGCGCCATCGCGACGGCGAACCGCACCTCGAGCAGGGTCGGCTCGACCGTCGACAGCAGCCACAGGGTGGCGAGGATCGTCGAGGCGAACCCGGTGCGCACCACGGTCCTGACCGGGAGCCAGGTGCGCAGTCGCGCCCCGGCTATGGCGGCGACGAACATCGCGATGGAGACCGGGAGCATGCGCACCCCGGTCTCGAGGGCGTCGAGCCCGACGACCAACTGCAGGTACAGCGGGACGGTGAAGAACACCCCCATCAGGATCAGGTTCTGGGCCAGGAAGGACTGGAGCCCGGCCCGGAGCGCCGGGATGCGCAGCAGGTCCAGGTGGACCAGCGGGTCGGAGCCGGTGCGTTCGCGTCGGCGCTGCCAGCCGATGAACAGCCGCAGGACGAGACCGCCGACGGCGATCACGAAGGGGGTCAGCGCGAAGCCGAAGGGCGTGATGGGTGAGGCCTTCGGGACGAGCCAGCCCCAGGTCCCGGCCTGCAGCAGCCCGAACACGATCAGGCCCAGGCCGAGCGCCGACAGCCAGACGCCAACCAGGTCGAGTCTGGGGCGGGCTGTGTCGCTCGGCGGATCTCGGAGCAGCCGGACGCAGGCGAGGACGCCGAGGACGATCACCACCTCGCCGACGAACACCACCCGCCAGGTCAGGGTGGTCGTCGCCCAGCCGCCGACGATCGGGCCCACCGCGATGCCGGCGCCGGCGACCGCGCCGATCACGGAGTAGGCGACCGCACGCTCCCGGCCCTGGTAGTTCCCGGCGATGAGCGCGGCCAGGGCAGGCATCACGAGCGCCGCGCCCAGGCCCTCGAGGACCGACCACCCGACGGCCAGCACGAAGACGTTCGGGGCCAGCGCGGTGATCGAGGAGCCGACCGCGTACACGATCAGACCGACGGTGAACGCGGGCCGCCGGCCGATCAGATCCCCGATCTTGCCCCCGGCGATCATGAACATCGCCATGACCAGGGAGTAGAGGGTGATCACCGCCTGGATCGCCGTGACGTTGGTGTCCAGGTCGAGGACCAGCTGGCTGATCGAGACGTTCATCACGGCCTGGTCGAGGACCATCACGAACTGCGCGGCCGCCAGGACCGCCAGCGGCAACCACCTCTTCATGGGGCCTCATCTCCGGGTGACGCACCCAGCCGCGATGACGGCCGCGACCGTAGCGCCGACAACATAGGCCCATCAGCGGCTCCCTGACCGGCCCGAAAGGCCCTGACGGGTGGTGGGAGCGCGGTAGGTCACCGGTCCTACCGCGACCTCCACGGACAACGTCGTCCGACAGCACGCGTCCGACACCCGGGATCTCGGCAGCATGACCTCAACACGTCTTGAACGATCACCCCACCACGGAGGCCTGATCCTTCGTCGACAGCAACACGTTCCTGGGCCCGCTGAACCGACGTCTGCCCCGGGTCCGGGCGGTACACGGTGAGGAACGGGGTACCGACCATCGCTTCTGCAGCCCGCGAGCGGCTCTTCACTTGCCGCCCCGCGGTCTGGAGACCGAGCGGAGAACGGCTGCAGCAAGGTTCGCGACCTGCCCCCGCCAACCGGACCTCGGCTGATCAGGGGACTGTCGGTGCCCCTCGATCCACCAGCTACCCAGGCGCCGAAGCTCGGTCAGATCATGCGGAGTGGTCCTACTTCCGACCTACAGATCTTGATCGGAGATCCTCCGTGGACATCACGTCGCTCGACCTCAGTACGCTGCAGGTGGACCTGGTGAGCGGTGCCTTCTCGCTCACCTTGGCGGTCTTCATCGGCAGCGCCCTGTTCTTCTTCCTCAGCCGTCAGGACGTTGCGCTGCGCTACCGGATGGCCGTGACCATCTCCGGCGTCATCGTGACGATCGCCGGCTACCACTACTGGCGCATCCTCGGATCGTTCGAGGCGGCGGTCCAGGGCGAGGCACTCTTCAACGAGGCGTACCGCTACGTCGACTGGATCATCACGGTCCCGCTGCTGTTGACCGAACTGGTACTGGTCCTCTCGATCGATGCCGCCCGTCGCCGATCGCTCTTGATGCGCCTGGTCCCCTACTCCTTCCTGATGATCGCACTGGGCTACCCCGGCGAGGTCTCCGACAGCGTCACGGTCACGTGGCTGTTCTGGGGCCTGTCGATGGTCTTCTTCGTCCTGATCCTGTGGACCCTGTTCGGGGAACTATCTCGCCAGATAGCTGAGGAGCGGCCCGAGGTCCGCCCGACCCTCCGGGGACTGCGGCTGATCCTGCTCGTCACCTGGTCGTTCTACCCCGTCGCGTACCTGTTCCCGGTCCTGCTGGCCGATGCCGCCACGGCGTTCGTCCTGCTCAACGTCGGCTACGCCATCGCGGACATCACGGCGAAGGCCGGCTACGGCTTGATGATCCACCACGTCGCCAAGGTCAAGACCGAGGTGGAGGAGCAGGTCACCGTGGCGTGACCGTGCAGGCGGAGGCCATCCTCTACACGGCCCCGCTACCCGTCCTCGAAGGCCGCCCCCGTGGGCGGCCTTCGACACGTCTCAACCAGGTCCGCGACGAGCATCTCGGTGTGAGACCTCCCCGACCGCTTCTCAGGGCGAACCCAGGGTCGGTTCCCGGGGTCATCCCCGATGGCGACGCTCCGGGCCGTCCGTAGTGTCAACGGCACCACCACCGGTCCTCGGAACCGCCCATCAGCATCCTGTCAGCGGCGACCGACAGGGCGCAGGTCGGATCGACGCTGCGCCGCGGCGCCGTGTGCCATGAGGAGACGAGCTGCCATGCGCCCCACCGAACCGATCCTGTCCGCCCGAGGCGTCACCAAGACCTACCGCACCGGCACCCACGAGGTGCACGCCCTACGCGGCATCGATCTGGACGTCCGGGCCGGCGAACTGGCGATGGTCACGGGTCCGTCCGGGAACGGCAAGACCACGCTGCTGAACTGCCTCTCCGGACTGGACGACATCGACGACGGCACGGTCCACATCGAAGGCCAGGACCTGTTCGCGCTGTCCGACCGCGACACCGCGCCGAGCGCATGGGCGTCATCCCCCGGGCCTTCAACCTGATCCCGGTCCCCTCCGCCGAGGAGAACGTCGAGCTGCCCCTGCTCGTGACCGGCACCCCACCGGAGGAAGCACGTGAGCACGCCCGCGCCACGCTCTCCCGGGTCGGGCTCGCGGACCGCGGCAGCCAGCGTCCGGCCGAGCTGTCCGGCGGGCAGGCGCAACGGTTCTCGATCGTCGCCGCGCTGGTCAACGACCCCGAGGTGGTGTTCCTCGACGAGCCCACCACCGGGCTGGTCCCGCAGGCACGCCGCAACCTGTGGGACCTGGTCCGCACCATCGGCGAAGAGCTACCGATCACGCCCCGGGTTCGAGCCATGCGTGCTGTCTCGCTCCAGGGCGCAGGTCCCGGAGACATCCCCACGGAGCTGGCCGGGTTGGGGCGGTGGGTGCCCGGGAGCCTGCTGAGCGCACGGCTCGCGTTCGGATGGCGCCCACGCGCCGCGCACGACGGCGAGGGCGGCGGCAGCGGAGAGCCACAGGTGCACCTTCGCATCGGGAGCTCTCCGCTGCGCCTGGGGCTCTCCGTTGCGCCTGGGGCTCTCCACCGCGTCCCCGCGAGCCGCGACCGATCGTCAGAGATGGTCTCCCTCCGGACAGGGAAGAGGTCCCCGCGCCCACCCGTGACGGTCGATGATGAGGGTGGTCACTCATCACGCGTGACCCGCTGACCCCCGTCGCCGTACCTCCTTCACCGCCCCTCGGACCGTCGATGGACCAGTTCGTCACCGATCTCGCGAGCCAGGCCTCCGTCCTGTGGGCCCTGCTGTGGCCTGCGGCGACGATCGCCCTACTGCGCATCTGCGACGTATCGCTCAACGTGTTCCGGACCGTGTTCGTGGTGCAGGAACGTCGGCTGCTCGCCGCCGTCGTCGCCGGCGCCGAGGCCGCCGTGTGGCTCGCCGCCGCTGGCATCGTCTTCGCCGACATGACCCCGGTCCGCATCGCTGGGTTCGTCGTCGGGGTGGCCAGTGGCACCGCGATCGGCGTCGAGGTGGCGCGGCGCCTGCGCTTGGGCATGGCCACGGTCCGGATCTACGCGGATGCTCGCTTCACCGGACCCGACGGCCGGACCCAAGGACACCTCATCGCCGACGCGATCCGGCTCGCCGGCCACGGGGCCACCGTCTTCCAGGGCAGCGGACGGAACGGTCCGGTCGACCTGGTCCTCTCGACCGTGCGGCGCCGCGATGCCAACGCGGTCCTTGCGATCGCCCGGGACATCGAACCGTTGGCCTTCGCCGCCGTCGACAACAGCCTGCACCCCTCCCCCGCGGTGCTCAGCGGTACGGTCGGGCGCGTCTGACCCGGCCGGGGTCGGCGCCGCCACCCCATGAGGTCACCGTGTCCACGCACGACGCCACTCCGACCGGTCCGAGCGCCACCGACGTGCTGGTCGTCGGTGCGGGGATGGCCGGACTCACCGCGGCGCACGAGCTGACGCGGACGGGCCGCTCCGTCCGTGTCGTCGACAAGGGCCGCGCACCCGGCGGTCGGCTCGCGACGCGCCGGGTCGGCGCCGCCACCTTCGACCACGGCGCCCAGTTCCTCACCGCCCGTGATCCGCGGTTCCGGGAGCGGATCGCCACCTGGCACGAGGACGGGGTGGTCCGCACCTGGTTCACGGGACTGCCCGACCTGGTCCCGCGGGACCCCGAGCGAGCCGCGACGGACGACGAACCGCGGTACCGCGGGGTCCCGACGATGCGTTCCATCGCCGAGCACCTCGCCGACGGTCTCGACCTCCACCTCGGCGTCCGGGTGTCGGCGATCGCCCGCGGCGACGACGGCTGGCGGATCGCCGCAGCCCACCGCGACGGCGGGTCATGGCCGCTGGACGCGGGGTCCCTGCTGATGACGGCACCGGTCCCCCAGTCCCTGGCGCTACTCGACACTGGAGGGGTGCCCCTCACCGCCGACGTACGGCAGCAGCTCGACGAGCTGACCTACGACCCGTGCATCGCCGTCCTCATGGTCCCCGAGGCAGCGACGACCCTTCCGGAGCACGGCGCCCTGAGGTTGGACCAGCCACCCCTGTCGTTCCTCACCGACAACCTACGATCCGGCGCCTCGGCGGCCCCGGCGGTCACGGTCCACGCCGACGCCGAGGCCAGCCGGCGGCTCTGGGACGCCGATGACGAGCGCGTGACCCAGGAGCTCGTCGCGGCGGCCGCTCCCCTGTTGGGGACCAGCGGGACCGGCGTGTACGTGCACCGGTGGCGCTACGCCGCACCGGTCCGTTCCGCCGCGGTCCCGGCACTCATCGACACCTCTACCGGAGCACCGATCGCCTTCGCCGGGGACGCCTTCGTCGGAGGCCGGCTCGAGGGTGCGGCGCGGTCGGGCCTCGCGGCCGCCGAGCTCCTGACGGACGCGGCCCGCACGGCGTGACCGAGCCGCCCGCGACCACGACGTCAGCGACCCACCGGGGGGCCGTCGGCGCGGTTGGCCGGCGTCCACGTCGAGCGCAGGTCGAGCGGCAGATGCGCCAGCTCGTTCCAGCTGGACAGGCTGACGTACCCGTCGTCGGACGCATCGAGCACGGTGACCGCGCAGTTGCCGACCCCGCCGAGGGTGGGCCGAGGCAACGCCAAGAGTCGGTGCAGGCCGTGCCAGATCGGGCCGCCGTGCGTGACGGCGATGGTGACCTCGCCGTCGACCATCGCGGCGAGCAGTTCGTGGTAGACGGGAACGACCCGATCGGCGAGCTCGTCGGACGACTCGCCACCGACCTCGCTGATGACGTCCTCGCCCTCGAGCCAACGCCGCCACCGTTCCGGTTCAGCGGCGATCACCTCGGTACGCAGGGAACCCTCCCACCGGCCGAAGCTGCGTTCGCGGATGCGCGGATCCGGCGCCGCGCGACGTCCCAGAGCAGCCTCCAACGGGGCGGTCGTCTCCAGGGTGCGCTGGAGATCGGACGTGACGAGGCGTGCCTGGGGATACGCGTCGGCCAGGGTCAGCGCGGTCAGCTTGGCTTGGGCATGGCCGAGCTCCGAGAGGCCCGCGCACCGCTGCCCCTGGATCCGAGCCTCACCGTTGTAGACGGACTCGCCGTGGCGTACCAGGACGAGTCGCTTCACCCGTTCGCTCCGGCGTCTCCGAGACGGACCGTCTGGGGTGCATCCGCGCCGGGGTGCACCACCTCGCCGGTCCGGGGGTCCAACCGGGGCACGTCGGCCCATAGCCGCTCGAGCGCGTACAGCTGACGCTGTTCGTCGAGGAAGAGGTGGCAGACGAGGTCGCCGTAGTCGAGCAGGACCCAGCCAGCTGCCGGGGAGCCCTCTCGCCGCAACGGCTTGCGATCACGCTCGCGCAACCGCTCCTCGATGCGATCGGCCACCGCCTTCAGCTGCCGGTCCGAGGATGCGGTGATGAGCAGGAAGAGGTCCACGATGGCCAGCAGGTCGGCGACATCAAGGAGGGTCAGATCGGAGGCCTTGACGTCGTCCGCGCCTTCGGCGGCGGCGATCGCCAGCGCGATCGCGTCTTCGGTTGCGGGCACCAGCTACCTCACGGTCGGATCATGAGCAGGGAACCACAGCGCCGAGGTGGATGCGACCGAGGCTGCTCCCGGTGACCGGGCCGCCGCCCGTCCCACACGGCACCCTCAGGACGGTGGGAAGTCCGCGCCGACCACGATCGTGAGGTCGACGACGGACTGCGGGGTACCGGAACGCTCGATCGTCCCGATGCCGCCGAGACGCTCCTGCACGTCCTGGGCGGCGAGCAGGATGTCGCGTTCCTCGGAGTAGACGACGATCCGCGTCTCTCGGTAGGTGAAGCGGTCGGCGTTGCCCGTCAGCACGATCCGGTAGCGGCCATCGGCGAGCTGCTCGGCGACCTCCTGCCCCACCCCAGGACGGCCGTTGCCGTTGAGGATCTGGACGGCCAAGCGCTCGACCCCGACCTGATCGGCTCGGGACGCCGCGAACCGGTCGTCCATGACGTCGGCGAGCCGCTCGTCGTCACTGCGGTACAGGTCGTCCTCCCCGGACCCCAGGGGGATCACGGGCATCGTGATCGTCGTCAGGTCATCGCGTTGACGGGCCTCGGCCAGCTCTCCGAGGACCGTGCGGATGCGCTCAGGGGTAGCGGTACCGGGGAAGGTCCGTGCCGCGTCGACGGCCGCCTCCAGTGCTGCGGGGTCCTGCGCGATCGCGTCCAGGAGTGCGTTCACGAGCTGCCGGGTCCGGGGCAGGACGTCCAGTTCCGACTCTCCCTGCCCGCGGATCAGGGCGTACCGCGACAGGTCGGTCGGGCCCAGCTGCTGCTGGCCAGGATCGAACCCGACCCGGCCGCTGCCCTGGGCGGGCTGGATCCGGCGAGGCACCTCGATGATCGCACCCTCGGGCTGCTCGAACCAGCTGGCCCAACCGTCCGCATCGACGCCGAGGACGCCGTCGATCCGGAGCCCGAGGAGGTTGTCGACCGTCACCGCCACCAGGGACGCTCCGCCGAGCTCCCAGGCCTCACGCAGCGTGAAGGACCCGAAACCGGGGACATCGGTGATCGTCGAGGTGGGGATCAGCAGGACGGTGGCCTGCTCCTCGCGACGGTCGGTGGCGAGCACCGCCAGGCTGTGGAGCTCACCCGGTCCGGTGGTGCTGTCGTAGCTGGCCAGCAGGAACGCGGGTTGCCACCCGTCCTCCGGCGGTTCCCGGGGTTCCTCGAGCTCATCCGGCGACCCGACCATGTCGCGGGCCAGGTCGAACCATCCCAGCTGCGCGCCGACGACCCCGAGGACCGCCAGCACGACGACGCCCAGGATGCCGACGACGAGCCACCGGTGCGAGGGACGGCGACCGTCGCGCCCCATCGTGGGGGTGAGGACGACATCCGGTCGCGACGGGTCCTCCTCGGCAGGCTCGTCGTCGAGGTCCTCGTCGTCCCGGGGCGGCTCCTCGCCGTCGTCGAGGTCCTCGTCGTCCCGGGGCGGCTCCTCGCCGTGGTCGGCCGGCTCCTCGTCGTCCGGCTGAGGCTGGTCGCTCGTCTGACCGGCGAACAGCTCCTCCGAGGTCGACCGATCGCGCGGGCTGAGCCCCGGTGCCTCGAGCAGCGGCTCCACGTCAGCCCGGCTGTCCTGCCCCCTGCGCTCTCGCCGGGATCGCCGTCGCGGAGCTGCCTCCTCGGTGAACCGCTCGGTCTCGCTCGACGAGGCGGGCGTACCCGGACCTGCGTCATCGGTGACCGGGCCAGCAGCCGTCTCCCTCCGACGGGCCGTCCTGCGCCCTCGCCGGGCCGCCTTCGCCGCCCGGCGCCGACGGCGGCGGCGATCCCGGGCGCTCACCTCCACCCGGCGCGGGCGGCGGCCATCCTCATCCCCCTCAGGATCGACCGGCTCCGCGGCGTCCTCGTCCGGAGGCGGACCCTCCCGGGACACCTCCGGTTCGGTGTCCTCAGCGCGGCGGCGACGGCGGCCATCACCCATGGGCCGCCCCGTACAGACCGTGCTCGACGATCAGGCGATCGACCGCAGGAGGGACGAGGTAGCGCGTCGCGCGGCCGTCGCGGTAGCGGCGCCGCAGGTCGGTCGACGACACGTCGATGTGGGGCACCTCGACCTCGGAGAGCTGCGTCGCGAGATCGACGGGCAGGTCCAGGTCGTGCCCCGGACGCGATACGACCACGAACGTCGCCAGGGACAGGGCTACGTCGCCCCGCTCCCACCGGGGCAGCGCACTCGCGGCATCGACGCCGAGGATGAAGTGCCAGGCGATCTCCGGCTCTTCCGCGGACAGCTCCTCGAGCGTGTCTGCCGTGTAGGTCGCCCCCTCTCGCTCCGTCTCACGCGGATCGACGAGGAGGTTCACGTCATCGAGGACCGCGGCCTCGGCCAGCTCGATCCGCATCGCAGCCGGTGTCGTGCCCGACTTCATCCACGGTTGCCCGGCGACCAGGAACCGGACCTCGTCGAGCGCGAGTTCCACGCGCACGCACTCGGCCACCACCAGGTGCCCGAGATGTGGTGGATCGAAGGTCCCACCCAACAGTCCGACGCGTCGCGACATCTCCATCAGGCTAACCCCCACGAGGGCGGAGCCGTGGCAGGGAACGTGGACGTGCGCCCAGCGCCGAGGGCCTGGCGCCGGGTGGCCAGGAAGATATGTGCGTGGTACACACATCTCATGTCACGCGATCACCCCTGCCCCCTTCCCGACCTGGACGACGCCCTGTTCGACATCCAACGTCTCGTGCGCCGTCCCGGTTACCGATCCCGACTCCTCGCCGAGCTCGGCTCGCAGGTCGAGCTGAGCACGGTACGGGTCCTGCGTGCGGTCGAACGCGCCGGCAGCCAACCTCCGTGCATCGGCGACATCGCCGACCGCCTGCTGGTCGATCCCTCGACGGCCAGCCGGTTCGTCGACCAGCAGGTCGACGCCGGGTACCTCACGCGCGAGCGGCGTCCCGACGACCGTCGCCGCAGTCAGCTCGTGCTGACCGAGGCCGGTCGCGCCCTGCTCGACGAGGTCAGCAACGCCCGGAGGGACCTGCTCGCCGAGGTCACCGCCGACTGGGACGACGCCGACCTCCGTGAGTTGAGCGAGCTCCTGACCCGGCTGCGGGAGAGCTTCGACCAACTCGAGGGCGCCGCATGACGCACCCGACCACCGACGCCCCCGCTCCCCCACCGTCCAGCGACGACGAGCTACCTCGCAGCTCCTGGGCCCTGCTCAAGGATCGGACCTTCGGGCCCTTCTTCACGGGGAAGCTGCTGTCCACGATCGGCGTGTGGATCCACAACATCGCCGCCGCCATCCTGGTGTGGGAACTCACGCGCTCCACCCTGCTCGTCGGAGCGGTCAGCATCGGCCAGTTCCTCCCCCAGATCGTGCTCGCACCGCTCAGTGGAGCGAGGGCCGACCGCGGCGACCGACGCCGGCAGCTGATCCTGGGCCGGGTCATCAGTGGCATCGCGTCCGGTGGCTTGGCCGTCTGGATCGTGCTCTTCGAGGTCGTGGGGACCGCTGGCGCAGCCGCGGTGATCGCCTCCGCCACCGTCAAGGGCATCGGGTTCGCGATCGGTGCCCCCGCGATGAACGCGCTGCTCCCAGCCCTGGTCCGTCCGAAGGAGCTCTCCAAGGCCATCGCGCTGGGGTCGCTGCCGATGACCGTCGCGCGCTCGGCCGGACCAGCGCTCGGGGCGCTGATGGTCGCGACGGTCGGTCCCGCCGCGACCTTCGCGTTCGCCGGGCTGCTCAGCGTCGTGTTCACCGTCATCATCGCGGTGATCCACATCCGCGAGGTGCCACGCCGTCGGGTCACGGACACGTCGGTCCGTGCCGGTTGGCGTCACCTGCGCGCCGATGCCAGCCTGTCCGCGTTGATGCTGGGGGTCGTCACCATCGGGCTGGGCGCCGACCCGGTCATCACCCTCACGCCAGCGCTGGCCGATCAGCTCGGGCAAGGTTCCGGGTTCGTCGGCACGCTGGCCTCAGCGTTCGGCATCGGGGCCGGGCTCGGTTTCCTCGTGCTGTCCCGTATGCAGGTGTGGCTCGGGTTGCCTCGACTGGGTGTCACGGGCCTGCTCACCCTGGCCTTCGGGATGGGGGCAGCAGCACTGGCCCCGCTCCCCAGCCTCGCCGTCCTGGCCCTCGGTGTCGGCGGGGTCGGGATGGCGTTCGCGCTGACCTCGCTCACCACCCTGATCCAGCAACAGGTCCCCGAGGAGCTCCGGGGCCGCATCATGGCCCTCTGGGGCGTCGCCTTCCTCGGCTCACGACCCCTGGCTGCCGGCGTCACCGGCGCCATCACCGACGCGACCTCGGTGGACGTGGCGCTGGCCGTGGTCGCCGTCGTGCTGCTCCTCGGGGCTGTGACGGTTCGTCCCAGCCGCGTCAACCCCTACCGTCAGCGGTAGCTCACGCTCACACGATCTCAGGCGATGCGCTCGACCCTTGGGCGTGCTCTCGCCTGAGCTCACGCTCAGGCGATGCGCTCGACGAACCCGGTCAGCTGACGCAGGTTGCGGACCTCGACCATGTCGTCGACGAACCGCGCGTAGTTCGACGCGATCGAATCCCCGGTATCCCAGAACTGCACCGGCTCGGGGTTCAACCAGTAGACGTGCCGAGCCCGCTTCGCCAGGTCCTCCAGCACCCACGCACCGGCCTGCCGGTAGTTGTTGCGGGCGTCCCCCAGGATCAGCACCGTCGAACGCGGCGTGATGTCCGTCGCATGCTCAGCGTGGAACCGCTCCAGCGAGTGGCCGTAGTCCGAGTGGCCGTCCAACCAGACCAGCTCCGCCTCGGACATCATCCGTCGCATCGCATCACCGGTATCGCCCTGCTCGAACAGCGAGGTGACCTCGTCCAACGTGTCGATGAAGGCGAAGGAACGGACCTTGGTGAACTGCTCCTGCAGCGCGTGCACCAGCATCAACGTGAACCTCGCGAAGGAGGCCACCGACCCGGAGACGTCGCAGATGACGAACAGTTCCGGTTTGTGCGGACGCCGGGGCCGGAACGACGGCTCGAAGGGCCCCCCGCCGGTCGACAGCGATCGCCGCACCGTGCGCCGCACGTCCAGGCGCCCATCCTTGCCCTGGCGACGCTTGACCGCGACCCGGGTCGCGAGCTTGCGTGCCAGCGGGGCGATCTGCGCGCGCAGCTGGGCCTGGTCCTCGGCCGACAGGTGGAAGAGGTCCAGCTCCTCGACCGGCGGCCGCGTCATCCGCTCCGCGACCTGGTCGACGCCACGCTGCGCTGCGGCACGCCGACGGATCTCCGCCTCGACCTCCTGCTGGAAGGCGCGCAGCCGCGCCTCGAACTCGTCGCGATACAGCCGCTCCTGCAGCGGGGTCAGCTCGTTGTCCCGGTCGTCCTGCGTCCGGGTCAACAGGTCCCGGAGCAGCTGCTGCAGGTCGACGGCCCGGAACACCTTGTACTGGAAGTACGACGCCCCACCGTCACGACCCTCGACCCGTCCGAACTCCTCCACCGCCATCCGTGCCATCTGGCGGATGGCGTCGTCGTCGCCCTCCATCAGGGTCTCGATCAGCTCCGAGAGGTAGTCGTCCGGATCTCGGTCCTCCGTCAGCTCATCGGTGACCATCGGGGTGTCGTCGGCATCGGCCCACCGCGCGGGGAAGTACAGGTCGAACAGTTCGTCGAAGGTCATCCGCTCCGACCGTGAGGTGACCATCACCGCGGCCAGCGCCTCGCGCAGTTGCGTGCGCTCGAGGAGATCGAGGTGCGGCAGCGTCCGCACCGCGTC
The DNA here is from genome assembly GCA_003563915.1 of Nitriliruptoraceae bacterium. Taxonomy (GTDB): domain Bacteria; phylum Actinomycetota; class Nitriliruptoria; order Nitriliruptorales; family Nitriliruptoraceae; genus CSSed11-175R1. The sequence continues at coordinate 14,947 of PWTE01000101.1, forward strand.
GATCGCCTCGGATTGCGTCGCGTTCACGCCGGCCCGACGCAGCGCGCCAGCCAGATCCAACACCCGCTGCAGGAAGCCGTTCACGGGCGGGGTCCCTCCAGCGAGGACCTCCGCGCTGCGCTCGCTCACCGACCGGCCTCCTCACCTGACTGCGTCCCGACGGTACCGGTCAGCCGAACCGCAGGAGCAGCGAGCGGTCCGGCCCGTCCACGAGCACCGCCGCGGATCCCCGCTCCGACACGACGAGGTCCCGCAGTCGCCAGAGCGCACCGACCTCGGCCACCCGTGCCGCCCGTCCGGCACCTTCGAGCCGCACCAGCTCGCCCGAGGTCAGCGCATGCTCGCCCCGGATCCGCACGCCCTCACCGACGAGGCGCTCCGCCCCCAACCTCGCGCCGTCACGGACATCCAGGCTCGTCGCCACCACCTCGCCGTCGTCCTGCCAGGCGACCCAGACCTGTCCGGGACCGACCTGCACGTCGCGGACGTCGACCGGTCCATCTCCCGGATCCGCGCGCCACCGCACCGCGCCGTCCGCCAGGTCCACGGCGACCAGCGTGGCGCGCTCGCGGTCGGGCTCCATCGCCACGGTGACCACAGCCAGATCCGCACCGACCCCGGCGACCTCGAGCCACCTGGGCTCGTCCGACCCGTCCCGCTCGAGGATGGTCGCAGGGAGCACCCGCCAGCGCTCGGCACCGTCGTCGCGTCCCACGGCGACGATCGCCGGAGCCTCCTCGCCGGGGATGACACGCCGGCTGGCGACCACCAGCTCGTCGCCCAACGCCGCCGCCACCCGCTCGGCGAGGATGCCCGGTGGGGCGACCGGCACGTCGAGGTCGGCGACCCAGCGACGTCCGTCGATCGCGTCGCGGAGTTCCAGCTGTGGCGTATCCGAGTCCTCCTCGATCCGGAACAGGAGCAGCTCGCCTCCTCCCGCGTCGAGGTGGAAGGCGAAGGGCTCACCGATCACCGCCGTGTCCACGCAGGTGCCCGGTTCCAGCTCGGCATCGAGCGGGACCAGCGCGTCGACCTGTCCGGTGAGCGGGTTGATCAGCGCGAGGGAGTAGAGGCGGTCGCCGTCGCCTACGACCTGTGACGGCTCCTCGAAGGACGCCACAGCGCGCGGCGTCGCGCCGTCGGGGCCGAGGACCGTCGTCACGGCGCCGAGCGCGGCCGGCGCGCCGCCGAACTCGACCACGGACGTCGCGCCCGTGACGTCGACGACCCCGGTCAGTGGGCCGAAGGCTTCGACGAGGTCCTCGACGAGCGATCCCAGGGCCGCCGCAGCCGGGTCGGATCCGTCACCCAGCACCGACGCGATGTCGTCGCCAGCCGTACCGGGCGTCGCGGGGCGAGGGTCGATGTCCCCACACGCCGAGGTCGCGAACAGCGCAGCACTGCCGACGCCCACGCCCACGAGCACCAGCATCGCGACCAGCCCGATGATGAGCACACGGCGGTCCGCCGCCATCGGGTCCTGGTGGTCGTCCGCCGCGTCCCCGGGGGTCGCCGCATCGCGAGGGCTCACAGCGTCAGTTCATCTCCGGGCGGGGCGGCAGCCGCAGGTGTCCGGTGGCTTTGGTGACGTCCTGCTGGTACTTCAGCAGCACGTTCATCGTGCTCTTCGCGACGTCCTCGTCGACGTGGTCGAAGCCGAGTTCCAGCAGCGTGCGCGTCCAGTCCAGCGTCTCGGAGATCGACGGTGGCTTCTTCAACTCAAGCTGGCGGAGCGAGCGCACGATACGGACCAGCTGATCGGCCAGGACCTCCGGGGCCTCGGGAACGCGCGACAGCACGATCCGCTTCTCGCGCTCGACGGTCGGGTAGTCGAGATAGAGGTAGAGGCACCGTCGCTTCAGTGCTTCCGACAGCTCACGGGTCGCGTTCGAGGTCAGCACCACGAAGGGGTGGTGGGTCCCGGTGACCGTGCCGAGTTCCGGGATCGTGATCTGGAAGTCCGACAGGATCTCGAGGAGCAGGGCCTCGAACTCGAAGTCGACCTTGTCGACCTCGTCGATCAGCAGGACGACCTGTCCCGGGTGGCGCAGCGCGCGCAGCAGCGGACGCTCCAGGAGGTAGTCCTCGCCGAACAGATCGTCCTCGACCTCCTCCCAGTCCTCACCGCCAGAGGCATCCCCGCCGCGTGCGTGGGTGATCCGCAACAGCTGCTTCTTGTAGTTCCACTCGTAGAGGGCCTTGGCCTCGTCCAACCCCTCGTAACACTGCAGACGGATCAGCTCCGCGCCGCGCGCCTCGGCGACCGCCTTCGCGAGTTCGGTCTTGCCGACCCCGGCAGGCCCCTCGACGAGGATGGGCTTGCGGAGACGTTCGGCGAGGTAGACGACGGTCTCGATGGACTCGTCGGGGAGGTAGCCGACGGCATCCAGACGCTCGCGCGCATCGACGACACCACTGAACTCACTGGGCACGGGACGACTCCTGGCGCCGTCGCGGGTCCCGACGGCTCACACGGCTCGAGGCTACGGCACGCTCGTCCGAACCGACCAACCAGGCTCAGTGCGCGGGCCCCTCGGCGGCCGTGCCGAAGCGACGGACCAGGCCATCCAGCACGAGTTCCGCCGTGACCTGGTTGGTCGCGAGCGGTACGCCATGGATGTCGCAGAGCTTGAGTAGCGCCTGGATGTCCGGCTCGTGAGGATGCGCGGTCATCGGGTCACGCAGGAAGAGCACACCGACCACGTGCCCGTCGAGGATCCGGGCTCCGATCTGCACGTCGCCGCCGACGGGCCCGGAACGCACCGCCTCGACCTCGAGGTCGACCTCGTCGGCCAGACGCCCACCGGTGGTGCCCGTGGCGAGCAACGCGAAGCGCCGGAGGTCGGCGCGTCGCCGGAGAGCGAACGCGACCAGGTCGTCCTTGCGGGCGTCGTGGGCGATCAGCGCGAGGGTCGGACGCACGGCAAGCTCCTCGAACGCGGCTGAGGTGGGACCGTAGCCGGGAACGCCCCACCGGCTGGCGAGGGGCTACGGTCACGCCCCACGGGGCACGACCCACCCACCGACCCGGGAGGTGACGACGTGGAGGCGATCCGTTTCGGGCAGACCGGCGGCCCTGACGTCCTGGAGCTGACCAGCAGCGACCCGCCGGCGCCCGGCCCCCGGGAACTCCTGGTCGACGTCACCGCCGCCGGTGTCAACTTCATCGACACCTACCACCGCTCCGGGCTGTACCCGCTCGGTCTGCCCAGCGGGCTCGGGCTCGAGGGTGCCGGCATCGTCATCGAGGCCGGTGAGCAGGCCGGATTCCACGTCGGCGCGAGGGTCGCCTGGGCGGACGTGATGGGGTCCTACGCCAGCCACGTGGTGATCCCCGACGAGCGCGCGGTCCCGGTACCCGACGAGATCGATCTGGACACCGCGGCAGCGGTCATGCTCCAGGGGATGACCGCCCACTACCTGTGCAACTCGACGGTGGCCCTCGACCGCGACCACACGGTCCTGGTCTACGCCGCAGCTGGCGGCGTGGGGCGGTTGCTCGTCCAGCTCGCGAAGCGTCGCGGAGCCCGGATCCTGGCGTGCACCTCGTCCGAGGCGAAGGCCGAGGAGATCCGTCGACTCGGCGCGCACGAGATCGTGTTCTACCGCGACGTGGACGTCCCGGAGACGGTTCGCGAGCTGACCGACGGCCACGGGGTCGATGTCGTGTACGACTCGGTGGGTGCCGACACCTTCGAGGATTCGCTGCGCTCGCTGCGCCCCCGTGGGACGATGGTCAGCTATGGAAACGCATCGGGGCCGGTGCCGCCCACCGACCTCCGCACCCTCGCGAAGCACGGATCCCTCTTCCTGACCCGTCCCACCCTGGGCCACTACACCGCGGACCACGACGAGCTGACGTGGCGGGCGCGGTCGCTGTTCGATCTGCTCCAGAGCGACCAGCTCGATGTGCTGATACACGATCGGTACCCACTCGCCGAAGCCGGACGGGCACACCGGGACCTCCAGTCGGGCACCACGACGGGCAAGCTCCTGCTGCGACCGTGATGACCTCCGACACCTCACGGCCGGAGACGCCGGCGACCCGCGCGGCGGCGACGTTGGACCTACCGCACGAGGTCCGCGTCATCGAACGCGCGCGCAGCGCCGCGGAAGCGGCCGAACGCCTGGGCATCCCCGCGAGGCAGCTGTTGAAGACCCTGGTCGTCCGCCGGGCCGAGGGCGACCTCCTCCTGGTCCTGGTGCCTGGGCCAGCACAGATCGACTGGCCGAAGCTGCGTGCCCACCTCGGGGTCTCGCGGTTGTCGATGCCGGATGCCGAGGTGGCCCGCGACGCCACCGGCTACGAACGGGGCACGATCACGCCCCTCGGGGCACGCGGCGCCTGGCCCGTCCTCGCCGATGCCTCCATCGTCGGGAGCGGCACCGTGTCCATCGGCGGCGGCGCCCACGGGGTCGCGATCCTGGCCGACGCCGACGAGCTCATCGCCGCCCTCCAGGTGGAGGTCGTCGACCTCACCTGACCGCTCGACATCGACCACCTACCCGTCACGGAGCACCCATGCGCGCGATACGCATCACCGAGTTCGGCGGTCCCGAGGTCCTGCAGCTCGTCGAGGACCAGCCCGAGCCGGAACCCGGCCACGGCACGACCCTCCTGGACATCCAGCACGCCGGGATCAACTACGCCGACACGCATCAGGTCGAGAACAGCTACCTCGCCCCGGCGCAGCTGCCCCTGACCCCCGGGGCTGAGGCGGTCGGGACCACGCCCGACGGCCGTCGCGTCGTCGCGTTGCTCGCAGGGGGCGGCTACGCGGAACGGGCGGTCGCCGCCGACGCGCTCAGCTTCCCGGTTCCCGATGAGGTCGAGGACGGTCAAGCCCTGGCGTTGGTGCTCCAGGGCACCACGGCGTGGCACCTGCTGCGGACGTCCGCGAGACTCCAACCCGGCGAGTCCGTGGTCGTCCACGCGGCAGCCGGCGGCGTCGGCACGCTGGCCGTCCAGCTGGCCAAGCACGACGGTGCCGGTCGGGTGATCGCGGTCGCGTCGACGGACGAGAAGCGGCAGCTGGCCCTCGATCTGGGTGCCGACACCGCCGTCGACGCCGGGGAGGAGGATCTCAAGGCCGCTCTCCAGGACGCCAACGAGGGCCGCAAGGTCGACGTCGTCCTGGAGATGGTCGGTGGCAGGACCACCGACCAGAGCCTGGCTGCACTGGCACCCTTCGGCCGGCTGGTCTACTTCGGGATGGCGTCACGGAAGGCACCGTCGAAGGTCGACCTCGGGGAGCTCATGAGCCGCTCGCGCGGCGTCATCGGCTTCTGGTTGGCTCACGCGATGGCTGACCCCGCTCGCCTCCTCGGCGAGCCGATGCAGGAGCTGCTCGACCTCACGGCCAGCGGCCAGCTGCGTCCCGTCGTCGGTGCCACCTACGGGCTCTCCGAAGCAGCCCAGGCCCACCGCGACCTGCGGGAACGCAGGACCGTCGGCAAGCTCCTCCTCGATCCCGCCCGTTGAGGCGAGGTCACCGCGGGCTCGGTCAGTCCAGCACGACCAGGTCGTCGCGGTGGATGACCTCGCGGGCATAGCCGACACCGAACGCCTCGGCCGCGTCCGCGGTGGAGTGACCCGCGATGCGCACGACGTCCGCGACGTCGTAGTTCGACAGACCCCGCGCGACGACCCGACCGTTCGGATCGACGACCTCGACGGCGTCGCCGACCCCGAAGGTGCCGTCCGCCCGGGTCACGCCGACACTGAGCAGGGACACCCCGCGGCGGCGCAGCGCCTCGGCGGCGCCAGCGTCGATGTGGATCCGGCCGTGGGCCGTGAGGGCGAAGCCGATCCACAGGCGGCGTGCCTCGATCCGGTGCGGCCGGGCGACGAACCAGGTCCCGATGTCCTCACCCTTCAGCACCTCCGCGAGGACCCCGGGACGTCGTGCGTCCGCGACGACCGTGTGGGCGGCCGACCGCACCGCCACGCGGGCACCTTCCACCTTCGTACGCATCCCTCCGGACCCCACGTAGGAACCGACACCACCGATCCTGGCGTGGTCCAACGCATCGATGTCGTCGACCCGGTCGATCAGGGTCGCGTCCGGGTCGGTCCGGGGATCACCGTCGAACAGTCCGGACACGTCGGAGAGCAGCGCCAAGAGCTGCGCCTCCAGCATCGAGGTCACCAGGGAAGCCAGGTGGTCGTTGTCGCCGTAGGCGAGTTCGTCGGTCGCGACCGCATCGTTCTCGTTGATGATCGGCACCGCACCGAGCTCCAGCAACCGCTGCACGGAGGTCCGCGCGTTGAGGTAGCGCGACCGACGGATGAAGTCGTCCTGCGTCAACAGGATCTGCGCTGCGGCCAACCCGTGGTCGGAGAGCACCCGCTGGTAGGCCTGGATCAGCTCGCCCTGACCGACGGCGGCAGCGGCCTGCAGGGTGGGGAGGTCGACCGGACGTCGCTCCAGACCGAGCAAGCCCATGCCAGCGGCGACAGCGCCGGACGACACCAGCACGATCCGCGTGCCGTCGTGGTGCGCGACCGCGATCTCCTGGGCCAGTCGCTCGACCTGGGTTCGGTCCAGGCGACCATCGGGTCCGCGCAGGCTGGAGGAGCCGACCTTGACCACCGCCAACCGCGGCCGCGGGAACCGGCTCACCGTGGTTCCTCGACGCCGGCGTCATCGGACAGCTCGTCGAGGTCGAGATCCTCCTCGGCCTCCGCGGCCAGGACCGCTTCTCGTTCGTCGGCCGGGAGATCGTCCAGCTCGGGTTCGAAGTCGAACACCGCGTCACCGATGACCACGTCGTCACCCTTGCGCGCACCGGCGTCGACGAGTGCCCGCTCGACCCCGGCACGCCGGAGCCGACCCTGGAGGTACCGCGCCGCCTCCCAGACCTCGATCGGCAGCATCTGCACCCACCGTTCGACGCGACGACCGACCACGACGAAACGGCCGTCCTGGTCGCGCTCCACCCGGAAGTCGGGCCCCTTGGGGGCGATACGCAGGACGACCTCCTCGTCGCTCTCGATCAGCTCCCGCGTCCCCCCGACCCGGTCACGTTCCGCCGCCACCAGCTCACCCAGCCGGTAGCGCAGCGCGTCGAGCCCCACCCCGGACACGGCCGAGACCTCCAGCACCTCCTCGCCGGCCTCACGGAGCTGCTCGCCGACGAGCTGCGCCATAGCCTCTGCGTCGGGAAGGTCGACCTTGGTGATGACCGTGAGCTGAGGTCGGTCGAGCAACGCGGGATCGTGCTTGCGTAGCTCGCCCCGCAGGACCTCCAGGTCGCGCAGAGGATCGCGGTCGGGTTCGAAGGGCATCCCGTCCAACACGTGCAACAGCACGAGGCAGCGTTCGATGTGCCGGAGGAACCGGATCCCCAACCCCTTGCCCTCCGCCGCTCCCTCGATCAGGCCAGGGACGTCGGCGAGCACCACGTCGATCGGTGCGCCGTCGGCGCGATCGCCCGCACGCATGACCCCCAGATGCGGGGTCAGGGTGGTGAAGGGCCACGCTTCCACCCGGGGCTTGGCGGCGGACAGCCGCCCGACCAGCGACGACTTCCCCGCCGACGGGAAGCCGACCAACCCGACATCGGCGATCAGCTTCAGCTCCAGACGGAGGCTGGTCTCGTCGGTGCGTTCGCCCCGCTCCGCGAACCGGGGCACCCGCCGCCGGTGGGTCGCGAAGGAGGCGTTGCCACGGCCACCTCGACCACCCGCGGCAGCGACGAAGCGCTGACCGTCACGGACCAGGTCGGCCAGCACCCGACCCCCGTCACGCTCGCGCACCAGTGTTCCGATCGGCACGGCGATCTCGACGTGTTCACCGTCCCGCCCGGTGCGGTTCATCCCGGAACCGTGCTCGCCGTCCTCGCCGCGCCGGTGCGGCGAACGGTGCAGATCGATGAGCGAGGTGACGTTGCGATCCGCGACCAACACCACGTCACCGCCACGCCCGCCGTCGCCACCGTCGGGCCCGCCGCGCGGGACGTGGGCTTCCCGGCGGAAGGACACCGACCCGTTCCCGCCGGCTCCGCCGCGCACGTGGATCGTGCACTCGTCGACGAAGCTCGGGGCGTCCACGGTGATCCTCCGATCTCAGCGGTGACGACGACGAGGGCGGCCAGGATCGGCCGCCCTCGTCACGTCGTGCGGGGTCGTCAGGCGTCGACCGGGTCGACGTTGGCGGTGGTCCGCTTGCCGATCTTGCGGAACCGCACGGCCCCGTCGGTGAGCGCGAACAGGGTGTCGTCACCACCGCGGCCGACGTTGTCGCCGGGGTGGATCTTGGTGCCGCGCTGGCGGACGATGATGCTGCCTGCGGTCACGACCTGGCCGCCGAAGCGCTTGACGCCGAGGCGCTTCGCGTTGGAATCGCGTCCGTTGTTGGACGAGCCGCCGCCCTTCTTGGTCGCCATCTCGGTCCTCCTTGGAGCCCACCTGTGGGGCCTCGTTCGACCCGTGCGGGTCGGAGCTGATCAGATCTCGTCGATCCGGATGTTGGTCCGGTGCTGACGGTGGCCTCGCCGCTTGTGCTGGCGCGACTTGTTCTTGTACGTGAAGACCCGGATCTTCGGGCCACGATCGTGCCCGACGATCGTGGCCTTGACGGTCCGGTCGGCGAGGTCCTTGCCCGCCGACACAGCGTCGCCGTCGACGACCATGACCGCGGGGAGCTCGAGGCTGTCACCCACGTCGCCCGTGAGCTTCTCGACGACGAGTTCCTGGCCGGGCTCGACCCGGTACTGCTTGCCGCCCGTGGCGATGACCGCGTACACGGTGGCCTCCTCAGGTGTCGGTGGCGGACCGGCAGGCCCGTCGCGTTGCGCTGGTGGTTGCTCGGTGGTCGTTCCCCGCAGGAGGGTCTCCGAGGCGCACGGTGGTCGGCGGCCGGAGACGGCGGGATGTCGCAGCACCGTCGAGGTGCTCAGGGTGCGAGGTGCGGTGCGAGCTGCCCGAGCGGGAACGTGCGAGGGCGCCGTGGGCGCGCCACGCGTGCGGGGAAGGTACCGGGGGCGACGAGTCGCGGTCAACCGGACCGGGCACCACCGCACGCCGTCGCCTGGCGTCGACGCCAGGGCCGGTCAGCCTCGGGCCGCCCCGATGAGCAACGGGCCGAGGGCCCGTTTCGCACCGGTACCCGCGAACTCTGCCAGGTGCGGTCCCACGCGCGCGAGCGCCCGGTTCGACTGGAACCAGAGCGGCTTCGTCGGTGGTCGGAAGGGTCCGTGGACGACCGATTTCTGGACGTCCTCGAGGAGGAAGGTGTTGTGCACGATCCCGGTACCCGACTGGATATCCGCAGGATCGGCGCCGGGGAAGGCCCCCCATGGAGGCGATGAGAACGCGTACACGGCCCCGGGGAAGTGGTTGAGGACGACACTGCCGTACTCGAGCCGCTCGACCGCCCGTTCCACCGCATCCGCGACCATCGGGTCGGCCAGCGACCGGGGGTGGACGATGATGGCCGCGGCGAGGGTCCCCCACAGCCGTTCGTTACACAGCTCGACGGCCGCATCGAGGTAGTCGGGGATCGACCGTGGCGTGTCGAGCGCGACCTCGGCCATCACCCCGCAGAACGCTTCGGTCGTGACCGCCAGGTCGGGATCCTGGTCAGGATCGAGTTCGGGGATGAGGGTGAAGGGAACCTGACCGGTCCCGTCGGGACCGAAGGTCTCGGCCGACCCGTAGGTGTCGACGAACCTCTCCCAACGATCGCGTGCCCCCGGGTAGTACGGCACCCGTGGCTCGGCGTCGCGCAAGGACGAGCGGATGGCCTCGAGCAGCGCACGACGCTTCGCCCAAGCCCGGTGCTGCACGACCACGCGAGCCGCGACACAGTTGAACCCCGCGTTGTTGGTGAGCATGGAGGCGATGTTCTCGCCGTGGAAGTCGAGGTCGCGCGGTGACCACGGTCCGGGAACGACGATCACCGGGGTGACGTTGCCGAGCTCGGCGGAGACGGGCGTCTCGATCCGTGGCTCGCCGGCTTCCTTGCGACGTTGGCCGTCCTCCCCCGGCCCGAAGACGATCGCCTCGTACGACTTGTCCGACCCGGTGATGTGGATCGCGTCCACCTCGTCGTGATCGGTGAGGTAGCGACCGACCTCGCTGCCCCCGTAGACGATCCGCAGGAACCCCTCGCGGATCAGGGGAGACAGCGCTTCCCCCAGGTGGGGACCGAGGTGCTCGTTCACCGGGTTCATCTTCAACACCACGACCCGGTCGAGCGCGAACAGCTGGTACAGCGTGTCCATCGGGGCGATCGAGGAGACGTTGCCGGCCCCAAGCACGAGCGTGACACCCGGCTCCGGCCGGTACCCCTCGCGGTAGATGCGTCCCATGCGGGCCTCGGCCTCGACCTGGGTGACCCCCGGCTGCAGGCGCACCTCGGCGCTGAAACCGGTGAAGAGGACCCGGTCGACGAGATCCGCCGGCATCACGTCCACCACGACCTGCCCGTCCTGGCGGGTCCGGATGCCGGGTGGTTGCGGTCGGCCGGTGTCATGGATCTGGGCGAGGGTGCGGCGCAACAGGGCGAGGTTGCGCAGCAGGACCACGGGGCCGGACGCCCAGTCCTCACCCCGAGCAGGGGAATCCTGAGGGATGCCCTTGGCATCGGCCGCCGCGACCACCCAGGCCGGGGCTGCGTCCAGCGTGCTCTGGACGAGCCGATCGAGGAGGTCGATCCGGGCTGGAAGGTCGACCATGGTCCATGCCGAAGCACGTTCGCGGAGGGTGGCGAGTGCCGCGTCCAGGTCCGGCTGCGCCGTCGACGGCACGCCATCGTGGGGTTCGGGCAGGGGCAGGGTCCCACCCTGCGCAACGTCGGTGCTCACACGCGTCCCTCCTCGAGCTCGGCCTCGTCAGCGTAGACCGTCGCGTCAGCCCTGCTCGACGGAGGTCCGGGTCTGTGCTGCCTCGCCGGACGTTCCGCGTACCCAGCTGGCGTGGAGGGCCCCGTAGACGCCACCTTGCGCCACCAGCTGACGGTGGGTGCCGCGCTGGACCAGCTCACCCTGGTCGAACACCAACACCTCGTCCGCAGCCTCGGCCGTCGACAGGCGGTGCGCGATGGAGATGGTCGTCCGCCCCCGTGTGAGCCCGGTCAACGCACGCTGCAGCCGAACCTCGGTGGCCGGATCGACCGCCGAGGTTGCCTCGTCGAGGACGAGAAGGTCCGGGTTCGCGAGGTAGGCGCGCGCCAGCGCGACCAGCTGACGCTCCCCGGCGGACAGCCCACTCCCGCGCTCACCCGCGCGGGTGTCGAGGTGGTCGGGCAGCTCGTCGACCCAGTCGGCGAGCCCCAGTTCGAGGAAGGCCAGGTCGAGGTCCTCGTCGCTGAGGTCGCTGCGGCCCATCCGCACGTTGTCAGCGATCGAGCCGTCGAACAGCGCCCCGTCCTGCGGGACCATCACGACCCGTCGTCGCAGGGAAGCGAACCTCACACGGTGGAGGGGCACATCGGCGAGTCGGACCTCGCCTTCCACCGGGTCCATCAGGCGGGTCAAGAGCTTCGCGAAGGTCGTCTTGCCCGACCCGGTCTCCCCGACGACCGCGACCCTGGTCTGCGGCGCGATCGTGAGGGACAGCCCCTCGAGCACGAGCGGTCCGGAGGCCGTGGCGGCCGACTCGCCCGGCCGGGGGTAGCGGAAGGCGACACCCTCGAACTCGACGCCGATCGGGCCGTCCGGGAGGTCCTCGCCGTCCTCGCCGGGATCGGCGACGTCGGGTGGGATATCGAGTACGTCCAGGACCCGACGCCAGCCAGCGACCGCGTTCTGCCCCTCGTTGATCACCTCGGCCGCGATCAGGACCGGGTCGACGAAGAGCGTGATGAGGAACAGGAACGCGACGACCGTCCCCGGCGTCACCTCGCCGCCGATCCCGAGCCAGATCCCGGCGCCGAGAGCCCCCGCCGCCGCGAAGGCCCCGAACACCTCGCCGGTCCCCGAGAACAACGACGAGAAGGTCCCGGCACGCACAGCCGATCGGCGGTGATCCTCGATCGCGGCATCCAGCCGCGCCTGGGTCCGCTCCTCGACCCCGTAAGCCCGCACCACCGGTGCCCCCACCACCGCCTCGGCCACGACCCCGAGCAGTCGTCCGATGTTCTCCCGCACCACGAGGTACGCACGGGTGAGGTTGCGCTGGAACCAGCGCGCCGCGAAGACGAAGGGGATGAAGGTGGCGAGCACGACCAGGGTGAGCTGCCACGAGTAGATGAACATGACGAGGGTGGCGACCGTCAGTTGGCCGGTGGCGGTGATGAGGTTGAGGCCACCCCACTGCATGAAGCGGCTGATCTCATCGATGTCGGAGGTCACCCGGCTGACGAGCGACCCGCGCTGCTGCGCGGCCTGGTGGAGCATCGAGAGGTCGTGGATGTGCCGGAACGCGCGTACACGCAGGTTGGACAGCGCGGTCTCGACGACGGCGGCGAGCCGGTAGTTCATCCAGCCACTGGCCAACGCGGTCAGCAGGACCGCCAGGCCAGCCAGCAGGACCACCTGGGCGACGAGCCCCACATCGACCCCGTCGGAGGTGATCCCGTTGTCCAGGGTCTGCTGGATCGCGACCGGCACGATGGCGCGCCCGGCGGTGGCGAACAGCGCCAGGACGAGGGTTCCCGGCAGGCCGATCCGCAGCTCCGGGCTGAGCGAGACGCCGCGGACCACGGTCCGCCAGGCCCCCTCGATCGGGTGCTGGTCGGCCTGCTCCGCGGGGGCCGTGGGGACCGGGCTCACGGTTGCCCCTCCCCCGCTGGCGTACCGTCCCGACGTTCGTAGGCCGTGACCAGGTCGCGGTACGTCGGCATGCTCTCGAGCAGTTCCTCGTGGGTGCCGCGGGCCGCGACCTCGCCGTCCCGCAGGAAGAGGACCTCGTCGGCGAGGGCGATCGAACCCTGCCGGTAGGCCACCAGCACCACCGTCGAGGGCAGGTCCGCGTCGGCCAGTCCTCGCAGGATCTCGGACTCGACGGAGGGATCGACCGCGCTGGTCGCGTCATCGAGCACCAGCAGGCGAGGTCGACGGATCAGCGCGCGCGCCAGCGCGATGCGCTGCCGTTGGCCACCGGAGAGGGTGGCGCCACGCTCTCCCACCATCGTGTCGTACCCCTCGGAGAGCTCGGAGATGAACCCGTGTGCCCGAGCGAGCCGGGCGGCGTCCTCGACCTCGGTGTCGGTGAAGTCGCCACCGAGCGCGATGTTCCCACGGACCGTGTCGTCGAAGAGGAAGGCCTCCTGGAACACGATCACCGCGTTGCGGGACAGCTCCTCACGTTCCAGGTCACGCAGGTCCAGTCCATCCAGGCGGATGCGACCATCGTCGGGATCGAACAGCCGGACCAGCAGAGCAGCGATCGTGGACTTGCCCGAGCCGGTCGCGCCGACCAGCGCGACGGTTCGGCCGGGCGGCACGTCGAAGGACACGGCATCGATGCCCCGGCGGTGATCCTCGGAGAGGACCTCTGCAGCCGCCGCGGGGCCGGACAGGTCCTCACGCGCGCTGGAAGGGTGGTAGAAGGCGACCCCCTCCGAGCGGACCTCGGCGGCACCGTTGCCGGAGGTGGCCCGCTCCCCGTGCTCCATCCGACCCTCTGCGGACAGCACCCGCTTCACACGATCCCACCCCACCACGGCGCGGGGAAGCTCGCCGAGCAGCCAGCCGAAGACGCGGATGGGCAGAGCGACCAACCGGAAGAGGTAGGCGAAGGTGACCAGGTCGCCAGGCGTCAACACCCCGTCGCGCACACGGTAGGCACCGACCAGCAGCACCAGCAGGATGCCGACGTTCGGCAGGGCCTCGATCACCGGGTCGAAGAAGGCCCGCAGCCTGCCGACGACGATCATCTTGTCGCGCAGGTCCTCGGTGGTGGTCCGGAAGCGTGCGGTCTCCTCGTCCTCGCGCCCCATGGTCTTGACGACCAGGGCACCGTCGAAGGACTCGTGGGCCACCTCGGCCACGTCCGCGCGGGCCTGCTGTGCGACCGTCGCCGCGTACCGCATCCGCCGCTGGTAGTACCAGTTGGCGAAACCGAGGAGGGGGCCGACGCTGAACCCGATCGCGGCGAGGAACGCGTCGGTGATGACGAGCAGACCTGCGGTGATGACCACGAGCAGGGTCGCGCCGATCGCCATCGGCAAGGGTGCCGCGACGAAGAACGCGGACTCGACGTCGGCGTTCGCGTTCGACAGCAGCTCTCCGGTCGGATGCCGACGGTGCCAGGACAGGGGGAGCTCGAGGTAGCGCCGGGTGACCCTGCGCCGGTACAGCGCCTGTAGCTGGAACTGGGCGATGTAGGCGCCGAGTCGGCGGCCGACGACCCCGGCGGCCTTGAACAGGGCCACGCCGACGATCGCCGCCAGCGCCAACCAGAGCAACGACGCGTCGATCTCGCCCGCCTCGACCAGGGGGTAGAGCACCTCGTCGGTAGCCCAGCCGAGGACGATCGACGCCGCGACCGTCATCCCGGCGTACACGATGGCACCGCCGATACCCAGCGAGAACGGCCCCTTGGCCTCGCGCAGGGCGACACCGATCACGGCGGCACCACGACGCAGCAACCCGGCGGAAGCCGGGTCGCGCGGGGTTGGGCGCGTGGAGACGGTCACAGCCCCTCACGGTACCGGCCCGGAGAGGTATCTCGACATCGAGAGATCCCTACGGGCGCCGGCATCGCGCGGTCGACCGCTCAGCCTGCGGCCGTGCCCGCACCGGTGGCGGTGCGGTAGCCGCCGCCACCCTCCGCCTTGACGCGGTACATGGCCCCGTCGGCCGCCCGGAGCAGGGCGCTGGGCTCCCCACCGTCCCGCGGCAACAGAGCCACCCCGATGCTCGCCGAGGGGCACATCAACACGCCGGGCACGACCTCGAACGGCGGGGACAGCACGGTGAGGATCTGTCCAACGAGCCGCTCGGCATCCTCTGGGCTGCGGACGTCGCGGAGCAGCAGGGCGAACTCGTCCCCGGACATGCGTGCGACCGTGTCCGACGCTCGTACCGATGCCGTGAGACGCCGGGCGACCTCGACCAACACGCGGTCACCGGCGGTGTGCCCGTACGTGTCGTTGATCGACTTGAAGCCATCGAGATCGAGGAACCCGATCGCAGCCACCTTCCCCGACCGCTGGTGGTGGGTGAGCGCCTGCTGGCCCCGGTCCTCGAAGAGTGCCCGCCCCGCCAGACCGGTGAGGTGGTCGTGGGTCGCGAGGTGGACCGCCTGGTCGAGCAGCCGCCGGCGTCCCAGGGCGATGGCTGCCTGGTCCGCGAGGCTGGCCAGGGCGGCCAGCTGTTCGTCCGGGGCCTCCGCAGCCTGTGCCCCGTGGATCCGCATCGCGAGCACCATGCCGAGGACCTCCCCGTCTACCACGATGGGCGCGACCGAGGCCGAACGGTGCCCGAAGTGCGTCAGCGCCTGGTCGATGAAGGGATCACCCGATCCGAGCACGAACCGTCGCGATGAGGGATCCGCGAGGAGGGCGTCCAGTTCCGGCGTCGCGCCCCTCGGGACCTGGAACGCGTAGGCCTCGTCGGCGAGGTCGTCGAAACCGACGGCGGCGACGGTCCGCATGCACCGGGCCTGCGGGTCCCACAGCAGGACGGACGCACGCTCCGCCCCGACCACCGTCGGGGCGGCTTCCGCCACACGCTCCGCGATACCGCTCTCACGCTCCTCGTGGGCCAACTGGCTCGCGAGGAGCAGCAGAGCGGCCTTGCTGCGATCGCTGCGTTTCGCCGCCTTCAGCGACGTGGCGACCTCGAGCGCCGCCGCGGCGAGGCCCGCGTACGCGTCGAGGTGCTCCTGCTCGCCCGGCAGGAAGCCACCGGAGCGGGGCACGAAGGCCGCCAGCCACCCGTACTGCTCCCGCGCCGACGCGACGCGGGAGGTGAGGACCGATGCCCCCTCCAGCGTGACGTGTCCCGCGTCGAGCAGTTCGTGGCCGAGGAGGCGCGCTTGCCCCTCCTCGAAGCCCTGACCGTGGAGGTGGCGTCGCGGCCCGAGCTCGACGGCGAGGAGGTGGCGCTGCGCGTGGGCCGCGAGACCGGCGCGCTCCACGATGTTCGCCAGCACCGTGTCCAGGTCGTCGACCGCGATGATCTCTGCGACGGTGCTCTCGAGGTCCCCGATGCGGGCCTCCAGCAGGCCGGTGTCCTCGACGCTTGCGGTGCGCGTCCGTCGCCATGATGGCCGCCACCGGGACCAGCGCACCTCGTAGACGCACTCCGGTGCCCCCTGCACCTGACAGCTCGGATGGAGGATGTGTGCCGGTGGCCGGTCGAAGATCACCGTCACCTGGCTCAACAGCCCGCGGTTGTAGGCACAGTCATGGCGGCTCGGCTGGTGCGCGTCGTGGAGCCGGTAGGCGACGAGCCCTCCCTGCGAGGAGACCTCGATCGCACGCATCGTCGCGCTGGTCGAGAACCTGCTGTTCGCCCGCGCGATGCTACGCAGGACCCGCTGCGGGGACCCCAGGGCCTTCACCAGGACCTGCAGAGGGCCGGACACCTGCGCTGCCAGCACGGACGCACCGATGTGGAACGCCACGTGGGGATCTTCGGTGAGGTCGCTCGCAGCCTCGAACAGCGCGACCTTCTGACGGTAGGTCGACCAGGTCGCCTCGTCCTCCAGCTCGTCGACCGTCCGGGCCTCCCCGGCTCGCTCGAGGAGCTCCGCGACGGCGTCATCGCCGACGTTCTGACGCACGTACGCGAGGATCAACCGGGTCGTCAAACCTGCCGTCTCACGTGCGTCTGATCCCACGGCGTGACTCCGAACCGACCGAACCGACACGACCGGTCGCTACCGATCCGCCCTCGGTATCGGCCCGCGGCAGGGGAACCTGAACCCCCTCGGGCATCCACCGCAGGAGCCTGGCGTCACCCCGTGGTGTTCTCGAGTTCGGAGATCACCCCCCGGCCCTCACAGGCGTCGCAGCTGTGGCTGAAGGACTCCAGTAGGCCCTGACTGACGTTCTTGCGGGTCATCTGGACGAGCCCGAGGCGCGAGACCTCGGACACGCGGGTCTTGGTGCGGTCGCGCAGCAGTTCGCGTTTCAGCCGCCGGACGACCTGATCCTGGTTGGCCTTGAGCAGCATGTCGATGAAGTCGATGACGATGATCCCGCCCATGTCGCGCAGGCGCAGCTGCCGGACGATCTCGTCCGCGGCTTCGAGGTTGGTCTTCAGCACGACCTCCTCGAGGTTGGTGTCCGCCCCACCGGTGAACTTCCCGGTGTTGACGTCGATGACCTTCATGGCCTCGGTGGTCTCGATGATGAGGTAGCCACCCGACGGGAGCCACACCTTCCTGCCCATGGCCTTGCGTAGCTGGTCGGTCACGTCGTACGCATCGAACAGCGGCGGAAGCTCTGCCCGGCGCTCCGCGGCAGCCTTGACGTCCACGACGGCAGCGCGGGGGTCGGGCGCCGTGGTCGCGACCGCTCCAGACGCGTCGTCGGTCGCAGCGTCGTCGTCCTCGGCACCACCGTCGACGCCGCCGTCTCCGGTGGTCGCAGCGATCTCCAACGGGGGGGCGCCGGCCGCGCGGGCCCGGGCGTCGGCGGTCGGTTGCCCGTACAGCTCGACCTTGTCGATCAGCTCCGGAGCCACCTCCTCGAGGTAGCCACGCACCTGGTGGTAGAGCGCTTCCTCGTCGACGATGCAGCGTTCGAACTCGGGCCCGAAGTTGTCGCGGATGACCTTCACGACCAGCGGCGGTTCCTCGTAGACCGCGGTGAGCGCCTTGGCCTCCTCCGCAGCGGTACGCACCTTGTCCCACTTGGCCAACAGGCGTTCCATGTCGGCCGTGATCTGTTCCTCGGTCGCGCCCTCGGCGGCGGTCCGGACGATCACGCCGTGATCGCTGGGCTTGACCTGCTTGACGATGCGACGCAGCCGGTCACGTTCCTTGTCGGTGAGCTTGCGTGAGATCCCGAACAGGTCCGAGTCTGGCGCCAGGACCAGGTAGCGGCCGGCCAGGGACAGGTGCATCGTCAACCGTGGCCCCTTGGTCCCCATCGGGTCCTTGGTCACCTGGACCAGCACCTTCTGTCCGGTCTTGAGCACGTTCTCGATGCGTTGGTCTGCGCCCTCCTCCAGATCGAGCTCGTCGAAGAGGACCTCACCGGCGTACAGCACCCCGTTGCGCCCCTTCCCGATGTCCAGGAAAGCCGCTTCCATCCCGGGCAGGACGTTCTGTACCCGCGCCATGTAGATGTTGCCGACGTAGGTGACGTCCTCCTTGCGGGTCACGTAGTGCTCGACCACCTGGCGGTCCTCGAGGACCGCGATCTGGGTCCGGTCCTCCTGTGCGGTGACGAGCATCGTGCGTGGTGGCCCGTCGAGGATCGCTCTGCGCACCTCTTCGGGTACGCCACCGGGCCGTTGCGGCTTGCGGCGGCCGCCACCACCGTTGCCGCGCCCACGCTTGGCGGCCACCCGGGTTCCGCCCTTGGCGATCGCCTTCTCGACCGCGTCGTCGCCGGAGGTCTCACCGGCGTCGTCCGCGGCTACCTCGGCGTCGTCAGCCTTGGTGGCTCCGGATGCCCCGTCCTTGGTCGACTCCTTCCCGGACCCACGGTCCTTCTCGGTCGACGGTGCAGCCGCGGATCCCTCCTCCTTCGGCGCTGCGGGGCGGTCCTGGGGATCGGCGCCACGGCCCTGGTTGCCGCTCTGCCCCTTGCCGCGGCCGCGGCCGCGGCCGCCGCGTCGACGACGTCGCTTGCGACCTGCGTTCCCGGAGGCGTCGTCGGAGGACCCCCCGGAGCCGCCCTCCTGTTCGGGGTCCGCCGCTGCGGCCCCCTTCTGGTCACGGTCGCTCGCGCCACGACTGCGGCTGCGGGTCCGGGTGGAACGTCGATCGTCGGTGGTGTCGCCACGGGTCTCGTTGTCGGCGTTGGCATCGTCGGGCTGGGTAGAAGGTTCAGTCACGGAAGGACTCGCTGTCGGTCAGGCAGCCTCCGCGTCGACGTCGGGAACCAGGGGTACGACCGCGTCGCTCAGCGCCTCGCGGAGCCCTGCGTCGACGGCTTCGCCCTGTGCCACCCGGCGGTACCGGAGGGGCTCGGCGATGTCGTCGCGGGACAGAGCCGCGTGCAGATCGGTCGGTCGTACGGTCGGGCCGTCGTTGCGGAGCACCGCTCGGAGGACGGTGCACACGTCGCCACCTTCGGTGGGACGCGTCGACGCGGCGAGGGTGAGCAGGGCCGGGCGGACGTCGATGATCCGATCACCGTCAGGACGACGGCGGACCACCTCCGCGCGCTCGCTGGCTACCAGCTCACGGCTGCGTCGATGGAGGAGCTCGGTCAGTTCGGCCACGTCGTTGGGGGGCCAGACCAGCTCCCAGAGGGTCGCCTTGAGCATGCGCGCGAGCTTCGGCGCGCCGTCAGGGACCGCGAGGTAGGTCGTGATGTCCATCCCTGTGGGCAGGGTCGCGGACAGCCGCGCGAGGTCCCGGTCCGGGACGATCGGCGCGACGAAGGTCAGTTCGGCGTACTCGCCGGTGGAGGCGTACCCCACCGGAAGCGCGTCCGGGAAGGACACCTTCGGGTGGGGGGTGAACCCCTCGGAGTACGCGATGGGGAGGTCGGCACGCCGTAGGCCCCGCTCCCAGACCGAGGTCAGATCGCGCGCCGAGATGTAGCGCGTGCGTCCTTCCTTGGTCCACCGGATGCGGTACCGCTGGGTCATGTCCACCTCCTCTCGTATCCGTGCGGTCGTTCGTGGCCGTAGCGTCGAGGCCGACCCTAGCCCCCGGAGGCGTAACGTTCGGGAGCGGTCGGCAGCTGCTGCGACCCCCCGCCCAGCCCTTGGGGCAGGACGGGAAGCTGGAAACCACCGGTGTAGCCGGTGTCGTGCTCGATGCTCAAACCGGGGCACACGCCACAGTCGTAACAGGCGGACCAGCGGCAGTCATCGAGCTCCTTGTCGGAGCGAGCGTCCTGCCAATCCTCCCAGAGCCAGGTCTTGTCGAGACCACTGTCGAGGTGGTCCCAGGGCAGGGCCTCCTTGTCGTCCCGTTCGCGGTACGAGAACCACTCGAGCGAGATACCCGTCTCCTCGAGGGCCTGGAGCCAGGTGTCGAGGGTCGGCATCTCGTGCCAGCCGTCGAACCGCGCTCCGAGCTGCCAGGCGCGCTCCACGGCGGCGGCGACGCGACGGTCTCCCCGAGCGAGCAGCCCCTCGATGACCCCTTCCTCGGGGTCGTTGGTGCGCAGCTTGAGTCCGCCGTGGTCCTTGATCGCGTGGCGGATCAGCGACAGCTTGCGGTGGATCTCGTCGGGCGGATCCTGGGCACACCACTGGAACGGGGTGTGCGGCTTGGGGACGAACCCGCCGACGGAGATGGTGACCTTGTTGGCCTTGCCGTGCTTCCGGGCGATCCCGTAGGTCTTGATCCCCAGGTCGGCGATGGCCAGGACGTCCTCGTCCGTCTCGGTGGGCAGGCCGACCATGAAGTACAGCTTGATGTGGCGCCAGCCCTCGGAGAAGGCGGTCTCCGCGGTGCGGAGCAGATCCTCCTCGGAGACCATCTTGTTGATGACGGCACGCATCCGCTCGCTCCCGGCCTCCGGCGCGAAGGTCAGGCCGGTGCGTCGGCCGTTGCGGGACAGTTCGTTGGACAGGGTGACGTTGAAGGCGTCCACACGGGTCGATGGCAGCGACAGCGAGGTGGTGGTGCCCTCGTAGGCGTCGGCGAGGTCACGAGCGATCGGGCCGATCGCCGAGTGGTCGGCCGAGGACAGCGACAGCAGGCCGACCTCGTTGAAGCCGGTGTCGCGGACGCCGTCCTCGACCAGCTTCTGGATCGTCTCGGGCCGGCGTTCGCGTACCGGACGGGTGATCATCCCGGCCTGGCAGAACCGACAACCACGCGTGCAACCGCGGAAGATCTCGACGCTGAAACGCTCGTGGACCGTCTCGGTCATCGGCACGATCTGCTTGCGCGGGTAGGCCCACTGCTCGAGGTCCTGCACGGTGCGCTTGGGCACCAGCGCCGGTACGCCCGGCTCGATCGGCACGGTCTGACGCAGGCGGCCGTCGTCGAGGTACCGGGGGGCGTAGAACGCGGGGACGTAGACCCCTTCGACCGCGGCGAGGCGCCGGAGCAGGTCCTGACGGGCGTCCGGTCCGGGCGCCGTGTCCGCCGCGAGGTGGTCGCGCTTCCAGGCAGCCAACGCGTCGTCGACCTCCAGCGTCACCTCCTCGCCGTCCCCCATCACCGCCGCGTCGATGAAGGGCGCCAACGGCTCGGGGTTGTACGCGGCATGGCCACCGACCAGCACGATCGGGTCGTCGACCCCACGCTGGTCGGCCCGGATCGAGACGCCACCGAGGTCCAGGAGGTTCAACAGGTTCGTGTGCCCGAGCTCGTGGGGCAGCGTGACCGCGAGGACGTCGAAGGCCCACAGCGGACGGTGGTGTTCCAGCGAGAAGGTCGGGATCCCCTGCTCGCGCTGCCGTTCCTCGAGGTCGATCCACGGGGCGTAGGCGCGTTCAGCGAGGGTCTCGGACCGCTCGTTCAGGATCTCGTAGAGGATCTGGATGCCCTGGTTGGGCTGTCCGACCTCGTAGGTGTCCGGGTAGCACAGCAGCCACCGGGTACTGGCGGCGTTCCATGCGGAGAGGATCTGGTTGTGCTCGCCTCCGACGTACTGGGCCGGCTTACGTACCTGTTCCAGCAGCGGCTCCAGCACGTCCCAGTACGACGGCGGCGTGGTTGCCGCGGCACCGGGGGCACGGAACCCCAGACGCTCACCCCGCGGTGGGGTGGCGGGTGCGCGGCGCGCGGTCGCAGCTCCGAGCAAGACGGACCTCCGTCGGGGCGGGTCGGTGATACCCGGACGCCGGGAGGCTACCGACCACGCAGGGCGGTCGCTGACGGTTCGGGACGGTCAGAACCGCCGCATGTGCACGTTGAGCAGCAGCCCGATCATCGTGAACCAGACGATCAGCGAGGTTCCCCCGTAGCTGATGAACGGCAACGGTAGGCCCGTCACCGGCATGATCCCGACCGTCATCCCGACGTTGATGAACACCTGCATCGCGAGGACCGACACGATACCGCCGGCCAGGAGCGTTCCGAACAGGTCCTTCGACATCACCGCGATACGCAACCCCCGCCAGACCAGGAGCAGGAACAGGGCGAGCACCGTGGCGGTCCCCAGGAACCCGAACTCCTCGCCGATCACGGTGAAGATGAAGTCGGTGTGGTTCTCCGGCACGTACTGCAGCGCGGTCTGGGTCCCCTCGAACAGGCCCTTGCCGGAGAACTGCCCCGAGCCGATCGCGATCAGCGACTGCCGCGTGTGGTAGGCGCCTCCCTGGGCGAGCGCTGGATCGCTGGCGCCGAGGAAGGACGTGAGTCGACCGAGCTGGTAGGTCTGGATGACCTCCATCTGCAACGCGACGATCACGCCGACGACCCCGGCCACGACGAGGCCCACCAGGTAACGCGCCTTGACCCCGCCGATCAGGAACAGGGTGGCGGCCAGCCAGACGAACACGATCGAGGTTCCGAGGTCGGGCTGCAGGAAGATCAGCCCCATAGGGACCAGGGCCACGACCAGACCGAGCGCGACGCTGCCGATCCCCGGCTCACCCTTGGCCTCGTGCAGGATCGCGGCGACCGCGACCAGCACGGCGATCTTGGCGAGCTCCGACGGCTGCAGCTGGAACCCGCCGAGCACCAACCAGCGCTGGGATCCGTTGATCTCCGTACCGAGCGGGGTGAGGGTCAGGATCAGCAGCACGATGCTGGCGGCGTAGACCACCACCGAGTACGACCTCAAGCGCCGGTAGTCGATCAGGGACGCCCCGATGAGGCCGACGATGCCGATCCCCATCGCGATGAGCTGCCGGGTGATGAACAGCGTGGTCGGGAGGCCCTGGTTGGTCAGCGCCTGCAGCTTCGCGCTGTAGATCGCGATCAGCCCGATCCCGGTGAGCAGCAGCGCGACGACGACCAACACGGGATCGAGGGGGCGGAAGGGGGCGTACGCCGACCCCCAGCGGTCCTGCACGTTCTCACGCAGCATCCGGACACGCCGGTCCTCGCCGTAGCCCACCTCCATCGTCGTCACCTCCTCCGAGATCGTCGTGCTGCCGCCATCAATCCAGGATCTCCGGCCCCAGCTCGAACACGTACTCGTCGATCGGGCGGACGTCGAAGAGGTGCTCGAAGATCCCCCGCACGATCGGCGCGGCGGTCTGCGACCCGCCGCCGCCTTCCTCGACCGATACGACCACGACGTACTGGG
This sequence comes from Nitriliruptoraceae bacterium, assembly GCA_003563915.1. Classification (GTDB taxonomy): domain Bacteria; phylum Actinomycetota; class Nitriliruptoria; order Nitriliruptorales; family Nitriliruptoraceae; genus CSSed11-175R1. Next base: position 38,181 of record PWTE01000101.1, read on the forward strand.
GGTCGTCGGCGGGTGCGTACGCCGCGAACCACGCGTACGGGACCTTGGGCTTCTGCTCCGCCGTTCCGGTCTTGCCCGCGACCGGGATACGGTCGAGCGGGAACCCCTCGAAGGCCGCGTTCGCGGTGCCGCGTTCGTCCATGACCACCCGCAGCAGGCCCTCGCGGATCGCGGCCATCGTCGCGTCGTCCAGGTCCAGCGTGCCGATCACCTCACGCCCGAACTCCTCGAGGAGCTCACCCTCTGGTGAGACGACCGCGCGGCCGAGGTGTGGGCGGAGCACCTCGCCGCCGTTGGCGACCGCGAGGTAGGACATCGCGACCTGAAGCGGGGTGGTCTCGGTCTCGCCCTGACCGATCGAGGTGTTGATGGCGTCACCACCCCGCCACCGCCCCCCGAACCGGCAGCGGTCCTCCGAGATCAGCTGTCCGTAGCTGCCGGGCTCCAGTTCGTCGGCCAGGCGGCAGTCGCGCTCGCGGGTGCGCAACCACGTCTCGAACTTGCCCTGCCGTGTGGGCACGTAGCCCGACGACTCCGACGGCAGGTCGATGCCCAGTTGGCGACCGAACCCGAACCGCTCCGCGACCTCGGGGACGACCTCGTCGATCTCCGCCTGGCTGAGATCGCGATCCGCGGCCTCCAGCTGGCGATCCTCCCGCACCCACTGCTGGTAGGCCAGATCGTAGAAGTAGGTGTCACAGGACCGCATGATCGCGACCGCCAGGTCCATGCGGCCCTCGTCGACACGGTTCCAGTTGTTGAAGACGATGCCGCCCTGCTCGTAGCTCGGAGGACACGGCAGCTGCGTCCGTGGCGTCGTCAGGCCACCTTCGACGTACGCCGCCCCGGTCACGATCTTGTAGACCGAACCTGGCGGGTAACGCGCCTGGACCGCCCGGTTGATCGTGGGTTGCGGAACGTCCTCGTCGTGGTAGAGGTACTGAGCGTAGTCCTCCGACAGTCCACCGACGAACTCCCGCGGATCGAAGGTCGGGAAGGACGCCATCGACAGCACCGCCCCGTCGGTCGCGTCCAGGACGATCGCGGCCCCCGCGGTCGAAGGGAGGTTGCGCCCGTCATCGCGGACGAAATCACGGCTCGCGACGATCCCCTCCTCCAGGATGCGCTCGGTCACGGCCTGCAGCTCGGGGTCGAGACTCACGATCAGGTCGTTGCCGGGCACCGGGTCGGTCTCGCGCACCACGTCGATGATGCGACCCTGCGCGTTGACCTCCAGCAACCGGCTACCCGTCGTCCCGCGGAGGTAGGACTCGTAGCTGGCCTCCAGACCGGCGCGACCGATCAGGTCACCGCCGCGGTAGTCCGCGTAGCGCTCATCCGCGAGCTCCGCTTCCGAGATCTGGTTCAGGTAGCCGACGACGTGGGCGGCGAGCTCGCCGTGCGGGTAGGAACGGACCGGCAAGGTCTCCGCGACGATGCCGGGGAACAGCTCCCGCTGTTCCTGCACCGTGAAGACGACCTCTGGTGTCACGTCGAAGGCGATGGGGACCGGACGGAAGGGGCTGTACCGGCGGCTCGTGAGCCGCTCCATCACCTCGTCCTCGCTCAGCTGGAGCAGCTGGGCGAGCCGCCCGATCGCCAGTTCGGCCTCCTCGTCGACGGGCGTGTCGTCGGTGGTCAAGAGCGCCTGACGGTCCGCGCTGATCGTCAGCGCAGGGCGGTTCTGGACCAGGGGCGCGCCACCCTCGCTGAGGATGTCTCCGCGTGGCGCCTCGGTCACCACGATCTGGGACCGGTTGGTGTCGGCGAGCGTGAGGTAGCGGTCACCGGTCAGGACCTGCAGGAACCAGAGGCGGGTGAGCAGCGCGAGGAACAGTCCGATGATCAACACGGACAGGAAGGTCAGCCGCAGCAGCGGCGAGGAGGAGGAGTCGGAGGAGGCCATCGACATCCGAGGAGTGGTCCGAGCGTCCGATGGAACGTACCACCGGGCACCAAGCCTCCTAGCCGGCACGATGCGCGACCTGGACGGTGCCCGACCGAGCCGTCCGGGTCACTCGTCTGCCGTGCCCGTGCCCACCGGGAAGCGGGTCGACAGACGGCGCACGAGGGCGATGACCACGGGTGCCAGGACCGTGTTGAACAGCCCCACGCGCAGCGATGCGCTGACCAGCACCTCCCAGGTGATGCGTTCCTCGCCGAGCAGCAGCGACATCAGCCCGTAGGCCGCGGTTCCCAGTGCGCCCGTCGTGAACGCGAGGATCAACGGGGCGGTGACCGACGACGGTGCCAGGTACGGCCGCGCCGTCCCGACGATGCCACCGATCGCCGTGAAGACCAGGGTGGCACTGCCCGCCGGTGCCTGCGCGACCAGCAGATCCGCGAGCAACCCCGCCAGGAAGCCCACCCGCACCCCCGGGAGGGCTCCGTCGTGCAGGGCGATCGCGAGGACGATCAGCAGGAGCAGGTTGGGCTCGAGGAACCGGAGCGGGATGAAGGGCAGCAAGGACGTCTCGATGACCGCCGTGGTCACCAGCAGCAGCCCCAGCACCAGCACCCGGGCGATCATCCCGTCCCGTCCTCACCCGGCGTCTCGCCTGGCTCACCGTCCGGCTGCTCCGCGTCCTCCGCAGGATCCTCCTCGAGGTCGTCGGGCTCCAGCGTCGGATCGAGGGGCGGCGGAACGAAGGGGATGTCCGCGGTGCCCTCCAACGGTGGGACCGGCTCGACCGGCGCACTGAGCACGACCAGGACGTGGTGGAGTCGGGTGAAGTCGACGTAGGGCAGCACGCTGATCGTCCGGGTCAGTCGTGCGCTCGGGTCACCGGGATCGCTGACCACACCGATGGGGATGCCACCTGGGAAGACACCACCCGCATAGCTCGAGGTGACGATCTCGTCGCCGGCACCGATCCGTGCTGCGGGGTCGATCGGCTGCAGCACCATCGGTTCGCCCCCACGACCACCGATCGACCCGATCTCCCCCGTGGCGCCGGACCGGGCGGTCGCGAAGAAGCTCGGATCGATGGCGAGCAGTACCCGCGACGCGCTGGGCGTGACCTGTATCACCCGGCCGACCAGACCATCACCGTTGATGACCGGCATGTCGCGTTCGACACCGTCGTTCGCACCGATATCGATCGTGATCGTCCACTCGAAGCTGGAAGGCGCGAGCGCGACCACCCGCCCGGTCACCGTCTCGAGGTCCGTCCGCTCGCGGATCGCGAGCAGGTCACGGAACTCCTGGTTCTCCCGTTCCAGATCGGAGACGGCCCGGCGACGCTCCTCGAGCCGCTCGACCCGTTCCCGGAGTTCCGCGTTCTCCGAGCGCAGCCGGAAGAGGTCCCCGATGCCCGACAGGCCCTCACCGACAGGACGTACGACGGTCGCGACCCCGTCCTGGATCGGGGTCAGGACCGTGGTGACCGTGCCTCGCAGCCGCTCGAGGACGTTGCCGTCCCCGCCGCGGACGTCGAGGGTCACGATCACGAGCGAGACGAACAGCAGCACCCCGATGAGGATGCGCACCCGTCTCCGCTGATACATCGCCCTGCTCCATGAGCCTCAGAGGGATCGCGCCGACCGTCCACCGATCCCAGAGACGCAACGGTAGAGCAGCAGCGCAGGAGCTACGGGCAGCTCAGTGGCGCGACGAGGAGATGAGCACCTTCTTGAGGGCCTCGAACTCCTCGAGACACTTCCCAGAACCGATCGCGACCGAATCCAGGGGGTTGTCGGTGGTGTGGATAGGCATCCCGGTCTCGTGCTTCAAGCGCTCGTCGAGCCCCTTCAGCATGCCCCCTCCCCCGGTCAGGACGATGCCCTTGTCCATGATGTCGGCGGCGAGCTCCGGGGGAGTCTTGTCGAGCGTGTTCTTGACCGCGTCGATGATCGCGTTGACGGGTTCCTCGATCGCCCGCCGGATCTCATCCGCGGACACGATGATGGTCTTCGGCAGCCCGGAGACCAGGTCACGGCCTCGGATCTCGGCGTGGGGCTCGTCGGGCAGCGGGAAGGCACTGCCGATCGCCATCTTGATCTCCTCGGCGGTGCGCTCGCCGAGCATCAGCGAGTACTCCTTCTTGATGTAGGAGATGATGGAGTCGTCCAGTTCGTCACCGCCGATGCGGATCGACTGCGAGGTGACGATGCCTCCCAGCGAGATCACCGCGACCTCGGTGGTGCCACCGCCGATGTCGACGACCATGTTCCCGGCCGGCTCGTGGACCGGGAGCCCAGCACCGATCGCCGCGGCCATCGGTTCCTCGATGATGTACGCGGCGCGCGCACCCGCCTGGATCGAGGCTTCCTCGACGGCCCGCTGCTCCACGCCGGTGATGCCCGAAGGGACACAGACGACCACCCGCGGCTTCGCCAGGAACCGGCGCTTGTGCACCGCCTGGATGAAGTAGCGGAGCATCTTCTCGGTCACGTCGAAATCGGCGATGACCCCATCCTTCAGGGGACGGATGGCCATGATGTGACCGGGGGTCCGACCGATCATGCGCTTGGCCTCGGCGCCGACCGCCAGGATGGCGCCGTTGCGGGTGTTGATCGCGACCACGGACGGCTCGTTGAGCACGATCCCGCGCCCCCGGACGTACACGAGGGTGTTCGCGGTGCCGAGATCAACGGCCATGTCACGACCGAGGAACTGGACGGTGTTGCTGAGGTTGGCCGCCACGGATGACACCTACCGGGGTCGGAGGGAAGATGGAGCGTCGGGACCGGACGATCCCGTCCGGGAACCGATCAGGCGAGCGGGCCGCACGGTCGCACGGGGCACCACCGCGGACGATGGTGGACGCGGGTCGAGACGCGGGTTGATGCTAACACCGCACCGCGGGTGCCGTGTGCCGATCGACCCCCGGCATCCGGTCCCTGGCCGCACCGCCCCGGCAACTACAGCCGCCGTGGTGACAGGCCGATGCTCCGGAAGGGACCCACGGGGCCTGTGCGACGCCGTCGTCCGGCTCTCCCCCACGCTCCCGACGACCGGTGATCACGAGAACATGCCCGAAGCCGACCTGACCAGCGCACCTGCGTCACCGCAGCTCGCGGTGGTACCCAGTGAGCTTCGGGGGCTGATCGCGAGGACGGTCACACGCTGGCGAGACGCCCAACGCCACCACGCACCGCACGCCGCCCAGCAGCTCGCCGACGCCATCCTGAGCGGTGATCTCCGCCTGGCCTACCAGCCCATCATCGACCTGGTGGACAACCGCACCGTCGCGGTCGAAGCGTTGATCCGGCTGGACGATCCGCCGAGCGAGGATCTGGCGGACCCGCAGGCCATCATCGGTGTGGCGGAAGCTTCCGGGTTGATCGTCGCGCTCGGTGCACATGTCCTTGCGACCAGCTGCGCACAACTCGCACGCTGGCGGTACGAAGGGGCTCACGACCTGCAGGTCCACGTCAACGTCTCGCCGTTGGAACTGCGCGAGGCGGACTACCTCGACGTCCTGCATCGGGTCCTGCGTACCTGCCAGCTGCCACCGGACGCGCTCGTGCTCGAGATCACGGAGAGCGCCGCCCTGGAACGCGATGGCACCTCGCAGCACAACCTCGTATCACTGGCCTCCATGGGCATCGAGGTAGCGCTCGACGACTTCGGCACCGGGTTCGCATCGCTCGACCTGCTGGCGGCGACCCCTGCCCGCAAGCTGAAGCTCGACCGATCGTTCATCGCCTCGGTCGGGCACGAGGACGACAGTGTCCGAGGACGGGCCGTCATCGTCCAGGCGGCTATCGGGATGGGCCGCTCCCTGGGCCTCGATCTCGTCGGCGAAGGGGTCGAGACCAGCGACCAGGCCCGCACCCTCCTGGCGTGGGGCTGTCAGTACGGACAGGGCTACCTGTTCCAACGCCCGGTCCGTCCAGAGGAGTTGGACCTGCGGTCGGCGACGGCGCTGCGGTCCGGATCGCTCACGCGGACCATCGACTCGGGTCGGCTGCTCTCGAGCGAGTCCACGGACCTCGCCCTGTCGCTGACCAACGTCTACGCCGCGATGGATCCGGATGGAGGCGAGCGGCGCCAGCAGGCCACGATCGTGGCGGCGATCATCGCCGGCGTGCTCGGAGGCGGTCGCAACCACGTCGACACCTCGGTGCTCCTGGCGGGGATCGCGGACGCTCCCGACCGCCTGTCGGGACTGACGGATAACGAGACGACCTGCAGCATCTCGGCACGGGAGCTGCTCGATCTGCTGCGCATCCCCCCGATCATCGGGAGGTCCACCCCACCCGGCGCGGTCGCTCGGACGGCCTGGGCTATCGCGACGGCGCGCGCCAACGGGGAGCCCACCTACGACCCGGTGCTCCTGGCCGCGCATCCCGACCCCGAGGTGGACGCCAACCTGCGGGACCGGGTCGACCGTTGGTGGGCCGATCCTCGGTCGAGCTCGGGACCCCGCAACGATCTACGTGTCCTGGAGCAGCGGCTCCGGGAGCGTGACGACGCCGCTAACCGGTTGCGCGCGCTCCTCGGGTTGGCACGAGCCATCGGGTCGAGCGGCGAACTGGAGGACGTACTGGAGCTCACGGCCGACGAAGCGCGCCGGTCACTCGGCGCCACCTCGCTGTCGATCTCGCGGTGGGAGCAGGACGAGGGCCGGCTCCGGACGCTCATCAACGTCGGCGAACTGGCCCCGTGGGCGGAGACTCGACCACCGGACGAGGTCTACCGTCTGGCCGACCACCCGGAGCTGGCGGAGCGGCTGTTCGAGCGACGGATGTCGGTCGTGTCGCTCGATGACCTGGCGGCTGACCCCGCGGCGCTGGCGGCTCTCAAGCGCAGCGGGAAGGGGTCCCGTGCCGTCGTTCCCATCGTGATCGACGACGTGGTCTGGGGTGAGCTGTACGTGAGCTCGTCGCTCGGAGACCCTCCGTTCACGGTCGCCGACGGCCCAGATCTCAGCGCGGTCGCGAGCTTCGTCGGTGTGGCGATCGCCCGGTCCCAGGACGTCGGCCGCCTGGCGCGGATGGTCCACGAGGATCCTCTGACCCACCTGGCCAACCGCCGTCGCCTGGACGACATCGCCGGCTCCCTGCTCGCGGACCCGAAGCGCGACACCCCGGTCTCCCTACTGATGATCGACGTGGACGGGCTGAAGGAGATCAACGACGAGTACGGCCACGCCGAAGGCGACCGGCTGTTGGTGACGGTGGCGGACACGCTGCAGCGAGCCACGATGCACGAACCCGACGGGCTGGCCGGGCGCCTCGGCGGCGACGAGTTCTGTGTCGTCCTGACCGGAGACGCGGAGCGGGCCCGTCAGCTGATGCGGGTCGTCCAGGAGCAACTCGATCAAGGCCCGCCGCCACAGCCTCGGCTCTCCGCGGGGATCGCGACCAACCACGGTGGGGTCGAGAGCTTCGGGGACCTCCTCGAACGGGCCGACGCTGCTCAGTACGCCGCGAAACGGCGGGGGATCCCGATCGTCCTCGATACCGAAGCCGCGGCGCTGGTCAGCACGAACGGGGCCACAGCTCCGATACGACGACGTTTCCGGGACATGGTCACGCGGGAGCAGTTGATCGGCGTCTCCCAGCGGTGGGTGGACGCCATCGAGGACGACGTGACGTCCACCCGCGACCGACTCACCACGCTCGGGGAGCTGTCGGTCATCATGTTCGACCTCAACCGCTGGACGCTGAGCGTCGTCCAGCCCGAGAGCTCGAAACTGCACATCGACCGCCTGCAGTTGCGCCGCGCACGAGCGCAGGGAGGCTCGGTCCCGGTGACCGAGGAGGTCTACGACCTCGAGGACTACCCGGCCACGGTGGCCGCGTTCGAGACCGGCAGCATCGTCGTGGATGTCAACGACCCCGAGGCTGATCCCGCCGAGCGTGAGCTCCTCGCGGATCACGGATTGCAGTACATGATCGGTGTGGCCTGCACCGATCCCGGTGGAACCCGTTGGCTTCTGGAGATGTTCGGCGACGCCCAGAGCGTGTCGTTGCGCAGCTCGCAGCGGCTGGTGATGGCGCTGCGCGACGCGACCTTCGGCGGCATGCACGCCCTGGCCTCCGGCGCGGGAGCGGAGTCGGGCCAACCGCTCACACCACGCCTCGTCGAGCGAGGCTGACCCACCGCTCCCCCGCGACGACCAGGTGATCGAGCACGTCGACCCCGACCAGTTCTCCTGCCCGGACCAGCCGTCGGGTCACCTGCTCGTCATCAGGCGAGGGTTCGGGGTCGCCGGAGGGGTGGTTGTGCGCGACCACGATCGCCGCGGCGTTGGCCACCAGCGCGTCACGCAGGATCTCCCGTGGCGACATGAACGTATGGTCGAGCGAGCCGATACTTACCACCGCCACGTCCAGCAGCCGGTGCTTCGTATCGAGCAGCGCCACGACGCAGCGCTCGCGGTCCGCGCCCACGAACCGTGGCGCGAGGATGTCCGCGGCTGCGTCGGGGGAGGTGACCTCACGACGCTGCCACGGATCGACGACGACGAAGGCCAGGCGGTCACAGGCGGCGCAGGCCGACGCCCCGATCCCCGTCGCGGTGCCACTGGCCGGCCCTTCATCCCACCGGTCGATGGTGGCCACCTGCGGCGTGGCCACGACCTCGGCCGCGAGCTGGGCGGTGCGCTCCGGTACGGCGATCGTGGCGCGAGCTGGGGATGCGGTCATGGCGGCTCCGGTGGTAGTGACCCGAGGAACCTCAGCCTGACAGCTCCAGCGGCTCGGGGACGGGCCATCTCGTCGCTGTGGAAACCCTGGACCGTTGCGCGCAGGACGCAACGGTTGCGTCTGGAGCGTCGTACGATCTCCAGCGGTAGGCTGACCAGATGGGAGCCGTGGGCATCGTGCTGGCAGGAGGCCGGTCCTCGCGGATGGGTGCGCCGAAGGCGCACCTCGAGTGGCATGGAGTGACGTTGCTGCGACGCACCGTCGGGATCGTGGGACGCGCCGTCGAGGGTGACGTGGTCGTCGTCCGCGCCCCGGGCCAGGACCTGCCGGACCTGCCCGACGACGTCGAGGTGGTCGACGACGACCAGGAGGGGCTCGGACCGATGCAGGGACTCGCGGTGGGCCTGCGCCACATGGCGGACCGTGCCGCGCTCGCGTTCCTGTGCTCGACGGACCTGCCGTTCCTCCACCCGAACTACGTGCGTCGGGTGCTCGCCGGGTTCGACGACGACACGGACGCGGTCGTCCCACGGGCCCGTGGACATCGGCAGCCGCTGGCGGCCGGCTACCGAACCACGCTGGCGCCCACCGTCGAGCGACTGCTGGCCGACGGGGCACGCAAACCCGCGATGGTCCTGGACGCCTGCCGGACCCGCTGGCTGTCCGACGAGGAACTCCTCGCCGACCCGGCCCTGGCCGCCACGGATCCTGAGCTGACCTCGGTCCGCAACATCAACACACCGGAGGAGTACGACGCAGCGCTCGCCGAGCCGCTCCCCCAGGTGACGGTCGAACGCTTCGGCACACTGGCGCGTGACGGAGGGCGCGGGGAGTGTCAGGTCGCTGCCGCGACCCTGGGCGCGACCGCCGACGCGGTCGGGATCACGCTCGATCGTCACGTCGTCGCCGCGCTCAACGGCGAACGCATCACTCGGGACCCGGCCACGCCGTTGGTCGCCGGCGATCGCATCGCGTTCCTGTCCGCCGACGCAGGGGGCTGAGTCGTGGCGGGCGGTTACTTCAACCAGGCGCTGCTGGTCGACCTCGGCACCGGTCATGGCCGGACGGTGCCGCTTCCGGACGAGGTGCTGCGGCGCTATCTCGGCGGTGTGGGCCTCGGCACCTGGCTGCTGCATGAGCTGTCCGACCCGTCGGTCGACGCCCTGGAGCCGGCGTCCGTGCTGGCGTTCGTCTTCTCCCCGTTGGTGGGTACGCCGCTGACGACCAGCGCCAAGTTCGCCGTCGTCGCCCGCTCGCCGCTGACCGGCATGCTGACCGACGCGCTGGCGTCCAGCCACTTCGCGATCGCCGGGAAGCTCACGGGCCACGACGCCATCGCGGTGCAGGGGCGCTGCGAGCGCCCGTCGGTCCTGCTCGTCGACGGTGACGGGCCCCGACTGGTCGACGCCGACGACGTCTGGGGCCGCTCCGCCGAGGAGACGGAGGCCGTGCTGGGCCAGCGCTTCGGTGGCGGGTGGCGCATCGCCGCGATCGGTCCGGCCGGCGAGGCCGGGGTGCGGTACGCGACGATCTCCCACGACGGCCGCCACGCGGGCCGCGGGGGCCTTGGGGCCGTGCTGGGCGCCAAGAACCTCAAAGCCGTCGCGGTCCGGGCCGCGACCAAGGTGGCGATCGCCGATCCCGACGGGGTCCTGGCGGCCGCGCGTGACCTGCGGGAACGGTCCTTCGGTCCGGCGACGGCCAAGTACCGCGAGCTCGGCACGCTCGGCAACCTCCTGGCCTTCAACGCCATCAACACGCTGCCGACCAACAACTTCGGGGCGAGCACCTTCGCCGAAGCGCCCGCGCTGGCGGCCGAGGAGCTCCACGACCTGCGTCACGTCGCCCGCGCGTCGTGCGCGTCCTGCTCGATCGGCTGCGAGCACATCTACGCCACCAAGGGCGGGGGCAGCACCCGGGTCGAGTACGAGAACGTCTACGCGCTCGGCCCGCTGTGCGGGGTGTCCGACCCTGACGCCGTGCTGAGCGCCAGTGCGCGCTGCGACGAGCTCGGGATCGACACCATCTCCGCCGGCGGCACCATCGCCTGGGCGATGTCCTGTGCGGAAGCGGGCCTGCTCGATCTGCCCTGGTTGCGGTTCGGTGACGGCGCCGCGCTGCTGCGTGCACTGGACGAGATCGCCGACGGGAGCGGCATCGGTCCGCTGCTGGCCGAGGGGTCCGCACGGGCCGCCGCGCAGCTTGGCCCGGCCGCCCAGGCGCTGACCGTCACCGTCAAGGGGCTCGAGCTTCCCGGCTACGACCCACGCACCCTGCCGGCGATGGCGCTCGGCCTGGCGGTCAACGCCCGCGGCGCCGACCACAACCGCTCCGGGGCCTACGAGGCCGACCTCGGCGGGGAGCTCGACCGCTTCGCCCCAGGTGACGCCCACGTCACCGCCGCGATCGAGACCGAGGACCGCGCTGCGATCATCGACTCGATGATCCTGTGCAAGTTCCTGCGCGGGGTGTTCGAGGAGCCCTTCGAGGAGTGGTCGGAACTGCTGACGCTGGTAACGGGCTGGCTGATGGACGGCGACGAGCTACGCGCGACCGCGCGTCGCATCGTGCTCGCCAAGCGGATGTTCAACCTGCGGGCTGGCTGGACGCTTGCCGACGACGGGTTGCCTCGCCGTCTCCTGGACACGCCCGTCACCCTGGAGTCGGGCCGGACCGTGCGTCTGGACGAGCCCACCCTGACCCGGATGATCGCCGCCTACCACCGCGGCCGCGGCCTGGACGGAGACGGCCTGCCGGACGCGGACGCCTACGCCGACCTGTGCCTCAGCGACGACCTGCCTGACCCCGCCCGCCCGGGCAGTACCAACCCACCCGAACCCCCCGCCACGCTGCAGCCGACGGGAGCCCGACCATGACCGCCACCTCACTGCCCCCGACCACCGCAGCCGACGACGCCGCGACGACGCTCACCGTCACCATCGACGGCCACCGCGTCGAGGTGCCCCCGGGCACCACGATCATCGACGCGGCCCGCGACGCCGGGATCGACATCCCGGTGCTGTGCCACGACGAGCGGTACGACCCCGTCGGGGTGTGCCGCGTCTGCGTCGTCGACGTCGGTGCGCGCGCGCTGGCCGCCGCCTGCGTCCGTCCCTGCGAGGACGGCATGGAGGTGCAGACCGCGACCGAGGAGGTCGAACGCAGCCGGAAGGTGCTGACCGAGCTGCTGCTCGCCGACCAGCCGCCGCGCGAGGAGGACCCCAAGCAGACGACCACCGCCGACAACGAACTGCTCGCACTGGCGGACCGCTACGAGGTCAGCGCCGGGGGCGAGACCGACGACGGAGCGCTGCCCTGCGGGTCGGGGCGCGGCAAGGACGGCTCGAACCCCGTCATCTCGGTCGACCACGACGCCTGCATCCTGTGCGACCGGTGCGTGCGCGCCTGCGACGACGTGCAGAACAACGACGTGATCGGGCGCACCGGCAAGGGCTACACCACCCGGATCGCCTTCGACCTGGACGACCCGATGGGCTCCTCGTCGTGCGTGACCTGCGGTGAGTGCGTCGCCGCCTGCCCGACCGGGGCACTCACGAACAAGCCCATCAACGGTGTCCCGATCCGTCCACGCGAGGAGCTCATCGCGGTCGACAGCGTGTGCCCCTACTGCGGGGTGGGCTGCGCGCTGACCTACTACAAGGACCCCGAACGGGACGCCATCGCCTTCGCCGAGGGCCGCGACCAGCCCGGCAACCAGGGTCGGTTGTGCGTGAAGGGCCGCTACGGATGGGACTACGCCGCCTCGCCCGAACGGCTGACCGTGCCGCTGATCCGCCGTGACGACGCCTACCCGAAGGGCCCGTTGACCGCCGATGTGCGCGGCGACGCGGACGGCGACGGCGACCACGGTCCGGGGGGCAAGCGTGGCGACCGCCGACGCAAGCCCGGTGGGCTGGTCGATCCGTCCGAGGTCCTGCCCTACTTCCGCGAGGCGACCTGGGACGAGGCGCTCGACCTCGTCGCCAAGCGGCTCACTGACATCCACCGCGAGCGCGGCCCGCAGGCGATCGCGGGCTTCGGGTCGGCCAAGTGTTCCAACGAGGAGGCCTACCTCTTCCAGAAGCTGATCCGTGCCGGGTTCCACACCAACAACGTCGACCACTGCACCCGCCTGTGCCACGCGTCCAGCGTCGCCGCGCTGTTCGAGGGCATCGGCTCCGGCGCGGTGTCCACGACCTACGGCGACATCGTCAATGCCGACGTCGCCATCATCACCGGCAGCAACGCCACCGCGAACCACCCGGTGGCCTCGTCGTTCTTCAAGCAGGCCCGCCGGCAGGGCACGACCATCATCTACATCGACCCGCGGGCCGGCACGGTCGCCGACCACGCCGACCTCTTCTGCCAGCTCAAGCCCGGCACCGACGTCGCCTTCTACAACGGGGTGCTCCACGAGATCATCCGGCTGGGCCTGGTGGACGACGACTACGTCACCTCTCGGACCCGGAACTTCGAGGAGCTCAAGGAGACGGTCGCGGAGTACCCGCCGGAACGGGCGTCGCAGATCTCCGGCGTCCCGGAGGAGCAGATCCGGCAGGTCGCCCGCATCTGGGGCGAGGCGGGCGCCGGGATCATCTTCTGGGGCATGGGCATCTCGCAGCACACGACCGGTACGGACAACGCCCGCTGCCTGATCTCGCTGTGCGCCATCACCGGCAACATCGGGCGGCCCGGCAGCGGCCTGCACCCGCTGCGCGGCCAGAACAACGTGCAGGGCGCGTCCGACGTCGGGCTGATCCCGATGTTCTACCCCGACTACCA